>CAJTRC010000005.1 GCA_910578365.1 uncultured Muribaculaceae bacterium
TCCGTGCGCTCGAAGCGCACCATCTCAAATAGTTCGTCCATGCCCTCGGGCAGGCACATCCATATTGCATCTGCGGTTTTCATGCTACAAATTTAACACTTTCCGAGAAATTACATGCACCGGGTTTTCGGCTTGAGCCGAATTACACCGGTTTTGTGTTGCTGCCGCTTTTGTGCAGCTCCTTGGCTATGCTGTTCTTTTTAGGATATTCACTATGGTTGTGGATAAAGAAGCCGAAATATATAGTCATCAACAACCGGCTGTCAAATATAAGTGGCGCGTTTACTTTGTACTTTTTGATTATCGGCTCTATGAAGGCCCTGAACCATTGGTGGTATATTACACCCATTGTGTTTGCCGTGATACTGCTTTTTGTGTCATTAATCAATAAGCAGCAGGATGAAGTGTTTGAGATTTAGCAGTTGTGACGGCGTCCAGCCGTCACCCGCAGGCAAGGGGTATTTTGCCTCAATCCGTTATTAGGTTCGTAAAAGAAACCAAAGGGCCATAGCCTTCCATAGCACCATAGTATGCTGATGTTTAATCGCTTATAAATACTATGGTTCTCCGGTTTCTTTTGACCCAAACTCTGTGCGTGTATACATGCATCGCCTGGTGAACGACGGCGGGCCGCCGTCGCAACTTACATATAATGAACGAATGTGGGCCGCCGTTGCTACCGGATACAAAAAAAGCTGAGCGGAAGCTCAGCTTTTGTAGCGAATTCGGGAATCGAACCCGAGTCTCCACCTTGAGAGGGTGGCGTGCTAGGCCACTACACTAAATCGCCATCATTTTTTGTTTGCGATGCAAATTTACGGAGTTTTTTTGGAACTGCCAAATTTTTCAGGCGATTTTTTTAAATCTAATTTCAGTCCTGGCCGAGATACCACTTGTACAGCATGTCGACTCCCTGCGGAAGCTCAACGGTGTGACGCCAGCCGAGTGAGTGGAGTTTGCTTACATCGCACAGCTTGCGCATGGTGCCGTCGGGTTTCGATGAATCCCAGCGTATCTCACCGTCGAAACCTACAGTCCGACGCACAAGCTCGGCAAGCTCGGCTATGGTAAGTTCGATGCCTGTGCCTACGTTGATATGTGTGTTGCGCACCGGTTCGGAGGGGTCGGCAGGCATGAGGTCGCTGAAGTGGATGTTCAGCAGCGCGTATACCGACGCATCTGCCATGTCTTCGCTCCAAAGAAACTCGCGCAGCGGCTTACCGCTGCCCCAGAGTTCGAGCCGGTCGGGGTAGATGCCGAATTCGGCCAGACGGGCGCTTATCTGTGCCTCGGTTGCGGTGTCGATGTCGAGGCCGCTTACCGGGCGCAGGCGAATGTCGGCCCTCAGGGCATCGAAGTCGGCAGCGCGTAGCAGTCTGGCCAGATGCATTTTGCGTATCATGGCCGGCAGCACATGAGAATTTTCGAGGTGGAAATTATCGTTGGGGCCATAGAGGTTGGTAGGCATTACCGATATGTAGTCGGTGCCGTACTGCAGGTTGAGCGACTCGCACAGTTTCATGCCGGCTATTTTGGCAATGGCGTACGGCTCGTTGGTGTATTCCAGTGGCGATGTCAGCAGCTGGTCTTCGGTTATGGGCTGATTGGCTTCGCGAGGGTATATGCAGGTAGAGCCGAGGAAGAGCAGGCGTTTTACGCCGTGGCTCCAGGCCTGGCCTATTACGTTCTGCTGAATCTGCAGGTTGCGGTAAATGAAGTCGGCGCGATACGTCGAGTTTGCCATGATGCCGCCCACGTGTGCAGCCGCGAGTACAACTGCATCGGGTCGTTCGCTGTCGAAGAAATCGCGCACGGCCACCGGGTCGAGCAGGTCGAGTTCGGCATGTGTGCGTCCTACAAGGTTGTTGTAGCCGCGTTGCTGCAGGTTGCGCCATATAGCGCTGCCTACCAGGCCGCGGTGTCCGGCTATGTATATTTTTGCGTTTTTATCCATGATTATTTGGCTATGGCCTTCATGTCGGATTCAACCATCAGACGGACGAGTTCGTTGAATGGAGTTTTTGTTGGATTCCAGCCCAGGCGTTCGCGTGCTTTGGCCGGATTGCCGAGGAGTTCTTCCACATCTGCCGGGCGGAAGAATCTGGAATCGACTTCGACGAGTACTCGCCCGGTGGCGATGTCAATGCCTTTTTCGTCGAGTCCTTTGCCTTCCCAGCGCAGATTTATGCCTGCGTAGCTGAATGCCAGGGTGGCGAATTCGCGTACTGAGTGGTATTCGCCGGTGGCAATCACATAGTCATCGGGTTCGGGCTGCTGCATTATCAGCCACATGCACTCCACGTAGTCGGGAGCATAGCCCCAGTCGCGGCGTGCGTCGAGGTTGCCCAGGTAAAGTTTGTCCTGTTTGCCGGCTGCTATGCGTGCGGCAGCGAGGGTAATCTTGCGAGTCACAAATGTTTCGCCCCGGCGTTCGCTTTCGTGGTTGAAGAGTATGCCGTTGGTGGTGTACATGCCGTAGCTTTCGCGGTAGTTCTTCATAATCCAGAAGGAGTAAAGCTTTGCTACCGCGTATGGCGAACGCGGGTGGAAGGGAGTGGTTTCGCTTTGGGGCACTTCGTGAACTTTGCCGAAGAGTTCCGATGTGGATGCCTGATAGATGCGGCACTGTTTTTCCTTGCCCAGTATTCGTACAGCCTCAAGCAGGCGCAGTGTACCTACAGCGTCGGTATCGGCGGTGTATTCGGGTACGTCGAACGACACTTTTACATGGCTCTGTGCGGCCAGGTTATATATTTCGGTGGGGTTAACCTGCGCTATGATGCGGATTAGCGACGACGAGTCGGTCATGTCGCCGTAGTGCAGGTGCAGCAGCCGGCGGCGGTGCATGTCGCGCACCCATTCGTCGAGGTAGAGGTGTTCGATGCGTTCGGTATTGAAACTTGAACTGCGGCGTATTATGCCGTGTACTTCGTAGCCTTTTTCGAGCAGAAATTCTGCAAGGTATGATCCATCTTGTCCGGTAATACCGGTAATAAGAGCAGTTTTCATGTTAGCTGTTTTGTTATTAACTGCGCAAATGTAATAAAATTATATCAGAGTATGATTTGTTTTGACTTACGTTAAGATTAATAAAGTCTGTATAGACTTATAATATTTAAAAAGTCTGAACAAACGGTATAATGTCAGTTGCGCTGAGAGTTATTTTCGTTTTCGGTGCGCCGACGTCTGTGGTTGCTGTCGTATGATGTCTGCTGCACGAAGTATGCCGGGCGTCCTTTGGTTTCGTTGAATATACGGCCTATGTATTCGCCCATGATGCCAAGGCTGAGCAGAATCACGCCGCCGAGAAACAGAATCAATATCACAAGTGTGGGGAAGCCTTGTACGGGGTCGCCCAACAGCCATGTTTTGAGCAGGAAGTATATTGTGGCAATGAAAGCGCCGATTGAGGTTACGAATCCGACCACAGTGCTGATGCGCAGCGGTATGGTGGTGTAGCTTGTAATGCCTTCGATGGCCAGTGCCAGTAGTTTCCAAAAGTTCCAGTGGGTCTGGCCTGCGGCACGGTCGGCGCGGTCGAAGGTTATCTCTTTTTTTCGGAATCCTATCCACGTAAACAGGCCTTTGGTGTAGCGCTGTACCTCGCGCATGCTGCGCAGGGCGTCGATGCAGATACGGTCGAGCAGACGGAAATCGCCGGCGTTCTGCAGCACCGGTATGTGGGTGGTGCGCTGCAGCAGGCTGTAGTAGCTGAGGCTCAGGCGGCGTCTGAGCCACGACTCTTTTCCACGGCTTCGGCGTGTGGCGTACACGTCGTCGTAGCCCTCCTGCCAGTAGCGGAGCATTTCGGGTATGAGTTCGGGCGGGTCCTGCAGGTCGGCGTCCATAATCACCACACAGTCACCGGTAACATAGTCCAGCCCTGCCATCATGGCCACTTCTTTGCCGAAGTTGCGCGAGAGGTCTACGTACTGCCAGCGGCGGTCGCGTATGTGCATCTGCATAATCTGCATCATGGAGTCGTCGGAGGAGCCGTCGTTCACCATCAGAATTTCCCAGTCGTAGCCTGGCATGGTGTTTATGAATTCGTTCATGCGAGCGAACAGCAATGGCAGTACCGAGTGCTCGTTGTAGCATGGTATCATCACCGACACTTTGCGGCGCGGGACGGAAGATTGGTTTTCGCTGGTCATAATGGTATCGCTACGGTAACATCAGAAATAGCTCGAGGTCTTTAGTGTCAGGCCTGTGCGTTCGGCCAGTCCGAACAGCAGGTTCATGCAGTGTACGGCTGTGCCGGCGCCACCTTTGAGGAAGTTGTCGACAGCTGCCGTAATCAGCAGGCGTCCGTCGAACTTTTGCAGATAAATCACGCATTTGTTGGTGTTTATCACATCTTTAAGTTCTACAGGTCGGTCAATTATGTACACAAAGCTGTGGTCGTGGTAGAATTCGTCGTAGATTTCACGCAGGTGCTGTAGGTCGGTGGCGCAGTCGAGCAGCAGGCTCACCATGGTGCCGCGGGGCTGTGGTCCGCGCATGCTTACCAGCTGCAAGGGCGCGCTGTAGCTGGTCTGTAGTGTCGACAGTCTGGCCATTGCTTCCTCGGCCTGCGGATGGCGCAGCGGACGGTCGAGGCATATGTTGCCGGCAGCAGCGGCGAAGTTTGGCATAGCCGGGCGGTCGGACTGGGGGGTAATGCCGGTGGCGAATATCTCGCTGTTGAGCATAAGGTTCTTGGCCAGAGGCAGTAGGGCCAGCTGCAGTGCTGTGGCCATGGCTCCGGGTACAGCTACCCGCGAGCCTCCGCGTACCATAGGTTTGCGGTATAGCTCGGGCAGACCGTATATGAAGTCGCTGTGCCCGCTGGTGTAGCCGCTCAGGTCAATCAGTTTCAGATTCTCGGGCAGCTGCGGATTTTCGTTGATAAACTCCTCGGTTTCGCCCGGAGTGGAGCAGAGGAAGATTAGGTCGACCGCCGTCAGGTTGTAGTCGGGGGTGAATCGCAGGTCGGTATCGCCATGCATGCCGGCATGAACGTCGGAGATTGCTCCGGCTGCCATACTGCGAGAGTTGACCCACACAATGTCGGCGTCGGGGTGATGGATGAGGAGGCGGAGAAGTTCACCGGCAATGTGGGATGAGCCGCCCATGATTCCGATTTTAATCATAAAAAGTGTTGAAGTATAATATCAGTTGCTCCGGTGTGAGTGGCAATGTATTCGCCGGCGGCTTTGCCGGCAACCTCCAGTGCCGCGCAGTTGGAGAGAAGAGTGTCGAGTTTTGACGCCAGCGAGGCTGATCCGTCGTAGCAGAATCCGCCGCCGCAGGCCTGCAGTTCGGCGGCCTCGCGGAATTTGTGGTTGTTCGGGCCGAATATCACCGGTATACCGTACACAGCGGCTTCGTTGATATTATGTATGCCTGAGCCGAATCCGCCACCGATGAGGGCAATGTTGCCGTAGCGGTATATGCTGCTGAGTAGCCCGAAGCAGTCGATAATAAGGTAGCGGCAGCCATCGGCTTTGGCCGGGTCGGCTTTCAATTCACTCAGCAGTACTGTGTGTTGCGTGCCAAGCGACCGACGCAGCAGTTCCAGCCTGCGGTCGTCGAATTCGTGGGGCGCTATGATAGCCTTGACCTCGCTGTGCGAGTGTAGCCAGGGGATATAGTATTGCTCGTCGGCCTGCCATGAGCTGCCTGCCACAAGGGTAAAGCGGCTGCCTGCGGTAAAGATTTCGATTTCGGGCAGGTGGCGGGCCTGCGAGCGAATCTGGGCCACACGGTCGAAGCGGGTGTCGCCCGCCACGGTGGTACGGTCGCCGAGGCCTATGCCGCGCAGCAGTTCGAGCGAATTGCCGTCCTGCACAAACAGGTGGTCGAATTTGCCGAGCACGTCGCGCCAGAATCCGCCCCATGGCTTGAAGAAGCGCTGGCTTTCGCGGAATATGGCCGATATAATATATGTGGGAATATTGCGGCGGCTGAGTTCGCCGATATAGTTGGCCCAGAATTCGTATTTGACGAATATAGCCCTACGGGGCTGTGCGGCGTCGAGAAAGCGTCGTACGCGCCCCGGAGTGTCGAATGGCAGGTACACCACCGCATCGGCGCCGGGCCACGAATGGCGCACCTTGTAGCCCGAGGGGGAAAAGAAGCTGAGCAGTACCGTAGTGCCGGGTCTGCGTTCTTTGATAGCATCGATGACCGGGCGCGCCTGCTCGAACTCGCCCAGCGACGCCGCATGAAACCAATAGTCAAAGCCTTCCGGAGCCTTGGCGGCGCGTACTGAATTAAGGCTGTCGAGGCAGTCCCGCTGGCCGCGCAGCATCTCGCTCACTTTAGGCGAACGGATGGCGGCCAGCCGGGCTGCCCCGGCGTATGAGTGGAGCGCTATGTTATACAGCGGGTTTGACATTTTCTATAGCGCTGTTTATGCGGGCTATGGTTTCGTCGGCACCCAGTATTTCGGTGATGTCGAACATGTGCGGGCCGCGGCAGGCGCCTACTACAGCCAAACGGAAGGCATTCATGACATTGCCCATGTGGTAGCCGTTTTCGTTAATCCATCCGAGAATACGTTCTTCGGCAGCTTTGCTTTCCCACGAAGGCAGTGCGCGGAGCTGTTCGATAAGTTCGCCCATTATGCGCGGGGTGTCTTCGCTCCAGCGTTTCTTCACGGCCTTGGGGTCGTACTCGGCGGGAGCTTCAAAGAAGAAGCCGGACTGTTCCCATAGGTCTTCCACAAAGTTGATACGGTCTTTTACCATACCGGTGATGCGTGTGAGCTGAGCGTCGGTATAGAGGCTGTCGTCAACGCCGTGGCGGCGGAGTACCGGACGGAACATTTTGGCCAGTTCGGCGTCGGGCATGGCTTGCAGATAGGTGTGGTTGAACCACTTGCCCTTTTCGAATGCGAAGCGTGCTCCAGCTTTGGAGCAATGGTCGAGCGAGAATTTGGCTATAAGTGTATCCATGTCCATAATTTCGGTATCGTCACCGGGATTCCAGCCCAGCAGGGCTAGAAAGTTTACCACAGCCTCGGGCAGATAGCCGCTTTCGCGGTACCCCGACGATATGTTGCCGCTTGCCGGGTCAGTCCATAGTAGCGGGAATACCGGGAAGCCAAGCCGGTCGCCGTCGCGTTTGCTGAGTTTGCCTTTGCCGTCTGGTTTCAGCAGCAGCGGCAGGTGTACGAACTCGGGCATGGTATCGGCCCAGCCGAATGCTTCGTACAGCAGCACGTGCAGTGGAGCCGAAGGCAACCATTCTTCGCCACGGATTACATGCGACACTAGCATCAGGTGGTCGTCGACGATGTTGGCCAAGTGGTATGTCGGCAGGTCATCGGCGCTTTTGTATAGAACCTTGTCGTCGAGGATGTCGCTCTTAATCACAACTTTGCCGCGGATAAGGTCGTTGACTTCCACGTCGCGTCCCGGCTCGATTCTGAAGCGCACCACATACTGTGCGCCGGAGTCGAGCAGTCGCTGAACTTCGTCGGCCGGGAGTGAGAGCGAGTTGCGCATTTGCATGCGAGTAGAGGCGTCGTACTGGAAGTTCGGCTTCTCGGCTCGCACTTTTGCCAGCTCGTCCGGAGTATCGAAAGCCAGATAAGCCTTGCCGGCATCGAGCAGCAGTTTCACATGCTCGCGGTATATGTCGCGGCGTTCGCTCTGTTTGTAAGGACCGTAAGGGCCGCCTTCGCGCACGCCCTCGTCAATGCCTATGCCCAGCCATGCGAGAGCCTCGTTGATATAATCTTCCGCTCCGGGCACAAAGCGCTGAGAGTCGGTATCCTCGATACGGAGAATCATCTTGCCGCCATTGCGGCGGGCAAAAAGGTAGTTATAGAGAGCGGTACGGACACCGCCTATGTGCAGAGGGCCTGTGGGCGACGGCGCGAAGCGCACGCGAACCTGACGGCCTGAATTATCCTGGGTTGCCATAGCAAATGATATAGTAATGTTTGAATTGCAAAATTACAAAAAAAAGATGATACACGAAAACATTTCGCCTGTTTGGTGATTATGCGATGCTTAAAGCAATCACGCGAGAATCCTATGCTGCTACATGTAACCTTATTATCCGATGGTTTATCCGATGTTTATCCGATGTTTATGATATATTTGTTAAATTTGTGATAATAATTTTGGAATGTTAATGAAAAAATGTGTAAATTTATGCCTTGAAACGGCAAGTCATGGTTCCCCGTTTTGTGATTCTTAAGATGGCGGTAGCTGTGATATAGCTGCAAATGATTGATTAATAATAAAATATAGTGCAAATGAAATTGACATTCAACATCGACTATCGAACCAATTGGGGAGAATCTGTCTACGTGACAGGTAATCTTCAGGCTCTTGGTTCGGGCGATATGTCGGCAGCGGTGAAACTGACTCTCCGCGGCACCGAAGCCTGGTCGACCGAAGTCGAAGTCCCTGATGATACCCGTGAGTTTGAATACCGCTATTTCGTACGCCATGAGAATGGCGGCTTAAAAGAAGAGTGGGGTGATCCCCACCGCTTTATACGTGGCCGAAATGTAAAGAATTTCCATATTTGCGACCGTTGGCAGGATCAGCCTTGGGATAAACCTTATTATTCGTCGGCCTTTACCGATTGCATCTGTCATCGTCAGAACCGCAGCAAGGCACTGACCCCGAAAAGCGGTTTCCTGAACATTCGTGTCACCGCTCCGATGATTAAGACCGGCCAGACTCTGGCCATTTGTGGCGCTTCGGCGGCTCTTGGCGACTGGAATCCTGCAAAGGCTGTGCCCATGTGCGATGCAAACTTCCCCGAATGGGAGGTCAATGTTGATGCCAAAGACCTTAAGGCCGGTTCGGAATATAAGTTCCTGATTCTCGACCAAGCCGGAGAACTTGTGGCATGGGAGGGCGGCAACAACCGCCGGCTCGGCGTGACACCCGATAAGGACAGCATTACTACCATCAGCGGCATGCGCTTTATCAATCCGCTGGCCCCATGGAAGGGGGCGGGAACGGCTATTCCGGTGTTTGCCGTGCGAAGCGACGACGACTTCGGTGTGGGCGACTTCATGGATCTGAAAAAAATAATCGACTGGCTGGCCGCCACCGGACAAACATTCCTGCAGATTCTGCCCATTAACGACACCACCATGACCCATACATGGACCGACTCGTATCCTTACAATGCCAACAGCTGCTTTGCCCTGCACCCAATGTATATGCGCCTGGGCGAGCTTGGTACACTGGCCGACAAGGAGCGTCAGAAATACTACGACACTTTGGCCCGCGAGCTCAACGACCTCAAGGAAGTGGACTACGAGCGAGTAAATAAAGGCAAGATTGAATTCTGCCGCGAGATATATGCCCAGGACGGTGCCAGGGTAGTGGCCTCCGACGAATTCAAATCATTTGTGAAGCGCAACGCCACCTGGCTGCTGCCATACGCGGCATTCTGTGTGCTGCGCGACCGCTTCGGCACACCCGACTTCAGCTTCTGGGGCGAATACGCAGCCTACAGCCAGGACATGCTCGACAAGTTTGTAAAACAGAACCGCGCCGAAATCGACTTTGTATGTTACATACAGTACAACCTCGACAAGCAGCTGCGCCATGTGCGCGACTACGCGCACAGCAAAGGCGTGGCCATTAAGGGCGATATACCCATAGGCATCTCGCGTACCAGTGTCGACGCCTGGGTGAACACCCGCCTGTTCAATATGGACTGCCAGGCCGGAGCACCGCCCGATGACTTCTCGGTCCTCGGCCAGACCTGGGGCTTCCCCACCTATAACTGGGAGGAGATGAACCGCGACGGCTTCGCGTGGTGGAAAGAGCGCTTCCGCAAAATGTCGGAATACTTCGATGCCTACCGTATCGACCATGTTCTGGGCTTCTTCAGAATATGGCAGATTCCGATGTCGGCGCTCCACGGCCTGCTGGGAGTGTTCAATCCGGCCCTGCCTTATACCACCGACGAACTCAAGTACAACTACGACTTCTGGATCGACGTAGACCTGCAGACCACACCATATATAATGGATCATTTCCTGGGCGATTTCTTCGGCGAGTATACCGAAGAAGCCAAGGACCGCTTTATGAACTCTGCGGGCTATGGCCGCTACAAGCTCAAGGCCGAGTTCGCCACACAGCGTCAGGTGTCCGACTACTTCGCCACTCAGCCCGCCGACGATAAGAACACCCGCCTTTGCAACGGTCTGCTGGGCCTGATTGACGATGTGCTCTTTGTCGAAGACCCATACGAAAAAGGCAAATACCACCCGCGTATATCGGCACAGTTTACCTATATATACAGGTCGCTCAACGATTACGAGCGCTGGTGCTTCGACCGCCTGTACAACGACTTCTACTACCGCCGTCACAACGACTTCTGGTATGGCAAGGCTATGTGGAAGCTGCCTCCGCTGATTTCGGCCACCAACATGCTGTGCTGCGCCGAAGACCTGGGCATGATTCCGGACTGTGTGCCCGCCGTGATGTCCAATCTGGAGATTCTGTCGCTCGAAATACAGCGTATGCCCAAAGACCCCCATACCGCCTTCGGCAACACCTGGAGCTACCCGTACTACTCTGTATGCACCACCTCAACCCACGACATGGGCGGCATACGCCAGTGGTGGGAAGAGAACCGCGACAAAATCCAGAGCTACTACAACGACGTACTTCACTGCCAGGGCGCAGCTCCGTACTTTGCCGAGCCATGGGTGTGCGACCGAATTATTGACCAGCAACTCAAGTCGCCTTCGATGCTGTGCATACTGCCGTTGCAGGACTGGCTCTCGATTGACGGCAAACTGCGCCGTGAAAATCCGCTCGAAGAGCAAATCAACGTACCGGCCAATCCGCGCCACTACTGGCGTTACCGCATGCATCTCACCACCGACGAGCTGCTGTCGGCCACCGAGTTCAACGACTGTCTGCGCCGCAAGATTGCCGCGTCCGACCGTTGACCTATCTGAAACTTAACCAGCCACAGTAAAGTGTTGCGAACCGACATTTCGGAGTCGGTTCGCAACACTTTCTATATATTAAACCAATTTATTTTAAAATTATTAAACCATCGCCGCGACTGCGTTGTTCTAAAGTCATAAAGGCCGGAAAATAAAGAATACCGCCGGACATACAGGAATTCATCCTTTTATGACACACTAATAATTTATACAAAATGAAACGAGTCGCTTTACTATTAGCTGTTGCGCTTGCCAGTGTAGCAGTCTTTGCTCAGAAAATCAATAAATCCGAGCTCAAACAACTTCAGGTGTTCCTTTCGGAACCAGCAGAAAAAGATGCCACCAACGCACAGGCCCTGAAAATCACCGATACCGGTAATCCTGCCACCTGGGAGGGCGTTACTGTCGAAGGGGGCCATATAACCGCGATAGAGTGGAAAGACAAACATCTTGCCGGCACACTCAATCTCTCGGGCTTTACCGCACTGACCAAGGTTGATGTATCGCGCAATAAAATCACCGCTCTCACCGTCAAGGGCTCCACAGCGCTTACCGAACTCAACGCATCGCGCAACCGCCTCAATGAATTCGATGCACAGGGTTGCTCCGCATTGCAGAAACTCTCAGTCAACAACAACTACCTTACCGAAATCGAACTCGGCGGCTCGCCCTTGCTGACAAGCCTCAACGTGGCTGCAAACCGTATGGTCAACCTCGACCTTTCAAACTCGTCGACACTCAAGACTCTCAACTGTCAGTCGAACTTGCTCGAGAACCTGTCGATTACAAACTGTACCGCCCTCAAAAATCTGTACTGCGGCTATAACAAGCTTACCAGTATAACCTTCAGCGGTGTAACCGACCTGCAGAACCTCAATATCGACGACAACCGCATCAACTCGATGATTGTAAGCGGACTGCCATCGCTGAGTACATTTATCTGCTCCGACAACTCCATGACTACCCTTGGCTTGCGCGACTGCAAGAACCTGCTCGACCTTGTCTGCAGCTACAACGACCTTACCAGCCTTACCGTCGACAACTGCCCCAATCTACAGTTTGTGGATTGCAGCTACAACGACCTTACCCAGCTGTCGCTTTCCAACCAGACATTCCTGCAGCGAGTGCTCTGCAACAACAACCAACTGCAGATGCTCGACGTATCGTTCGACCAGGCTCTGACATACATCAACTGCCGCTACAACTACATTACCGATTTGCGCACCACCGCTTGTCCTAACCTGCGCATGATTGCCTGTCAGTGGAATTTCTAAATCCTACGTAATGCCAATTGTAGAATTTTCTCAAGCATAACACACATTAGTATACACAGTTATCTATATCAGCTAATATGTTCGACTCTTCTGTCGATAGCTCCCGGCGCAAGGCGGGAGCTATTTTTTTTGAAAAAAAATCGTCAAAAATTTGCACAAACCAAAAAAACGTTGTAACTTTGCACTCGCAAAAGGGCGGGATAGCTCAGTTGGTTAGAGCGTCGGATTCATAACCCGGAGGTCCCGAGTTCAATTCTCGGTCCCGCTACAAAATACATGGTGAGCATAGCTCAGTTGGTTAGAGCGTCGGATTGTGGTTCCGAAGGTCGAGGGTTCGAGACCCTCTGTTCACCCCACACAAGAGAAAAATTGGTTTATGACGGCGTGTTCGTGAGAATCCGCCGTTCTTTTTTTTATTACACATTATAATTCTGCCGTAATGGAAAAATCTGAAATCAAAGAGCTGCTCGACTTCCATGCAGCCCGCATAAACTCGCCGGAATTCATCGGCGACGATCCCGTGCAGTTTCCGCGCATGTTCTCCGACCGGCGCGACATCGAGATCGCAGCCTTGCTCAGCGCTACCATCGCATGGGGAAAGCGCAGCATGATTATACGCGACGCTCAGCGAATGTTCGCGCTCATGGACATGCAGCCGTACTGCTACATGATGGATCAGGGCTACGAAGACCTGCCGCGGCAGAATATTCACCGTACATTTTTCAGCGACAATCTGCAGCACTGGATGCGCGGCCTGAGGCTTATCTACAGCCGCCATGTCACACTCGACGATTTCGCCCGGAGCATCGGGGCAGGGCAGGCCGATTATCCGGCCGTAAAGCTGGCCGAGGGCATCAACCAATGTCTGGCCGAAGCCAATGGCGGAAAAGGCGATAGCCGTTGCCTGCCGCTGAACCTCAATACAACCGCCCTGAAACGCCTCAACATGGCCCTGCGCTGGCTTGTCCGCACCGACGGCATTGTCGACCTCGGAATCTGGAGCAGCATCAGCCAGGAAAGCTTGCGTATACCCCTCGATGTGCATGTAATACGCACAGCCACCGGTCTGGGGCTGCTTACACGAGCCAGCGCCGACCGCAAAGCCGTGGAAATGCTCACGGCCGAACTCAGGGCCATGCGTCCGCACGACCCCGTATTTTACGATTACGCACTCTTCGGCCTGGGGGTCGAAGCCGCTAAACCATTTGTGCTTGACCAATTCTGACTCACATCCCCAACTTTTTGATTAGGTCGGGACGGTGAAGGCGCAGGAGGCTGCGGCGGATATCGGGCTGCTGTTTGCGGTCGTACCAGAAGAAGTAGCGGCGCTGCGCCAGTTTTTCCTGCTGTGAGTGCGCGCAATACACCCGTTGGCCTGTGTAAGGATGGTAGCCGCTGAAATAAATTTCGGTTGCTACAGTCATGGGGGTGGGGGTGAAGTCCTGCACCTGTTCCAGACGGAAGTCGAGCTGTTTGGTTTCCACAGCCAGTTCGGCCATGTCGGTTTCGTGGCAGCCCGGATGGCTCGATATGAAGTAGGGTATAAGCTGCTGGCGCAGACCGCAGCGGCGGTTCACCTGGTCGAAACGGCGCTTGAAGTCGTGGAAAAGCGTGAACGACGGCTTGCGCATCACATCGAGTACTTCGTCGGATGTATGCTCGGGCGCTACTTTTAGGCGACCCGACACATGGTGCTCGATGAGCTCGTCGATATAGCGCGACGATGCTCGGTCGATATCATGCTCGCCGCAGCGGTGCATGGCCAGGTCGTATCGGACGCCGCTGCCTATAAACGATTTCTTCACTTCCGGCAGAGCGTCGACGGCATGGTAGATGTCGAGTAGCGGCCTGTGGTCGGTGTTCAGATTCGGACATACCTTTGGATGCAGACACGACGGGCGCCGGCAGGCGGCGCATGCCTTGCGGTTGCGTCCGGCCATGGCATACATGTTGGCCGATGGGCCTCCGAGGTCGCTGATGTAGCCCTTGAAATCGGGCATACGCACCACTTGGCGCGCCTCGCGCATAACCGATTCCTTGGAGCGCGAAGCTATGAATTTGCCCTGGTGGGCCGATATGGTGCAGAAAGCGCAGCCGCCAAAGCAGCCTCGGTGCAGGTTTATGCTGTGGCGTATCATGTCGTAGGCCGGTATGTGTTTGCCTTTATAGCGCGGGTGTGGCAGGCGGGTGTATGGCAGGTCGAACGAAGCATCGATTTCGCCCTGGGTCATGGCCGGGTGCATGGGGTTCACCTTCACGGCCTTTTTGCCGCAGCGCTGCCACAGGGTGGCTCCTCCGTCGAGGCAGTTGCTCTGTTCCTCGACGTGGCGGAAATTCTCCGACTGGTGTCTGGGCGTGCGCAGGCAGTCCTCGAATGAATGCAGCACAATGTTCCGGCTGTCGCTTTCGGCGGGCATGGCCTCGATGGGCAACAGTACTACCGTCTGGCGCAGGTCGGTCATGCTGCCTATGTCTTCGCCGGCATCAAGACGGCGGGCAATCTCGAGCATGGTTTTCTCGCCCATGCCGTAGCTGATAAGGTCTACAGGCGCGTCAAGTATAATCGACGGGCGCAGTTTGTCCTGCCAGTAGTCGTAGTGCGACACACGCCGCAGCGAGGCTTCGATTCCGCCTGCTATCAGCGGCACATCCGGGTATATGTCTTTGAGAATAGTGCTGTAGACTACAGTGGGGTAGTCGGGGCGCATGCCGTGTTTGCCGCCCGGGGTATAGGCGTCGTCGGAGCGCAGGCGCCGGTTGGCGGTATAATGGTTTACCATCGAATCCATGGCACCGGCCGATACGCCGAAAAACAGGCGCGGCCGTCCGAATTTACGGAAGTCGCGCAGGTCGTCGCGCCAGTTGGGTTGCGGAACTATCGCCACACGGTATCCGGCGGCTTCGAGAGTGCGTCCGATTACGGCGGCACCGAACGAGGGGTGGTCGACATAGGCATCGCCGCTGAAGAGCACCACGTCGACATAGTCCCAGCCCCGTGCTTTCATTTCCTTGACCGATGTCGGCAGCCAGAACTCGGGGGTAAGACGGTTGTAATCAATTTGCTGCATTGCTAATTTCGGCAAGACGTTGTTCGAGTTTCAAAATTTCGTCGCGCAGGCGTGCTGCTTCCATGAATTCCATTTCCTTTGCGGCCTTGAGCATGTTCTGGCGCATCAGGTTGATGGTGCGCTGCATTTCCGCCGGATTCATATATGCCACAACGGGGTCTGCGGCAATGTTTGCCGAGTTGTCGAATTCCTCGATGTACGGCATGGGCGTCGGAGCGCTTTTCGCGACCTTTTCCTTGACCTGCCGTTTCTCCTTGGCGTTGAGCTGTCTGCCGGGCCTTGGAGCGGTAAGTTCGTCTTCGTCCACCTCTTTGCCTATTATAGCGTTTCGAGCCTTGATAATGGCTGTAGGGGTGATGTTGTGGGCCTCGTTGTATTCCATCTGCAGTTTTCGGCGGCGGTCAGTTTCGTCGATGGTCTGCTGCATGGAGTCGGTAATCTTGTCGGCATACATAATCACCTGTCCGTTGAGGTTTCGGGCCGCGCGTCCCACGGTCTGTGTTAGCGAGCGGTGGCTGCGCAGGAATCCTTCCTTGTCAGCGTCGAGAATCGCCACGAGCGACACTTCGGGCAGGTCGAGGCCCTCGCGCAGCAGGTTCACACCCACTACCACGTCGTAGTTGCCGGCGCGGAGGTCGTCGAGAATTTTTATGCGGTCCATGGTGTCGACGTCAGAGTGGATGTAAGCAGTGTGTATGCCCAGACGAATGAAATAGTCGTTCAGTTCCTCGGCCATTCGCTTGGTCAGGGTGGTCACAAGCACACGCTCGTCGCGTTCCTTGCGCAGTGTTATCTCTTCTACGAGGTCGTCAATCTGGTTGAGCGACGGACGCACGCTGATAAGCGGGTCGAGCAGGCCGGTAGGTCTGATAAGCTGTTCGACCACTATGCCTTCGCTGCGTTGCAGCTCGTAGTCGGCCGGAGTGGCGCTTACATACACCAGTTGCGGCGTGAGTGCCTCGAATTCCTCGAATTTCAGCGGACGGTTGTCGAGCGCTGCCGGAAGCCTGAAGCCGTATTCCACCAGATTCTGCTTGCGCGAGAGGTCGCCTCCGTACATGGCCCGAATCTGCGGCACTGTCACATGGCTTTCGTCGATTATGGTGAGGAAATCCTTGGGGAAGTAGTCGAGCAGACAAAAAGGGCGCTCGCCGGGGCGTCGTCCGTCGAAGTACCGCGAGTAATTTTCTATACCCGAGCAATATCCAACCTCTTTAATCATCTCCACGTCGTAGGTCACACGTTCGTACAGGCGCTTGCCTTCGAGTTCGCGAGCCTCGCGGTTGAAGAATTCCACCTGCTGGCCGAGGTCGAGCTGAATCTGGGCAATGGCCGATGCCTGCCGGGCCGGCGATGTCACGAAAATGTTGGCCGGATAAATCTTGAACACATCGTGCGAGCCCAGGTTGGTGCCGTCGGGGTGCGATGTCGATATCGATTCGATTTCATCGCCCCAGAACACAATGCGCAGCACTATTTCCTCGTAAGCCAGGCGTATGTCGACGGTATCGCCCTTGACACGGAATGTGCCGCGCGAGTTCTCGACTTCGTTGCGCGAGTATAGTGAGCCTACCAGCTGACGCAGAAAAGCGTTGCGGGCTATTTTCTGGCCCACTTTCACCTCTATTACGTTGGCGTGGAAGTCTTCGGGATTACCTATGCCGTAGAGGCAGCTGACCGACGACACTACAATCACGTCGCGGCGTCCCGAGAGCAGGGCCGATGTGGTGGCCAGACGCAGACGGTCAATCTCGTCGTTAATCATCAGGTCTTTTTCGATATACTTGTCGGCCGACGGTATGTATGCCTCGGGCTGGTAATAGTCGTAGTAACTTACGAAGTACTCTACGGCATTTTCGGGAAAGAACTGCTTGAACTCGCTGTACAGTTGTGCGGCGAGGGTTTTGTTGTGGCTTAGAATGAGAGTTGGCTTTTTAACCTGCTGAATCAGGTTTGCCATAGTGAAAGTCTTGCCCGAGCCTGTGACGCCGAGCAGCACCTGTGCCGGAGCGCCTTCGCGCACACCCTCCACAAGCTGTGCTATGGCTTGCGGCTGGTCGCCGGTAGGTTCGTATTGCGATGTAAGATTGAAATCCATTGTTTTGAGCCGGTACAAAATATGTGTCTACGCCGGATGGCATCTCCGGCTCAATTTGTCGAATGAGCTTTTGTCGAGCAATCTCAGGGCCTCGTCGGCCGAGATGGAGTAGGGCACGCCGTTCTCGTCGGCCACAACCACCAGTTCGCCGAGTTTAGCCTTGCGCATGAGCATTTCGCGCTGGGCTTCGAGTATGCCTTCGCGAATATCGTCGAAGAGTTTTATTTCGTCTTTTTCGTTCATGAATTTAAAATCTGATTGAATTTCTGTTTGTCGCGAACAATGCCGCGTTCGACCACAGGCTGCAGGAAGATGCTGTTGTCGTACAGCGACCAGCGGTCGACTATCGGGACGAAAATAGAAAACAGATTGCGTATGCCCAGCCAATACCTGCGGTGTATCACATCGCTCGGGATATTGTGGCCTCCGGAGGCTACTCGGGCCGCCACTCGCTGCTCGGCGACTTCAGGCGACGGGAGCCAGAAGAAGAGCAGCAGCACGCGGTAGCCGAGTTCGTGGGCCCGGTCGACAAGACGTTTGTACGACCTTGTGGCCAAGGTGGTCTCGATAGCGAACGTGGCCCGTTGGTCGAGAAGTTCCTCGACGCGCTGCAGCATGAGCCTGCCGGCTTCTATCGCCACTTCCGACGGGTTCAGCGGCGACAATCCCTTGGCAATTTCATCGGCGTTTACAAATTCCAGGCACTTCAGCACCTTTGGCAGGATGGATAACGAAGCGGTGGTTTTGCCTGCGCCGTTGCAGCCTGCGATAATATACAGTCTGGGCTTGTTCATTATCCTGCAAATTTAACAAAAATAATTCATAAATAGATTAGTGTGTGTTTGAATTTATAGCAAATTAAACATAATGAGGCATAACAAACCCTCAATCAGAGTGTTTGTAGAAGAAAAATGAATGGCAGACCGTGTAATGGAAACGTAAACGGTCCGCCGCAACGGGTTCATCCCCGGTGTGTGAACAAGTTTCCGATACGCAGCCTTAGGTCTGTAAAGGACTTGGAACATTTAGCCCCCCACTTTCCCAAAACATTAACAAATATTGGGCAGGAGGGCTAAAATCTATTTAAATTCAAACACACTCTTAGAGGCTTGCAATTTTTTTCGTACCTTTGCATGTTTTTCTAACACGCAAAAGAGTATGTATTTCAGTTTATATTTGCCTATACATGTATATGTGCTGTTGGGAGCATGCCTGCTCGCAGCGCTTGTGTTCTGTATATATTACGCTGTGCCGCTTTTCAGCGTGGCCCGCTGGCGCAAGCACTGCAACGAGGAGGCGTCGCCTCTCGACCCGGAGGTCAATGCCGCCAAGGCTTCGGTGATTGTGTACAGCCGCGACGAACTGACCGGGTTGGAACGTCTGGTTCCGGCGCTCCTGAATCAGAATTACGAGGGTGAATACGAGGTTATTGTGGTAAACGAAGGCGAATCGGCTCAGATACGCGACTATATCGACTCTCTGCAGTTGGCTCACCGCAACCTGTACCTAACCCACACACCCGACGGCGCACGCAGCCTCAGCCGCAAGAAACTGGCTCTGACTCTGGGCGTGAAGGCGGCCCGAGGCGAGGTGGTGGTACTGACCACGGCTCTGTCGATTATAGAATCAGACCGCTGGCTGGCCGAAATGATGCGGCCGTTCAACACCGATGCTGCCATTGAGGTCGTAACCGGTGTGGCCGTGCCGGCTGAGGGCGAAGACAACGCCCGCGGACGCCGACGCCGCTCGTTCGATTTCTGTGCCGACTGTGTAACCTGGCTTACAGCCGCCTTACGACACCACCCTTACCGGGGTGTGGAGCATAATCTGGCATATCGCCGCGAACTCTTTTTCAACAACAAGGGTTTCTCGCGCTCTCTGAATATCCAGCACGGCGATGATGATATCTTTATCAACGAGATTGCCCGCGCCGACAATACAGCCGTGCAGTTGAGCGACGATTCGCTTGTATGGTTCGACGGCGACATATTCAACATTACTTATCCCGAAGAGGCCGTACGCCGCGCATTTACCGGCAAATATATACGCCACGGCGCACGCCGCCGTATGGTTACCGGTTCCTGGCTGCTGTGGCTGTGGATAGCCGCCGCTGCCGCGGCTCTGGTATTCGACCACAGCAACTGGCTCACTGCCGGCACTGTGGCCGTCACAGGCATAGCTATGCTGCTGATGCTTGTAGCCGGGTGGCACAGCGCTATGAAGGCTCTGAACGGACGACGTCTGTTCTGCACTCTGCCTTGGTTGCTGATAACACGTCCGCTGCGAAAGTGCTATTACCGTATGCGCAGCCATGGCGGACGCCACTTTACCTACTCATAACAAACCCCAATATAGCATAAACGACGGACACCCCCAATCAGGTGTCCGTCGTTTATGCTATATCAGTGTTTTCGAGGCTTACCACTTATAGGTAAAACCACATGACTCCATCTGGTCGCTTAGCGGCGGATGCAGCTTCAGCACTGTTATCGAGCCGCCTATTACACGCGGGAAACGGTACATGATTACCGAATGAATGCGAAAAACTACATTCTCAAGAAGTTTCGACGGTTTCCGCATCTCTTTTATTACCACATCAAGCACATCGGCATAACTTAGGGTAAAGCCCAGACGGTCGGTTTTCATAGCATAATCACACGGGTACTCCAGATGTACCGAAACTTCGAAATCGTTGCCGACTTTGGTTTCCTGGTCGCCGACGCCATGGTAAGCATATACCTTCAGGCGATTTATTTCAATAGTTGCACTTGGCATTGTGTATCATTTTTAGATGTGGCGTACTAACGGCGGCGGCGACTGCGCTGACTTTTGCGCTTGCCTCGAAGTGCGTCGGAGGCAGCCTTTGCACCTTCGCGCGATTCAAGCGAGCCTGCCGCAACACCTGTCCTGGGGTCTACGATTGCGAAGTCGAGCTGCTTTCGCTCGAGATTACAACGTGCCACCTGCACCTTGACAGGGTCGCCGAGGCGATAGCGGTTGTTATGTCGGCGTCCTACCAGACAATAGTTTTTCTCGTCGAAGTCGTAGTAGTCGTCGGCAAGGTCGCGCACAGGCACCAGCCCCTCGCACTTGTTGTCGTCGAGTTCCACATATATGCCCCATTCTGTCACACCTGAAATGATTCCGGAGTATACCTCGCCCAGATGGTCCTGCATGTACTCTACTTGCTTGTACTTGATGCTGGCGCGTTCGGCGTTGGCGGCGAGCTGCTCCATGTCCGACGAGTGCTTGCAGGCTTCTTCGAGCTTGGCCTGGTTTACCGAGCGTGCGCCGCTGAGATATCGTTCGAGCAGACGGTGTACCATCATGTCGGGGTAACGGCGTATCGGCGATGTAAAGTGGGTGTAGTAATCGAATCCGAGTCCGTAGTGGCCTATGTTAGTGGTGGTGTATATGGCTTTTGCCATAGAGCGTATGGCCAGTGTCGACAGAAAGTTCTCCTCGCCCTTGCCTTTAAGGTCGGAGAGCATACGGTTGATGGAGCGGTTTACATCGCGGGGCGTACCGGTTGATTTTACCTTGTATCCGAAGTTTCGCGCCAGCGACGACAGGTCGGCGAGTTTGCCGGGGTCTGGCATATCATGTACACGGTATACAAAGGCTTTGGCCTTCTTCTTGCCGACCGGCTGGCCTATGACAGTGGCCACCTGGCGGTTTGCCAGCAGCATGAATTCCTCAATGAGTTTGTTGGCGTCTTTCGATACCTTGAAGTACACACTCACAGGATGGCCGTTTTCATCGATGTCGAAACGCACTTCAGCGCGGTCGAATTCCACCGAGCCGTTCTCGTAGCGCCGGGCACGGAGTGCCTTGGCCATCTTGTCGAGTATGTTTATTTCCTTAGCGTAGTCGCCTTCGCCGGTTTCGATGCGTTCCTGCGCCTCCTCGTAGGTAAAGCGGCGGTTGCTGCGGATTACTGTGCGGGCTATGCGCGAGTTCACCACATCGCCATGCTCAGTCATTTCAAAAATCACGGAGAAGGCGAGCTTGTCTTCGTCGGGGCGCAGCGAGCATATTCCGTTGCACAGATGCTCGGGCAGCATAGGCACTACGCGGTCGACCAAATACACCGAAGTGGCGCGGTCGCTTGCCTCGCGGTCGATAATCGAGCCCGGCTTCACGTAGTGGGTCACATCGGCGATATGAACCCCCACCTCGTAATTGCCGTTCAGCAGGCGGCGAATCGAAAGAGCGTCGTCGAAGTCCTTGGCATCCTTGGGGTCGATGGTGAATGTAGTCACCGGACGCATGTCTTCGCGGGCGGCCACAACCTCGGGGGTGATTCCGGCATCGATTTTGTCGGCGGCTTTCTCCACCGACTGCGGGTACTTGTAGGGCAGTCCGAATTCAGCCATGATGGCGTTGATTTCGGTGTCGTTATCGCCTGCTGCGCCAAGCACATCAATAACTTCGCCGCGCGGATTCTTGGCGTCGTCGGGCCACTCGGTGATTTTCACCACGGCCTTGTCGCCGGTCTGTCCGCCGCGCAGCTTAGCCTTTGGGATGAATATGTCGGTTGCCAGAAACTTGCTGTCGGTGAGCAGGTATGCGAAGTGTTTGTCGACTTTTAGAGTACCTATGAATGTCTGCTCGTTCTTTTCCAGAATCTTGGTTACAACCGCTTCGGGGTCTTTGCCGGGCACACGGGCAGCAACTTCGATAGCCACACGGTCGCCGTTGAGGGCGTGCATGCTGTTGCGCTCGGCCACAAAAATCTGCTCGCCGTCTTCATCGGTGATTACGCTGTTTGTGCCGTTGCTTCTACGCGAGAACACGCCTGTGGCCACCACTGTGCGCGCCGGCGACTTGAACTTGCCCGGGGCTACTTCTATGATAATGCCGTCGAAAGCCAGTTCGGCCAGAAAAAGGGCTACGGCACGCTGCGCTGCGGGAGTGTCGACACCTATGGCGTGCGATACCTGTTTATAATTATATGTATTGTTTTTCTGTCGACCCACATAGTCCATTACTGCTTCCTGCAGTTGGCGGGGTTTCAGGCTTTTCGATTTGGCACTCATTTTATGTATTGTTATGTATTTATGTGTTAAAACGGTGAATGTTGAATGTTATGGTTCAGAAACCTTTTAACATTCAACATTCATCATTAACAAAAGGTTTACGCGTCGATATTCGCGTAGTTGGCGTTCGACTCGATAAAGTCGCGGCGTGGGCCTACATCTTCGCCCATGAGCATGGAGAATATACGGTCGGCCTCGGCTGCATCGCTGATATTCACTTGCTTGAGCATACGGTGTTCGGGCGACATGGTGGTGTCGCGCAGTTCCTGTGCGCTCATCTCGCCAAGACCTTTGTAGCGCTGTACCGTGGTACGTTCGCCATGCTCGCTTATGAATTTCTGCACCTGCTGGTCGTTCCAGCAGTATTCCTCGTTTTTGCCGAGCTTGCATTTGTAAAGCGGCGGAGTGGCCAGATATAGGTAGCCGTTTTCGATTATCGGACGCATGCGACGGAAGAAGAATGTCATCAGCAGTGTTGCGATGTGGGCGCCGTCGACATCGGCATCGGTCATTATTATAATCTTGTGGTATGCGAGTTTGCTCAGGTTAGCTTCCTTGGGGTCTTCCTCGGTGCCTATGGTCACGCGCATGGCCTTGAACAGGTTGGTGATTTCCTCGCTGTCGAAAATCTTGTGTTCCATAGCTTTCTCCACGTTCAGAATTTTGCCTCGCAGCGGTAATATAGCCTGGAAGCGGCGGTCGCGGCCCTGCTTTGCGGTACCACCCGCCGAATCACCTTCGACTATGAACAGCTCGCAGTCTTCGGCCGTACGGGCCGAGCAGTCGGCCAGTTTACCGGGCAGACCGCCACCGCTGAGTGGCGACTTGCGAAGCACGTTCTTGCGGGCGTTGATGGCGGCATGACGGGCCTGGGCGGCGAGTACCACCTTTGCTACGATGGTCTTGGCCTGAGCCGGATTCTCCTCCAGATAGTATCTGAGGGCCTCGCTCACGGCTGCCGATACAGCTCCTGCCACTTCCGAGTTGCCAAGTTTGGTTTTGGTTTGTCCTTCGAACTGTGGTTCCATCACCTTTACCGAGATTACTGCGGTAAGACCTTCGCGGAAGTCGTCGCCGGAGATTTCAACCTTGGCGTTTTTAAGCAGGTTGTTGTCTTCGGCGTACTTTTTGAGGGTCGATGTCAGACCGCGACGAAAACCGCTCAGATGCGTGCCGCCCTCGATGGTGTTGATATTGTTTACAAACGAGTACACGTTCTCGTTGTAAGTATTGTTGTAAGTCAGGGCTACCTCCACCGGAATACCTTGGCGTTCGGTGTTCAGGTGTATTACGTCGCCAATCAGCGATTCCTTGTTTGAGTCGATGTAACGTACGAATTCGCTCAAACCGGTATCGGAGTGGAAAGTTTCGCTGTGTGGCTTGCCGTTTTCGTCGAGGTCGCGCAGGTCGGTAAGGTGAAGTGTTATGCCGGCGTTGAGAAATGCGAGGTCGCGCAGACGGTTTGCCAGGGTCTTGTAGTCGTATTCGGTAACGGTGAATATCGAGGCGTCGGGCTTGAAGGTTATCGATGTGCCGGTGTGGTTGCTGGTGCCTACCACACGCAGTTCGGTTGTGGGCTTGCCGCAGCTGTACTCCTGCACGTATGCCTTGCCGTCGCGGTGTACTTCGGCGCGCAGATAAGTCGAGAGTGCGTTTACACAACTTACGCCTACACCGTGCAGACCACCGGACACCTTGTAGGAGCCTTTATCGAACTTACCACCGGCATGCAGCACTGTCAGAACCACCTCAAGAGCGCTCTTGCCCTCTTTTTCGTGGAGGTCGACAGGAATACCGCGGCCGTCGTCGACTACGGTTATGGAGTTGTCGGGGTTTACTGTTACGTTGATTTCTTTGGCAAATCCGGCGAGGGCTTCGTCGATTGAGTTGTCGACTACCTCGTAAACCAGGTGATGCAGACCTTTGGCGCTTATGTCGCCGATGTACATTGCCGGGCGCTTGCGCACGGCTTCCAGGCCTTCAAGCACCTGAATATTACTGGCACTGTAGGCTTCTTTTTCTTCTGACATATCTTGAACGTTCTATTTTTTTCATCGTAGCTCGACGACACGGTAAGTGTCGTCGCTTTTTCAAGTGCAAAGATAGTGATTTTTTGCCAAACGACAAAATTTTCGGACTCCTATGCAGCTCTTGCAGCTACGATATTATTTCGCTGAGCCGCGCCGGGTCGGGATTGTGGCTCACTATGCGCCCCTGTGGCGAAACCAGCAGACTGCCATAGCCTTTCTCAAGGTGGTAGGTGCGGAATATGGCTTCGGCCTCGGGCCGGCTCACACAGTACTGGTCGGCCGGATTGAGGCTGTCGCGTCGAACTATTTCGCGAAACATTTCGGGCGAATCGTCGAAGTTTATTCCCACAAAACGGGCATCGTCCGGATGATTGACATTAAACCAGGCATTATAGCGGTTACAGGCCTCGCGCGAGGCCGCGTCGCTGCTGCTCCAGAATGTGATAAGTACATATTTACCCTTGAGTTCATCGGCGTTTATAGCGCTCTGAACCCGGTCGAGCTGTACCACCGGCGCCTTCTTGCCAACGGCTGTATCCGATGGCTGCGTGCCTATTCCGGCCGAGGCCACTATCAGCGCCAGCAACAGGCTGCCGGTAAGTATTGTCTGTTTTATAGTGTGTGGCATTTTTGTATGTTTTTTTATAAATAAAACGAGTTTTGCCGCACTAAGGTTTGATGAACTATTATTCGGAAGCGGTTGTTTTATTGCTGAAAATATTTTCATACACGTTTTTATTCATTAAAAGATTATTCTTAAAAAACAGACAATTATGAATACCGCCCCTCTCCAAGGTGTCAAAGTTGTAGACTTCACCGAAGTCCAGTCCGGACCATCATGTACTCAGATGCTTGCATGGCTGGGTGCAGAAGTTATCAAAATAGAGCGTCCCGGCGTAGGCGACGCCACACGAAAAGAACTGCAGTTCGACCCCGACGAACCATCGTATTATTTCCTGCAGTTGAACTCCGACAAGAAATCGCTGGCGCTCGATGCCAAGACTCCCGACGGCAAGGAAATACTTACCCGACTGATTAAGGAATGTGACATTTTTGTAGAAAACCTGCACCCTGGTGCAATGGACAAGTTAGGCTTCTCGTGGGAGGCCGTACATGCACTGAATCCACGCTGTATCTACGGTACTATCAAAGGTTTTCCGCTGTCATCGAAGTATAAAAATCTGAAAGCTTACGAGCCGGTGGCCCAGGTAACTGCTTTAGGTGCCTCTACTACCGGATGGTTCTCGGGCGAATATAATATGCCCACCCAGTCGGGCGCGGCCCTTGGCGACTCCAATACCGGCATGCACCTGCTCATTGGTCTGCTGGCCGCCCTGTGCCGGCGTGAGAAAACCGGCGAAGGCTCATATGTATATCAGTCGATGCACAATGCCTGCCTGAATCTATGCCGTATCAAGACTCGCGACCAGCTGACTCTCGACCGTATAGGATATCTGACACAGTTCCCGCAGTACCCCGACCAGAAATTCGGCGACTGTGTGCCCCGTGCCGGCAATATGGAGGGCAGCGGTGTTCTTGGCTGGACATATAAATGCAAGCCTGCCGGTGGATATGATACCGCTGAAGACGGCAACAACTATGTATATATTATTCTGCAGCGCGGAGCCAAGGATTTCGAGGCCGCATGCAAGGCTTTGGGCTTTGAAGATTGGCTCACCAACCCCGACTTCAATACAGCCGATGCCCGCGACCGGCACAAACAGGCCATATACGAGCGAATCGGGGCCTGGGCTGCCGACAAAACCAAGTTTGAGGTAGTAGAAATACTCGGCAAAGCCGGAGTGCCTGTGGGTCCGGTTCTCTCAACCAAGGAGGTAATGACAGACCAGACTCTATACGACGGCAATACCCTGGTAAAAATTCAGCAAGGCGGCAAAATCGGCGAATTTGTAACAGTCGGCTGCCCCTTTACCATATCGAATTACCAGCCTGTATACGGCCCGTGCCCCGAACTCGGCGGCAACACCGAAGAAGTTCTTAAATCACTGGGATATACCGACGACCAAATCCGGCAATTTGCAACAAACGGTACCACCTCACCCCTGAAAAAAGCATAATTATGACAACTCAGAATAATAACAACTCCGCACCTGCCCCGAAATTTCCGGGGCAGGTCACCGGCATGTATATACTTGCCGAGGCTCTGCGTCGGGTGGAACTCGATACTGTATATGGCCTCGTGGGCATACCTGTAACCGAAGCCGCCTACTCCATGCAGAAAGTAGGTGTGCGATATGTGGGTTTCCGCTTCGAACAGCAGGCCGGTATGGCCGCGGCTACCCATGGCTACCTCACCCGCAAACCGGGCGTCCTGCTCACGGTGTCATCGCTTGGATTTATGAACGGCCTTACCGCCACAGCCAACGCCACCGTGAACTGCTACCCCATGATACAGATTTCCGGGGCTACCGACCCATCTATGGTCGACATGAAAATGGGAACTTATGAGGAACTCGACCAGCTCAACACGGCTCGCCCGTTGGTAAAGTTGGCTCTGCGATGCACGCATGCCAAAGATATTCCGTCGGCGGTGGCCCGTGCCTATCGTGCAGCCGTCAGCGGAAGGCCCGGCGGCGTGTACATCGACATGACCACACCGGCACTGGCCGAGGTTATGGACGCCACAGAGGCCGAAAAATTGTTCTACGACCCTGTGGACATTTATTCACCTGTAGCACCTAACACCGATGCCGTAAAGCGTGCCGCTGACATCATAGCCGCAGCCCGACGCCCGGCGATATTATTGGGAAAAGGCGCCGCATACGCAAGGCTTGAAGACCGGGTTAAAAAGCTCGTCGAAAACTATAATATACCATATCTGCCCATGTCGATGGCTAAAGGCCTGATGCCTGATGCAGGCCCGCTGAGCGCGTTGTCGTGCCGCTCTACCATTATGAAAGAGGCCGATGTGGTAATCGTGACCGGAGCCCGTCTGAACTGGATGTTATCGTTCGGCCGAGGCAAGTGGAATCCGGACGTAAAGTTCGTACAGCTCGATGTAGAGCCGCAGGAAATCGACGTCAATGTGCCAATAGCCGCCCCTGTGGTCGGCGATATGGCTCTTAGCCTCGACGCTCTGCTGGCTGAACTGAAAACCCGCAGCATGAACACCGACCCTCAGTGGATTACGATGCTGCAGAACGAAACAAAGGATAAAAAAGCCAAGTTTACAGCCAGGTTGAACGAAGCCGCAGGAGTCATGCCTATGAACCACTGGAGCGCTCTTTCGGCCATAAAACCTGTGCTTGAAGCTCATCCGGATGTGATTCTGGTGAACGAAGGTGCCAACACGCTCGACGACACACGCGATACCATTGACATGACGCTGCCTCGGCACCGTATCGACTGCGCCACCTGGGCAATAATGGGCATGGGCATGGGTTCGTGCGTTGGCGCCGCCATTGCCACAGGCAAGAAAGTAGTGGCAATCGAAGGCGATTCGGCCTTTGGATTCTCAGGCATGGATTTCGCTACCATATGCCGCTTCAGGCTGCCTGTAACCGTGGTGGTATTCAACAACGGAGGCATATATAACAACATTGGCGTGAACCCGTCGACAGATCCGGCCATAGAACACGACCCTGCACCCACCACGCTCGACCTGCATGCCCGATACGACAAGATGGGCGAAATGTTCGGCGTTCCGGGCTACTATGTAACCACGCCCGATGAACTTGCCAAGACACTGCAACAGGCAATAGACTCGTGTGCCCCTGCCATAATTAATGTGCAACTTGCCGCCGATGCCGGAAAGGAAAGCGGCCATATAGGATATCTGAATCCTGCGCCGCTGATTAATTTCACCGTTTAACCGGCCCTAACACTTTCAGCTATGAACATCTCTCATGTAATACTCTATGCCATTGTACCTATCATAGTGGTGATGCTTGCCGGATTCATATCGGGCAAGAAAGGTGTGTTCACGGGCGAGGACGCAAAAAAGTTCAACAAGGTTGTGCTCGATTACGCATTGCCCGCCGCATTGTTTGTGTCGATTGTCCAGGCTACGCGCGAAGACCTGGTTAAGGACATCCGCCTCACTCTGGTTTCGACCGTAGGTATCATGGCCTGCTTTATGGCGGTTTACTTTGTATTCCGCATGTTTAAGAAGAATACAGGTGCCGATGCGGCAGTTAGCGCTCTGATTAGTGGCTCGCCCACAATCGGTTTTTTGGGTTTCGCCGTACTCGAGCCTATATTCGGCACCAGTCCGAGTGTGGCGCTGGTAGTAGCCATAGTAGGCATTGTGGTAAACGCCATCGGCATCCCTGTTGGGCTGTCGCTGATGAACGCCTCGCTCGAAAAGCAGATGCCCGGCAAGAAGCACGAAAGTGCCTGGAAGCCGGTGCTTCATGCACTTGAGCAGCCTGTGGCATGGGCGCCTATTCTGGCCGTTATATGGGTTGTAGTCGGCATACCGTGGCCCGACTACCTGAGTCCGTCGTTCAACCTTATCGCCAAGGCAAACGCCTCTATGGCTGTATTCTCGGCAGGCATCACTCTGTCGGCCATCAAGTTTACAGTCAACTGGCAGTCAGTACTCGGCTCGATAATGAAGATGGTCCTTATGCCGGCCGTGATACTTGTACTTGGTCTTCTCACGCACATGGATCCGCTGAACCTTAAAATGCTTGTAGTGGCGGCATCCCTGCCTCCGGCATTCTCAGGTATCATCATCGCCGACGAATACAACACCTATGTAGCCACCGGCACCTCGTCACTGACATTGTCGGTAATACTGTTCATTGGCTTCTGTCCGTTGTGGATATGGCTAACCGACATGGCATTGCAGGCTTTCTGATAAACTGCAATAACTCTGAAGGCTGACAGCGCCCCAAAGGCGTTGCCGGCCTTTTATACGTACCGGAGGATTTGGAAGGTGCCTGAAATTTATAGTATTTTCACGCTGTCGGTTTGGAAGCTTGACGTTTTTTCTTTAATTTTGCGCTTAATTAGCTATATTTGCACAATCCGATGAAGAAACTTATATACTCCATATTCACAGCCGTAGCTCTGATATTCAGCATCGGCACTAAGGCATCGGCACAGACCGACAATACTCTCTTTACATATCCGCAGGCCCCCGATGAGCTTACAACACTCTATCAGCGCTGTAATTACCTGGTAGACCACTTCTGGGACCGCTGCAACTACAGCACCGCCTTCCTGAACAAGAAAAAGCTCAACGATGCTTTCGGCCACTGGATTGGCTTTATGCCGTATGCCACGGCCGACACCGTACACATGGCCGTAGACCGTCTGATTGATAAAGTAAAAAAATCGGGCCCCAATACCCTCACACTTGCCCAAATGGCCGAAAGATGGCTGTGGGCCGACTCCGCAGAGATTCTCAGCGAAGAAATTTATCTGCCATTCGCCAAGGCCGCGGCAACGCATAAGAAAATATCCAATGCCGACCGTGCCCGCTTTGCATCGCATGTAAAACAGATTGAAAACAGCTCGGTAGGCTCGCAACTGCCACCGTTGAAACTTACGGCCCCCGACGGTTCCAAATCGCTGCTGAGCGACTACGACGCCACTAATGTGGTGATATTCTTCAATGACCCCGACTGTACCGAATGCAATATGGCCCGTGTGCGCCTTAGCGCCGACTTCAATGCCAGACGGCTGATCGAGGCCGGTAAGCTTACTATTATAAGCATATATCCCGGCGACCCCGGCGACACTCAATGGCTCGCAGCAGCGACCGAGTACCCTCAGAACTGGATTACCGTGGCAGCACCAGATGCCGACGAATATTTCGACCTCCGTACCACCCCGGCAATATATCTGGCCAACACCAAGGTGATAAAAGTGAAGAATCTGCCCGTCGACAACCTGATTAACGCTTTCGGCGTAATGGGCCGCAAACTGAACAACTGACATGAGAATAGCAGTATTGATTTCGGGCGGTGTGGACAGCGCTGTAGCGGTTTACCGCCTGCTGGAGCAGGGTCACGACCTGCATTTGTTCTACATCCGCATAGGCAACGACAACGGCGAAGGCGACTGCTCGGCAGAGGAAGACATAGAAATGTGCCGATTCATTGCGGCAAAATTCAAGCTGCCTCTCGATGTGGTATCGCTGCATCAGGAGTACTGGGACAATGTAATGGACTATGCCCTGCGTACTGTCAAGGCCGGTCTGACTCCAAACCCGGATTTGATGTGCAACAAGATGATTAAGTTCGGCTACTTTGAGCAGCGCTGGGGCCACGAATTCGACCTGACCGCCACCGGACACTATGCCTCCACACGCGAAATCGACGGGAAAAAGTGGCTTGCCACTGCAGTAGACCCTGTAAAGGACCAGACCGACTTCCTGGCGCGTATAAGCTACGACCAGCTGAAACATCTGATTTTCCCAATAGGCGACATTCCCAAGGCCCGGGTTCGTGAGATTGCCATACAGACCGCCATGCCCAATGCCTACCGGAAGGACTCGCAGGGCATATGCTTCCTGGGCAAAATCAACTATAACGACTTCATACGCCGCCATCTGGGCGAACGTCCAGGCGCTATTGTCGACATCGACACAGGACGTAAACTCGGCACTCACCGCGGCTACTGGTTCCACACCATTGGCCAGCGCAAGGGCTTGGGCCTGAGCTGCGGCCCGTGGTATGTGGTAAAGAAAAACGTAAGCGACAACGTTATATATGTATCTAACGGATACGACACCGAGCGCCAATATGGCCGGGTGCTACACCTCGAAGAGATGCACTTCATAACCGCCGACCCATGGGGTGACAACTGCAGCCGCCGGAAGGTGAGCTTCAAAAACCGCCACATGCCTAACTTTCTGCAGGGCATGATTTCACGCCTGCCCGACGGCAGCTACCTGCTGGAATCGGAACAGAAAGTACAGGGCATAGCCCCGGGGCAGTTCGCCGTTGTGTACGACCCTTCGGGCAGCATCTGCTACGGCAGCGGCATTATTACAGGGCGCAAGGTTGAAACCGTCATTACGAACCCCACAGAGCAACATGCCAATGGATGACCGTGTAAAATTATATGTGATGGGCATAAGCTACAGCCAGCTGCACAGCGGAGCTTTCGCACTGCTGCTGGCCCAGGAAGGCGGACCATACCGCATTCCGGTAGTAATCGGTGCCGCCGAGGCTCAATCGATTGCAATCAAAATCGAAGGCATAAATCCGCCACGACCTCTCACCCACGACCTCTTTGTGAGCTTCGCCCATGCCTTTGGCGTGAAGCTGAAAGAGGTGTTCATATACAAATTCGAGGACGGGGTGTTCAGTTCCGAACTCACCTTCAGCGACGGCGAGCGTACAATAGTGCTCGACGCCCGTACCTCCGACGCCATTGCCATAGCCATACGAACCCACACGCCAATACTCACCACTGCCGCCATACTGCAGGAAACCGGTTTTATTATCGACGATGACGGCGCCCTGCGGCATCCCGAGGAGATTGACCCCGAATCGATACTCGACGATGAATCCGACGGCGGTATGAACGAGGATACCGATGTTGAATTCAGTGTACGTGGAGCCGACTATATGGCCGAGCCCAAGCTCGAAAACTACGCCATCGAAGAGCTTGAGCGTACCTTGGCTCAGCTGATTGAGGATGAAAACTACGAGGAAGCCGCACGCATAAGCGAGATTCTGAACCGCAAGAAAGCGCGCCGCGACAATAAATGACAACCAACCAATCTACATACCATAAACGATGAAACTGATAAAAACTCGCCTCGCCGCCATGGGATTCCTGGAGTTCGCCGTGTGGGGCGCCTACCTTACCTCGCTGGGCTCATTTCTGGCCCGCAACGGACTCGCCGGCCAAATCGGCTGGTTCTATGCCATACAAGGCATAGTATCGATTTTTATGCCCGCCCTTGTAGGCATAGTGGCCGACCGCTGGATTCAGGCACAGAAAATGCTCAGCCTTTGCCACGTAATAGCAGGCTCGTTTATGATTGCCGCCGGCTGGTACGCTATGGATGCCGGCGCAGGTCTGGAATTTGCTCCGCTCTTTACACTCTACACCATATCGGTGGCCTTTTTTATGCCCACCATAGGACTGAGCAATTCGGTGGCTTACACCGCCCTGAACAAGGCCGGACTCGACACTGTAAAGAATTTCCCGCCCATCCGTACTTTAGGTACCGTGGGCTTTATCTGCGCCATGCTGTTCGTGAACTTCACCGGCTACCAGAATACATACCAGCAGCTGTTTACATCGGGCGCACTCAGCTTTGTGCTTGCAATCTACTGTCTGACCATGCCTGCCTGCCCCATCAACAACAACGGCAGCGCCTCTATGGTTGATGCGCTCGGATTACGCGCCTTTACCCTGTTAAAAGACAAGCAGATGGCAATCTTCTTCATATTCAGCATGCTCTTAGGAGTATCGCTGCAGATTACCAACGGCTTCGCCAATCCGTTCATACAGAGCTTCGGCAGCGTGGCAACCTTTGCCGACGACTGGGGTGTAAAGAACGCCAACGCTCTGATTTCGCTCTCTCAGATTTCTGAAACACTGTGTATTCTGCTCATACCGTTCTTCCTGCGGCGCTTCGGCATCAAAGTGGTAATGCTTATGGCCATGTTCTCGTGGGTACTACGCTTCGGCTTCTTCGGCATAGGCAATACAGGCTCCGGAGTTGTGTTCCTGATTCTCTCGATGATTGTTTATGGCGTGGCCTTTGACTTCTTCAATGTCAGCGGCTCGCTGTATGTCGACCAGAAGACCGACCGCTCCATACGCTCGTCGGCCCAAGGGCTGTTTATGGTCATGACCAACGGCATCGGCGCCACCGTGGGTACTCTATGCGCTCAGGGGGTAATCGACCGTTATGTATACAGCCAGCCCGAAGGTGAGGCCCAGATTGCCGGCTGGCACCACGCATGGATGCTCTTTGCCGCCTACGCCCTGGTTGTGGCCGTGCTGTTTATGATTATATTCCGCTACCGCCACGTCGATCCGGACAAAACGGAAATAAACCGGGAAATGAACAAAATAGAAGTCTGAAACATTTAAAATTCAATATCCAGTCTTTTATACCAGTATTTATATATAAGTGATACGATTCTATGCCCCCGACATAAAGCAGTGCTGCGAATTACCTGAAAGCGATTCGCAGCACTGTGTGCGTGTGCTGCGTATGCGCGAAGGCCAGGAAATAGAGGTTGTCGATGGCCGTGGCGGTCTGTTCCGCTGCCGCATCGCCCTGGCAAACCAGCATCATACTCTACTCGAAATAATAGAAGAACTCGAGCTGCCGAAAGTGTGGCGCCCCGACCTCACCGTGGCCATCGCCCCCACCAAACACAACGACCGCATGGAGTGGCTTGTGGAGAAACTGGTGGAGATAGGCGTTGACCACATTGTGCCTTTGCGCTGCGAACGCTCCGAGCGCAAAGACATAAAGATCGACCGGCTTCAGAAAATAGCCATTTCGGCAATGAAACAGTCACTCAAGGCTATTTTGCCGGACATTCAGCCTACCACCCCCTATATGGATTTTATAGGCGGATGCCGCGACGGCGCCCGCTTCATTGCTTATTGCGACCTCTCGATTCCGCGCCTGCTGTTCAGCCGCGAACTGCCCGCCGCTACCGACACCACCATACTCATAGGCCCGGAGGGCGACTTCTCTCCCAAAGAAATCACAGCCGCCCTCGAGGCCGGCTTCCGTCCAATCAGTCTTGGCGACAACCGTCTGCGCACCGAAACAGCCGCACTGGTTGCCGCCGATACATTTCATATAATCAATCAGATTTCCCAATGACTACACTTGAATATCTAAGTTCCTCGGCTACCGGCAACTTCTTTCTGCTTGCAGGCCCGTGTGTGATAGAAGGCCGCGAGATGGCCCTCGACATAGCCAGCACCATAGCTCCGATATGCCGCAGGCTCGATATACCCTACGTGTTCAAAGGATCGTACCGCAAGGCCAACCGTTCGCGCCTCGATTCATTTACGGGCATAGGCGACATCGAAGCCCTCGAAATTCTTGCAGAGGTTCGCCGCACGACCGGTGTTCCGGTAGTTACCGACATACACAGCGCCGAAGAGGCCCGTATGGCCGCCGAATATGTCGACATCCTGCAGATTCCGGCTTTTCTCTGCCGCCAGACCGACCTTCTGATTGCTGCAGCCAAAACAGGCAAACTGGTAAATATCAAGAAAGGACAGTTCCTTGCGCCCGAGTCAATGCGCTTTGCCGTGGACAAAATACTCGAAAGCGGCAACAGTCAGGTGGCTGTCACCGACCGTGGCACTTGCTTCGGCTACGGCGACCTCATAGTCGACTTCCGCGGCATACCGGTAATGCAGCAGCAGGGAGTGCCGGTGATAGTTGATGTGACCCACTCGCTGCAGCAGCCCAACCAGGGCAGCGGCGTCACCGGCGGCCGTCCGGAACTGATTGAAACCATTGCCCGCGCCTCCATAGCCGTGGGAGCCGACGGTTTATTCATGGAAACCCACCGCGACCCGTCAACAGCCAAAAGCGATGGCGCAAACATGCTGCGCCTCGACTTGCTTGAGCCGCTGCTTGAGCGCCTCACTGCCTTGCGCGGCTGTATCAACTCATTCAAGCACTAACTGTCAACCTCCACATTGATGCTTAAAAAATTCATTCTGGCGCTTGCTGCCTGCGCCATATTCACCCCGGCAGTAGCCCAAAAGGGCATTGACAATCCTGTAACCCGGGCTGTACTGCGTGTTTACGAACAGCAGCTCAAAGCCGACCCCAACGACTATAACTCGTGGTTTCGCCGAGCCAACGAGTATTACCGCCACGACGAGTACATACGCGCTCTGGCCGATGTAAACGAAGCTCTGCGCTGCACTCCCGCCACCGAACGCGACCTCCGCTTTCAGGAGTATATGCTCCGGGCCGGCATCTACAACCAGACAGCCCACCACATGGAGGCCCTGGCCGACCTTAATTCGGCTGTGATGCTCGATGCCGAAAACTACCACGCCATATACCAGCGGGCCAACACCGAGTTCGAGCTTGGCATGTACACCGAAGCCAAAACCGACTACCAGCGCCTGCAGCGCATCAACAGCCGCAGCCTCGAGTCGCTGCTGGGCCTTGCCCGCGTGGCTGTGAAGGAAAACAACCTTGGAATGGCCAACGAGTATCTTGAGCAGGCAGTGGGACTCGATGTAAACAATCCGGAGATTTATACCCGCCGAGCCTCAGTAAAGAAAATGATGGGCAATCATAACGGCGCTGTCGAAGACCTTATCGTGGCCCTGAGCATCGATTCCAAGAATCAGAAGGCCCTCGAATCGCTGGTGGACTACGGCAACACCAATTATGTGGCCACCATAAACGGTCTGACAAATGCCATACGCCAGGCACCGAATGTGGGCATGTACCGCTACATACGCGGCGTAATCGCTCAGGCACACTATAATTATCTGTCGGCTATCGACGACTACAAATACATAATCGACAACCGACTTTACAACTACTCGGGCCTGAACGCCTCGATTGCCGAGTGCCAGTTTTATCTGGGTCGTTTCGACGAAGCCCTCAAAGAAATCAATTATGTGCTTGGCACACCCGGCGCTACCAACAATGCCGGCTATTTTATGCTGAAATCGAAAATTCTGCGCGCCCTCGGCAACAACTCTGAGGCTGTGGACGCAGCCGCCATGGCCCTGGCTGTGACTCCGAACTCAGCCGAGGCCCTCGCCCAGATGGGGCTGAGCTACCTTTCGGACGGCAGAGTCAAAGAAGCAATCAACCTCTGCAACGAAGCCGCTCTGACCGACTCGGAGAACCCCTACTACTACATGCTGCGCGCATGGATTCAGAACGACTACCTTGGCAACAGCCAGAGCGCCGCAAGCCTCTATACACAAGCTCTCGACATCGACGTATTCCACCTCGACAACATCAATTCGCTGCGCGGATTCGCTCTGCTCTTCACCGACCGGATTCCGCAGGGCGAGGCATGGCTCAACAACATCCTAACCACTGTTACCGACCACGATGGACATATTCACTATCTGGCGGCTTGCTACTATGCACAGGCAGGTAACTCCGACCGAGCTATCGACTGCGCCGAAACTGCCCTCAAGGCCGGATATGCCAACCTCTACGACTGGATGAACAACAACGACGCCCGTATAAACGTGGCGCCGATACGCGATGAACTCCGCTTCCTTCAGCTCATTAACCGCTACACCGGCTTATTCAACAGATAAGCCCGGTGCGGCGAGCAAACTCACACCAAGCACCTTAAATGCCTAATAACATGGAAGATATTACTGGTTTCTTTATTGAAATACTAAACTCGAACAAGACTCTCGATGTTGCCGATGCGGAATTCAAGCGTGTGATTGCCGACGACGATGAACTACGCCGCCAATACCGCGAATGGTGCCGCGAAAACGGCTCTACCGAACGCTACGGCTTCACCGATTTCTGTAAGGAATACCTCGAAAGCCAGGAATCGGTATGGGATTCGCTTAATAATTACGACGAAGAAGAATGAACTGTAATACCGTACGCCTGCCCGCCGAATGGGAGGCTCAGCAGGCTGTGATGATAGCATGGCCACACGCACTCACCGACTGGAACTATATGCTTCCTCAGGTCGTTGAGTGCTACTGCGAAATGGCCCGTGCCATAGCTCGCTTTACGCCATTGATAATTGTGACTCCGGAGCCCGACGAAGTGCGCCGGCTGCTGGCCGATGTGCCGCCCGAACGTATCAGCTTCCTCAAGGCCGACACCAACGATACATGGACACGCGACTACGGCCCCATAAGCACTGTAGGCTGCAACGGTGAAGTGATTGTAAACGACTTCAAATTCAACGCCTGGGGGCTTAAATTCGCCGCCAACCTCGATAACCTCATCACACGCCGGATGTACGATGCCGGACTGCTCGGAGGCTCATACTGCAACCGTCTGGGCTTTGTGCTCGAAGGCGGCTCAATTGAAAGCGACGGCAATGGTGTAATTCTTACCACATCGGAGTGCCTGCTGTCGCCCAACCGAAACGGCGACCTCAGCCGCGATGAAATCGAACAGCGGCTACGCTGCTGGCTCGGCGCCGAAAAGGTGCTGTGGCTCGACCACGGCGCGCTCGAAGGCGACGACACAGACAGCCACATCGACACCCTGGCCCGTCTGGCACCAAACGACACCATTTTATACGTGTGCACAACTCCCGACGATCCGCAGTTCGGCGAACTCGATGCCATGCGCGAGCAGCTGCAGCAGTTTACCACGCCCGACGGCCGTCCGTTCAACCTCATTGGTCTGCCCCTGCCCGAAGCCATTTACGACCCCGAGGACGACGGGCAGCGCCTGCCTGCCACCTACGCCAACTATCTGGTGACCGGCAACGCCGTGATTATGCCCACCTACGGACAGCCAAAGCCCGACTTCCTGGCATCGCAGATACTGCGCATAGCCTATCCCGAACACGAAATAGTAACTGTAGACTGCCGCGCACTCATACGCCAGCATGGTTCGCTACACTGTGCAACCATGCAGATTATAGAGGGCGTTTAAAAACAAACTGAAATGAAAGTAGCAATAATACAACAGCATAACAGCGCCGACAGCGCCGACAACCGCAGCCGTCTGGCATGTAAAATCAGACACCTTGCAGCCGAGGGCGCACAACTTGTGGTGAACCAGGAACTGCACGACAACCTTTACTTCTGCCAGACCGAGAATGTTGACCTATGCGACCTGGCTGAAATTCCCGGCAGCGATGCCGCACGCCTCTACTCGCAGCTGGCCCGTGAGTGCGGCGTGGTGATAGTGACATCGATATTCGAACGCCGCGCCCCGGGACTGTATCACAACACAGCCATAGTGTACGATACCGACGGCTCCGAAGCTGGGCGCTACCGCAAGATGCACATCCCCGACGACCCCGCTTACTACGAGAAATTCTACTTTACACCCGGCGACCTCGGCTTCGAGCCTATATCCACATCGCTGGGCAAGCTGGGAGTGCTCGTATGCTGGGACCAGTGGTATCCCGAGGCAGCACGCTTGATGGCTCTGCGCGGCGCCGAAATACTTATCTATCCCACCGCCATAGGCTGGGAAAGCAGCGACAGCTCCGACGAGCAGCAGCGCCAGCGCGAGGCCTGGATTACCGTACAGCGCGGACATGCCGTGGCCAATGGCCTGCCACTGGTGGCCGTGAACAGAGTAGGGCATGAACCGGATCCGTCGGGTGCCACCAACGGCATCAGTTTCTGGGGATCGAGTTTTGTGGCAGGACCGCAGGGCGAATTTATTTTTCAGGCTCCTACCGATGCCGAATGCGAGGCAATTATCGACATCGACTTGCACCGCAGCGAACAGGTAAGACGCTGGTGGCCATTCCTGCGCGACCGCCGCATCGATGCCTATGGAGGCCTTACCAGCCGCTTTCTGGATTAAGAGGGTGTTTAATGCAATTCTGAATTCGCGAATACAGGTCGTCGGCCACTTTTTCCGATTCATATTCAAGGCTGTGTTCAAAAGCCGCCCGGCGCATGGCCTCACGTTCGCTGTCGGTCAGGCTTAGATAGCGGCGCGCACAGGCGGTGAGCGAGTCGATATTGCCCGGCTCGAAAAGATAGCCGTTCACGCCGTCAGTTATGTATGTCTTGGGGCCGGCCATATCGGCAGCGATAACAGGAGTGCCCGATGCCATGGCCTCAATGCCCACAAGTCCTAAACTTTCGCTGAGTTGCGACGGGAAAATAAAAAGGTCCATCGAAGCGTACAGCTCCGGTAGTTCATCGGGCGTTTTAGGCCCGATGTACTCTATATATTGTGCTGCAGGCGAGGCCGAAATATACCGGCGCAGCAATTCGGTCTGTTCGCCGCGACCGGCCATTATACCCTTGCAGTCCACGCCTTCGCTCCTGAGCCGGGCAATCAGGTCGACGAACAATTCCCAGCCTTTTCCGCTGTCGATACGCGAAACAAAGCCGAGGACAGTCTGTCGGCCGGCCATAGGACGATTCTTAACAGGCGAATAAAATTTGTCGGAAATGCCGCCCGATGGCGAGCATACAATCTTAGCGCTGTCAAGATTAGGAAATTCCTGTTCGAGAACTTTACGGAAGTATTCCGACGGCACCACAATCATACAGGCTTTGTCCAGAAGGGGCCTGCACATATTGCGCAGCATAAGTTTCAGACGGTTCGAAGTAAGGACATCACCGCCGTGGACGTTGAATACAAGTGGCAGCCTGCGGAAAAACGATGCCAGACGTAAAACCGGGGTCGGGAACGTGATGGTATGGACATAAACAAGGTCGTATCGCGAAAACAGGAGCTTGGCGGCAAGTCGCAGATAATATGCCGAGTAGGCTTTCAGCTTGGCCATTTTGCCCGACCGGCGTCCGCAGATGGTGCAAATATCGGTTCGTCCGCCCAGGTTGCGCGCTCTTACACTATCTGTGAAATTCTTTACGAAAGTGCCGTAAACAGGGTCGCTTTCAGACGGATACATATTGGCTACTACCAGTATATTCATGACAAAGACTGCTGATGGGTAAACTTACTGACAAGAAAACGAGCCTTATTCCAAAAAATTGTATTAACTTTGCACAATAATTATTGTCGACTGCAAGGCAGTAAAAATAAAGCGATATAAAATATTTAACAACAAAATCCGTTATCTGAAAGTGTGACTGCGAGGTCCTGAATCACGTAATATCTTCCAAAATAACTAATGAAACTGAGAAACCAAATTCTGTCATCTGTATTGCTCGTTCTCGCATGCTCGTGCAACAATAACAAAACGGTACTCCCATACTTTACCGACATTACCGAAATACAGGAAGGAAGTCTGCCCGTACAGGACTATCGCCCTGAAATCAAACCCGACGACGAACTGATGATAACTGTGACCTCGGAGAATCCGCAGGCCACGGCTCTGTTCAACCGCCCGGCATATATTCCGCCGGTGTCCGGAACCAACAGTATCAATACTCAGTATATGCTTGAAACCTATCGCGTTGACTCTAAAGGTGACATCAGTTTCCCGCAGCTCGGTACCATACATGTGGCCGGTATGACACTCGAAAGCCTTACCGACTATCTGAAAAAACGGATAGGCGAGGAAGTGGAGAATCCCGAAGTGACAGTGAAGTTTGCCGATTTCAAAGTATCGGTGGCCGGCGAGGTAACCAAACCTGGCCGCTTCGAGATTTCATCTACCCGCTACAGCCTGCTCGACGCTCTGTCCGATGCCGGCGACCTTACCCCTTACGGCGAACGAAACAATGTGCTGCTGGTGCGTGAGGAGAACGGCGAGCGCAAGTTTGTGCATCTCGACCTCAATTCGTCGGAAACACTCAAGTCGCCGTACTTTTATCTGCGACAGAACGACTATATATATGTGGCACCGAACAAGGTGCGTCAGTCGAACTCAAAATACGACCAGAACAACTCGTACAAACTCTCCCTCACATCAACCATAGTAAGTGCTACATCGGTAATAGCATCGCTTGTAATCGCTCTCACCGTAAAATAAAAGATTATGGCATCCAAAATCAACCAGGCTGACTTTATTGACATCAATTCAATTCTGAACGGCTATCGCAAATCGTGGTATTGGTTTGTGATATCGATAGTGTTTTTCGGACTGCTGGGGTATGTGTTTGTTAAGACACACAACACCGAGTACAGTGTACATGCAAACTTGCTTATCGATGACGACGAAGCTAATCCTCTGTTGAGCTCGATGGATCTTGGCGGACTTTTCGGTTCGTCGACTAAAGTCGACGACGAAGTGTTTGTGGTGTCGTCGCATTCGCTTTTGCGCGATGTAGTGAAGCAGCTTGGCATAAACGAAACTCATCTGATAAAGGAAGGCCTGCTGGAGAAGAGTCTGGCATATCCGCAGTACCCGGTTCAGATTAAAAACGACAACGATGTGGCCGACACACTGACCACAACTCTTATGTTCAAAGTGTCGGTCGACAAAAAACTCAATGCCGATGTCAAAGTGCTGGCCAAGGGCGACAAGATACTTCAGCTGAAAGATGTGAAACTGCCTGCCGATGTCAAGACTCCTTACGGTACATTTGTACTCGATACCACCCAATACTATCCTGCGGGTGAGAGCCTCAGCACTGTGATATACCTCTCGGGCTACGGAGCTTCGGCCGAACAGCTTGCCAAAAGCATTGATATAGACCTTGTCAACCGCAAGAGCAATGTGATACAGATGGCCATCGAAAGTGAAAATGTAGCTTACGGTGAAGACATACTTAACACTCTGATTATGCTCTACAACCGCAAGGGCGTGTCCGACAAGACACAGCAGGGCGAAAAAACCTTGCTGTTTATCGACGACCGAATCCGCCTGCTGGCCAATGACCTCGACGACGCCGAGAGCGCCATCCAGGCTTACAAACAGCAGCACGGCATCATTGACGTGGAAGCCGAGGCTATTTATCAGACCGAGCGCAGGGCCGAAATCGACAAGCGACTCCTCGAAGCCGAGGCCGATGCAGCTGTTATAAAGATGGCCACCGAGTTTGTAAACAACCCGGCCAACGCTTTCGAACTTGTGCCCGTGACAATGACCAACGAAGCTCTGGTAAAGACCATTACTGCTTACAACGAGCTGCTGCTGAGCCGTATTGACCTTATGAACAACGCAAAGAACGGCAATGCTGCACTGCGTAACCTTGATGAACAGATTGCAGCCATGCGCAAGAATGTGGCTATATCGGCACAGAAAGCTTATGAGAACGCCATGATTCCGGTGCGTGAACTCCGCGCTGAGATGGCAAAGACTACCGGCAAACTCGGCAATGTACCCACTCAGGAACGTGAATATATCAACATGAAGCGTCAGCAGGAAGTAAAGCAGGCTCTCTACCTGTTCCTGCTCCAGCGCCGCGAGGAAACTGCCATGATGGTTGCCAACACCAAGGCCAAAGCCATAATTATCGACGAGGCTTATGCTCTGAATGACCCAATTTCGATGAAACCGAAGCTGGCCATGCTGCTGTTCCTGTTCATTGGGGTGCTTGTGCCGCTGGTACTTGTATACTTCAAGAATAAACTGCGTACGAAGTTCGATACCTGCCAGGAGGTAGAACGCATGGTCGACATGCCTGTACTGGGCGAGATTGGTGTCGACAAGTCGGGCAGCCATGTAGTGGTTGGAGCTTCCGACACTTCATCGTCGGCCGAACTGTTCCGCCTGCTGCGCACAAACCTGCTGTTTATCCTTAACGATACCAGCGACAAGGTGGTGCTTATGACCTCAACCAATTCCGGCGAGGGCAAATCGTTCATATCCATCAATTTGGCTATGAGCCTGTCGTTGCTCGGCAAGAAAGTGCTGCTGGTGGGCATGGATATACGCAAGCCCAAACTGTCCGAGTATCTTGGAGTGAACGCCAAATTCGGTGTTACCCAGTATCTGTCGAGCGACAAGATTTCAATCGGCGACATGGTTGTGAACGACCCTCGCTATGGCGATCTCGACATAATCCTTTCCGGTCCCATACCTCCGAACCCGGCCGAACTTCTTGCTTCGAAGAAGGTCGACGAATTCTTCGAACAATTGCGTGGAATGTACGACTACATAATTGTGGATACTGCACCGGTTGGACTCGTGAGCGATACCTTCACACTCGACCGTGTGTCCGACGCTACTATATACGTATGTCGAGCCAACTACACCAAGCGCTCCGACCTCAGCTTCGCCAACACCGTGTACGAACAGCATCGACTGCACAAACTGTCGCTGGTAGTGAACGGTACCGCAATGAAGAAGACATACGGATACGGTAACAAGTAAAGCTGCTGTCCCCAAAATGTTGGAAAAGTACAAATTTTTCTATAGCATATACATTATCACATTCTGGATAATGATGTGCTGGGGCTTTGTATCCCAGGAATTTTTACCTTTTCTACAGTCGCTTGATTCAGTCGTACTGCTGTTAGGCGACGCCGTTCTGATAATGCTGGGCATCGTTATGATGCGCAACCGCGGAGATTTTGTGTTTCTGGCGGTGTATCTGCTGATGGCGTTCATATCTACCATATTGGTAAACAAGGTAGGAATGATACACTATCTCAATGGCGCGCGCGACTTTATCGGGCTGCTGTTTGTGGTGCCTATAGTACGCTGGTTTCTGATGTCGGACCGTAAGGCCGATTTCTGCAAATCTATGAATCGCCAGTTGCGTGTGTGGCTCTATGTGCAGGCATTCTGTATTACCTGGCAGTTTGTAAAATACGGAGCCAACGATGCCGGCGGCGGCTCGTTCGGCTATGGCAGTTCCGGCATGGTGTCGACTCTGATTTTCGCGGTGTCGTTTTACTTTGTAATCCGCCGCTGGGACTACAACAACATCTGGCAGAGCATAAAGCAAAACAAGGAGTACCTGATACTGTTGTACCCGACAATGTTGAACGAAACCAAAATTTCGTTTGCATATCTGCTTATATATATAGTGCTGTTGGTGAAGGTCGACAGGACACTGTTTATAAAGTCGATATTCATGGTTCCTGTTGCTGCCGCTGTTTTCGCTCTGGTATTCAGTATATATGTCGACGTTACCAACCAGTCGTCGGAAGATATATTGTCGGAGGACTTTCTGGAGGAATATTTCTTTGGCAGCGGTTCCGACATAGCATACCATGCCGAACTGGCGCAACGCTATTTCGACGGTGAATTCGACGATGCCCTGTCGGTTGAATGGTGGGCTATGGACGTGCCTCGCATGGCCAAGCTTGTACTTCTCTATCCGGTCATACGCGACGAGCCCGGCGGGTTTTGGACCGGTGTGGGCGTGGGCCACATGAAGGGCACAAGAACCATAAAGCCTACCAAGTTTTACAAAGAATATGAATGGACTCTGTTCGGAACCCGCATGCTGCTGCTCTTTATTGTCATGGAGCTGGGTATACCTGGTCTGATATGGTGGCTCTGGGGATTTTTCCGCATAACTTGCTTACGCCGTAAGGGGCTGCCGTATTTCGATAAAAGAATTGCCCTCTTTATCACTGCCCAGATGGTAATGGCGATGTTCTACACCGATTATTTGCGTATGGCGGCTCCATGGATGATATTCGCCTACATGTTGCTGCAGCCGCGTTATACCGCTCCTGAAACAGTAGAAGAGGAGAAGCCTGCTCTGAGTTATTCCTTACCCTGAAGCCTGCGGATAATTATGCGGGCGCTGCTTACGACGTAGCGGTACACAGCCGAGTGCATGCACAGAAATGTGTGTGTCGCAAAACGGGTGCCGCAGACATTGGCCATGTGGCGGTAGCCAAGCTGTCGTTTTATATCCGGATGAATTGATTTCAGCAAGTCCGGCCTGGCGCCTTTTTCGAGGTACAGGCTCAGATAGCGTATCATTTGGTTGTCGTTGCAGTGTGTAAATTCCGAACTGCGCTCCTCTATGAATTCATAGCTGCCGTAGAGAGATTTGAACTGACCGATAACAGCCTTTTCATTGATTTTCGTGCGGGTCGACGATGCGGGATTAATCCAGTACCAGTACACCACCCGGTCGAGTCCGTGGACTGTCGGTTGCCTCAGCATGAGAATTTCGGTGAGAAGTCGGCGGTCTTCCGACAGTTTCATGTGCTTTTCCGCCGTGTAGCGCACACCCTCGAAGAGCGAGCGCCGGAAGAGTATTCCCCACAGTGCAGGCGTGCCCCAGTTGAGAATAAAACGAATGTATGAGCGGTAGTCGCTGCCTACACGTGTAGCCCTGTGGCGCGGTACCTTTTTGCCGCTTTCGCCTACCATCTCAGCATTGCCGACAGTAATGTCGGCGCCGCTTTCTTTAGCTGAATTGTATAGCATGGACAGGGCGTCGGGGGGCAGCAGGTCGTCACCGTCGCAGAAAAACAGATACTCTCCGCAGGCCATGTCGTATCCGCTTTCGCGGGCTTTCATGGGGCCTTCGTTCTGCGCTTTGTGAATGGCTTTCACTCTGGAGTCGCGCTGAACATAGCTGTTGATTATCGCCGCGCTGCCGTCGGGGGTGCAGTCGTCGACACATATCACTTCGATTTCTCTAAGACTTTGTCGTAAAACAGAGTCGAGGCAGCGCGAAAGGTATTTCTCAACATTATATACCGGAATGATTACCGATATTTTTACAATGGTGTCAGTGTTCATTTCAGGGCGTCGTTAAGAAATTGAAGCGATATACTGCGCAGTCCGTCGAGTCGGCACTCAACGTCGTGCCAGTCGGGTTCGAGGGCAACCAAGCGGTCAATATGGCTTTCATTTGCAATCAGATGATTTTCCAGCCCCAGTTGCGATAGCAGGGAGTGCAGGCGGCTGTTGCCTCGGCGATGGTTCGACAGCACCGCGAACTTGCGGTGGAATATAATTGCGAACACAGTGCCGTGAAACGAGTCGGTGATTACAACCTCGGCCGATGCCATGGCAGAGAGCCATTCGGCCACATGAGTACGCCTGGGGTGAAGGTCGATGTCGATGGCTCCGAGAATCCGTGCTGCTTTTACGGCAGCTTTGTATTTTGTAGTGTTGATATCAAGGAAGTAGCTTGCCGTATGCCGCGGCATTGAGGCCGGCATATGGCTGTACAGCCGGCGGTAATCGTCGGCGCGAAGCAGCAGGGTGGGGTCAAGAACTACTGCTGCGTCGCGGTCAAGATGAGTACGGCACAGTTCAGCACCGGACTTCTCACGTACCGAAACCGCATCGAAGCGTTTGAGCAGTTTTTTGCACTTGGCGGTCTGAGAGCCGTCGAGCTCCCATGTTTCGGTGCCGAACGAGGCCGCGTAGGCTATGCGTACACACTGCGAGTCACCGATGAATCTCAAAAATGAATCTTCCAGAGTTCCGATGTTGTATCGCGGGCGCCATACCTGATCGCTGCCTACGATGTATGCCCCGGCACCGTCGAGGGGTGAGTAAGCGGTGCAGCGTTCAGTTACTGCTATTTCATTGTTTATGAAGTCGATGTTCGCAGCCATGGGAAAACCGTCGGAAGTTGTCATAAAACGGTCGTATCGGCCATAAAGGCGGCGCAGCAGCGTGCGCACATTGCGCCCCCATACTCTGAGCACCTCTTTAAGGCTTACCTTGTAAGGGCGGTAAAAATTCAGGGTCACAGGATTGTGTCCCATATTGGCTACAGTTTTCTGCAGAGCCCAGTTCTGCAGAATTCCGCCTATATTAATGCCCAGCGGCTGGGTTATGATACCTACTTTCATTTTCTGAACTTCTTTACGATTTTTGAAATCAGCGGGTCGATAAGCTCAACACGTTCGCGGTAACTGAATCCTATATAGAAAATCAGTATCAGATATATAGTTTCCGAAGCCGCGGTAAGCAAAAAAAATCTCGGCCATCCGCTCTGCATGTTGGCCGAAATCAGGCATGGCACTACAAGCGACAGAAGCATCACTCCAAAGCAGCGCATATACACAGTGCCCAAGAGGTTGCGGTAGCTGTATTGTACGTAACCATGAACGATAACCCAACTGATGATATGACAGATAGCGTTTATTACCAGTACTGTAATGAGTATGAAGTATGGCGGGAAACCGAGTTTGAGCACAAGGTAGCCTATGGGTAGCGCCATAATCATAAGGGAGCCGCAGACTACATTGCCGGTTTTGATGCGCCCTATTGCATGGTAAACCATAAGATAGGCCGAGTGGAACGAATCGGTGAGTACGATGCCGAAAATAATCATGGCGAAGGACGCTGTGTATGGAGGCACGTCATCGCCAAGCCATACGTGCAGCAGAAAGTCGAGATTGAACGCTATGGGCATAATCATGGCGAACATCAGGAAGAACGAAATCTTGCAGCCATAGAACGTCAGACGATACATGGCGTCGTGCCGGTTTTCGGCAAACAGCTTTACCACACGTGGCCTTACTGCCATGAGAAAGTTAGTCATAAAAGCCTTCAGGCCCGATTGTATCTGCACCACAATGGCACGGGCCGCATTCAGGGTCGGTCCATAAAATATGTTAAGCACAATGTTCAGGCCCTGGTTCTGCACCACCACAGCTGTGTTGCCGAAAATATCCCAGCCGGAGTACCCGAGCAGCTTTTTATACAGAGCCTTGTCGCGGATAAACCGTATGCGGCATTCCGGGTACTTACGGTGGGTGTAAAAGCGGTAGAACAGCTGTATCAGCACCGTATTGGCCATAAGCATGAAGCCGTAGAGTATCAGGCGGTTGCTAATGTCGTACGTAATCAGGAATGCGATAGCGAGCTTCGATAGCGCCTCGTATAGACCCACATACGCGAACACCGACATATTTTCATGGCTGATAATCGAGGCGTTATACGGAACCTGGGTGAATATGAAGCAGGTGGTCACCAGTGAGAACTGAAGAATCCAGAAAGCGTCGGTGAGCCTGTCGGGCGGTATGGTCATGTAGTTGTACAGAAACCATACTCCGACACTCTCGCCAATCAGAATCACCAGAGCTGCAGCCCCTATATGCAGATTGAGTGCCGCTGAGAAAGTCCTGGCCAGCTGTCTGAAGTCTTTCCGGCCAAGCTCGTAAGTAAGAAAACGGCTTGTAGAGGCGGCAAGCGAGCCGTTGATGAAGGTCATCATCATTACTATGCCGCCAACGACATCGTAGATACCGTAGTCAGTTTCGCCGAGCGCATGAAGTACCACACGCGAGGTGTAGAAGCTCACGACCATCACCACCAACATTCTGACATACAGAAAGGCGGTGTTTTTGGCAATAGATTTCTTCTGCGACTGGCTTGCTGCTGACATTACTTTATAAAACTTCTGAGCTTGCGTATTATTCTGTTTATCAACGGGCCTTTGTTGTTTCCGAGTTTGCGCATGGCGTAGTCGAACCCTTTTTCGTCGAGGAGTTCGTAGAATTGCTTGCGGTCGATTTTTCCCGGGGCCGAATTATGCAGCAGGTGCGGATTTCCGGCAATTGCGCCTTCGAGCGGTTCGGCATTGGATGCAACGGAGTCGCCGAGCGATTTATAGAAAGCGCGTCCCTTATTGTTGTTGAGCAGTACCAGCGATGTTCCCATTGGGCTGTCCCAGTCGGGGTCCACGTTCTCGATGCCCCAGAAATCGCCTATAGTAATATCGGCCACACGCGGCAGTTTTTTGAATTTACATTCAAAGCAGCACGGGCGCGAGCCTATGTGTGTGCCTATAAAGCAGCGAGTGAAAGCATCCTTGGTGCGGTTGCGCACATATTCCTTGCCATTGGCAAAGGTGGCCTTGAAGGCAAAGTTGTGCCAGCCGCCGTATCCCTTGTTTTTGGGATGATAGGAGAGCATCCGGGCTCCGTAGCGTACCTCCAGACTCTCTACATATTTCTTGAAAAGCTTTGGCGAGTTTATATTTCCGCAGACAAAGTCCACAATAATAAGATTGTCGTAATCTCTGCGCAGAAACGAACGCAGCCCCGCCATCTGGCACGGAGTGCCGCAAATCAGAACCTTTCGTCCGGTTTTCAGAGCATCGCGTACGCTGCGGTAAATGCCGGTGGCATCGCTCTGGAAGTATTTCGAACCACGTATGCGACGCAGGTCCTCCGGGTCGTCAGAAAGAATATGCCGAGCCTGAAAATCATCAGTCCATATGGCGCCGCCAATAAAGCCGCCATCGGCCAGCACTTTTTCGGCGAGAGCCGAGAAAACGCCACCCGAGGTACTTATCATGCGGATATCGGGGTCGGTGTTGTACGAGGCGAGTACATCGGGGCTGCCGAATTCGCTGTTGCAGGCATTGAGGGCGGCGGCGTTAATCAGCGGACACACTTTCAGGCACAGACTGCAGTCGATACACTTGCCGAGGTCGACTTTGGCCTGCCAGAAACCTTCGATATCGGTTTCCCAGCCTATCGCCGATGTGGGGCAGCAGTCCAGACAGGCACCGCAGCCGGTACAGTCTTCTTTGCGTTTTATGTCTATGGGCATACCGGTTACGAGGAGAGCTATTGGTGTGACCAGTTGATATTTTTGGCGAATGTGCGCGAGGGGTCGGCCATGACAAGCGAGCCGGCCTTTACGCGCCCTTGTACTATGGCACCGGCGCCAATAATGGCGTTGTCGCCAATCTTGGAGCCTTTCAGAATCATGGCGCCCTGGCCAATCCATACATGGTTGCCTATCTCGACGGGCGCTGTAGCTTTATATCCGTCGATAAGCACCTGATGTCCGCCGTCGTTGTCGCGTATAACCACGCCGCGCGATATAAGGCAGTTTGACCCTATGCTTATTCGGTCCATGCATATAATCTCGACTCCATTGTTCATTACACACGGAGCGCCAATTTCGAGTTCGGCGCCCTTGAACAGCTGTATGTCGCAGCCATGGTATATCACCATTCTTTTTTCTATGGCATCGGCATCAGGCTTATTTAGTTTCAGTTTGGAGTTCCGGTCCATCCAGATGCTTGTTTCGATGCGTGAGCCACGGTATTTTTTGTATCCGAAGAAAGTGTCGCACTCAATGCTGATTTCGGCCGACGGATGCAGGTCGAGCAGCGAGTACGGAGTACAGCAAATCCGGCCTGAGCCTTTGTGCTTGCGCAGGATGTTGAAGCAGAAAGTACGCCACAGAGCGCCCGGGCGCCAGATGCCTTGTTTTATGATAGTAGTGAATTTACCCATTTTTTATCGGACACTTATATTTTGCTTGCTATGCAGCGTGCCATCTCGCCTACATTCTTCCATGAAATCAGTTCGCCGGAAGTAAAGCGGACTCCAAGTTCGCTTTCAATTTCGACGATGAGCTGGACATTGGCCAGTGAATCCCATTCTTCTATATCGGCTGCGCAGGTTGTGTCGGACAATACAATACTTTCGTTGTCCAGAACGTCGCGGAAAATTTCTTGAAGTTGTTGTATTATTTCAGTCTGAGTCATTTTCAGAAACTATATGGTTGTTGTGTTTTATATAATCGTTGATGTTGAGTACGTACTTGTTGGCTTCAGCTGTTTCGCAGAATCCGAGAGAGCTGTAGTGCTGGGCCACGATTTTGTTTTTGGCCGACGGAATGTATTCGCCGATTATGCGGTTGAAGCCGTTCTGCGAGGCATAGTCGCAAATGGCGTTCAGTACAAAATGCTCCATGCCTCGGTTGAGCACACGGCACGACATCAGCCAGGTGTCGACGAACAGTGAGGAATCGTCGGCTTCTTTTTTCAGAATCACTACCGAAATCAGTCCATTGTCACCGTATTTGTCGCTGAGGTAGAATGCAAAAGTCGCATAGCGGCTGTCGGCGCATATACGCCGGATATCTTCTTCGTCGTACCTTGCCGTGCGCAGATTGAACTGGTTGCTGCGCTGGGTCAGTTGTGCCACACGAGGAGTATTGAAGCTGTTGAACGGCTCAACCTTTGCTTTCATTTCAAGCGATTCCAGGAAATCGTCGACATTGGTAAACTTCAGGCGCTCCATAGCCCTGCTGGCCTGAATCTGATACTGCTTAGTGCGCGCGGCGTCCTCGCTCGAATATGCCGCCGCCTCGAACAGATTGCAGCCATATAGAAACTCAAGGTAGTCAGCGGGGTCTTCGGGCATGTCCGGCACGGTAATCCCCTCGATGTTGCTGCGCACTATATCGCGCTCGAATGGATTGTCATCGACGAACACCATCGAGTCGAAGCCTATGTTGAGAGTCTGCTGTATATATCTGATATTATCAGCTTTGTTTTCCCAGTTAGCCACAATCATGGCAAAATCGTCGAGAGTCAGCACCATCTCAGGATTGCGGGTGAAAGCCTCGCGTACCACCTGCTCGTCGTTTTTGCTGCATACGGCCAGAATGATACCTCGGTTTTTAAGCTGCTTTATCCATGCCTGAAACTCCGAGAAAGCCTTGCCTATGCCAATGCTGTGGCCAATCTGTATCCCTTCCCAGCCGTCGTCGCCCACAACTCCGCCCCAGAGGGTATTGTCCAGGTCAAGAATCAGGCACTTCTTGAATTTGCCTTTAATGGCCGAGATTATATCGCATACTTTCGCCGCCACATAAGGCAGCGCATTGATGCTCAATACCATTTCGGTACTTGTATATATGGCGGCGTCGAACATGAACTTACGTCCGAAGCGGTTCTGTATATCCGAAATAGCGCACAGGTAGAAGCCTGCGTGAGTCGAAGCATACTCGCATAGCAGCAAGTTGAGTTTACGCAGCTGGTATATAAACGAACTTTCGACTTTCAGACCGTAGCTGCCGAATACATTGTCATCGATTTCAGGATAGTCGAAATATATGAGCTTGCTGCAAGCCGCCGAGGCAAGGGCGTCGATTTGTGCCATTCGTTCCTGTGCCAGATCGGAGTGCGAGTGAGGAGCATCGGAATTATATTTCTCCAGCAGTTTGTGGGTCGACTGGAAAATTATGGTGAAATCCGGCTCGAAAGCATGGTATGCCGAGTCGGGGTTTAAAACCTGCAGTTCAATCTGGCTGTAGTCGGCCTCAAATATGCTGACGTCGAAATTGTGCAATTTGGCCATACCCTTAATTGCCGTACACAGCAACTGGGTGGCACTGTCGCCCAGTATTGCTACTTTCAGATGCGGCATTTCGCCCGAAGTTTGCCGGGATAATTTTTTTAATTCCTGAAATGTCTTCATTGTAGTAGTCCTTTCTGTTTGAGATTATCGAGCATTAGCTTTGTAAACTTTTTGCGTCCGTCAGCATTAAGGCACAGGGCGTCGAAATAGTTTTGAACGTGCGACATTTCGTTATGCCGTGAGAAGTCAATGCAGTCAACTCCGCTATTTGCTATAGGGCTGTAAAGCGCCTGCCTGAGGAAACTGTCGGGCAGCAATGCTGCCAGAGAATCTGCCATAGGGGGGATTATAATCACCGTCCTGAGGCCGCGTTCGGCACAGAATTGCTTGATATTCGCAATGATATTTACATTAAAAACGATATCATCGCATAATTTATTGTCAAGAGGGCTGTTTAAATTTTCGATGCCGAATTCGGCCTGCCAGCGCTGCACATAATTGCGGGCCGACTGACCGATACTGTCACCAGTCTGAGTGTTGCCTCCTGCCGCCAGCTGGCGCTGCAGTCGGCGGCTTAGAAGCCCTTTGAGCTGCGGTGCGATGGATAGTGCGTACAGCAGAGGGTGACGCTTGATTTTCTGATACTTCGTTTCGCTGTAATTGTTCACCAAGGCATGGTGGAGCACCATATAGTAGCGGTCGTCGGCGCACACGGGGCCGTCGGCCTCGGTGTAGCGTCGTTTCAGCAGCGAGAACGGGCACAGCACCAATATCACAAGTCCGGCACCGTTATCGCTCAGATATGAGTGATAATTTTTGAGCATGCGGAAATCATACTCAAGAGTCTGAGGTATCACGGCCAGATTAAAGCCGTTTGCACCGGCGGTGCTGAAATCTATGGCGAATTTGGCCGGACGGCTACCCAGACTGATAATGTCGAGCTGCTGCGGTATATGTCTGATATGCGCATAGTCGGGCAGCAGTATATCGTGCAGCTTCAGGTTGATTCTGTTGTTGGCTATGGCTAATTTGCGTTTTATGTCTACCATCGTTAATATCCCGGGCAATAAACAGATTCAGGCAGATATTGGAAATTTACATTGAACGATGAAATCAGATTCATTTCATCCTCTTCGAGCGAGAAGTCGAATATGTCGTAGTTCTCTTCGATATGCTTGAGTGATGCGGCTTTTGGAATAGGTACAATGCCGTTCTGAATGTCCCAACGCAGAATAATCTGGTTAAGACTTTTGTTGTATTTCGCGCACAGACTCTTGATTTCGTCGGACGACTTTATGCCGGATTCACTGCGCAGAAACATCAAAGGCGAGTAAGCCTGGCAGAGAATGTCGTGCTCGTTGCAGAAGCCCGTTGTATCGGCCTGGGTGTTAAGCGGCGAGAAGTAAATCTGGTTTACCATCGGAGTGACTTCGGCCACATCCATTATGCGTCGTATATGCCTGGGCCTGTGGTTGCTTACGCCAATGGCGCGGGCCATGCCTTTTTTGTATATGCTCTCCATGGCCTGCCATATCTCCTCAAGGCAGTCGGTGTAAGGCCAGTGCAGCAGCAACAGGTCGACATAGTCGGTGCGAAGGTTGCGCAGAGAGTCCTCCACCTGCCGGAATACAGTGCGTCGGTGGTTCTTGTCGGGGCAAGAATCCGAATTATAGAAATAATATCCCATGGGCATGCCATGGTCGAGTTTGTCGCCGATTTTCGAAATAATGAACACATCGTTGCGTTTGTATTTACCGGCGGCGAATATTTTCGAGAACTGCTCTCCGATACTTGCTTCGTTAGGGTAGCTGTGCGCGGTATCAAAAAGGGTGCAACCACAGTCCAGCGCATTTTTCAAAGCGTTGTACAATGTATTGCCGGCCATGGGATAGGTGCCCTGGCCAATTAACGGTATCTCGACTCCGTTGTGTAGCTTAATGTTGGGTATCATCGAGCGTGGTTTTTGGTAAAGACCGGAGGTCATTATATTTGCAAAGTTACGGCTTTAAAACGATAATTGCAAACAATCGGCATCTAATTGGGTCCGGACGGCGCAGGTACGGCAGTCTTGCCGGGCGGCAATATAAAGAGTAAGCGGCGTGTTTGTCGGTGCAGGTCAGCGCCAAAATCATGCGCATGTAATAATAAACGTTAACAACTGAGGCTTGCATGTTTGCTGGTTTTTAATTAATTTTGCATGATAATTCTTGCAAGAACCAATCGTGACAACAGACAAACCGATAAAAAACATAGCCGTAATAGGCGCTACCGGCTCCATCGGTACGCAAACTCTCGACATAGCGGCGCGGCATCCGGAGCTTTACCGCCCTGTGGCACTTACCGCCGGGAGCAGGGTCGACGAGCTTGTGAGGCTTGCCCGGATTCACCGTCCGCGGCTGGCCGTGATAGCCGACGAGAGCCTATACCGCGACCTTTGCCGCGAACTTCAGCCTTTGGGTATAGAATGTGCCGCCGGAGCCGATGCCATTGCAGAGGCCGCCGCACTGCCCGAGGTGGATATGACTGTGACCGCCACCGTAGGTTACAGCGGTCTGCTGCCTACAGTCAAGGCAATAGAGGCCGGCAAGGAAATAGCTCTGGCCAACAAGGAAACACTTGTAGTGGCCGGTGCATTTATTGAGCAGCTATTGGCTGAATCACCCTCGAAAATATATCCGGTCGATTCCGAACATTCGGCAATCTATCAGTGTCTTAAAGGAGAAGAGCCCTTGGCTGTCAGCCGCCTGTACATCACAGCGTCGGGCGGTCCCTTCCGTACCTGGCAGCGTGAGCGCATAGCCTCGGCAAAGGCCTCCGACGCACTGAAACATCCCAACTGGAGTATGGGCGCTAAAATCACAATCGACTCCGCCACGATGATGAACAAAGCCTTTGAGCTGATTGAAGCTCGTTGGCTGTTCGGAATCGACGCTTCCAGGCTCAGCGCAGTGGTGCATCCGCAGTCAATAGTGCATTCGATGGTGGAATTTTCCGACGGCGGCATCAAAGCTCAGCTTGGCGTGCCCGATATGCACCTGCCCATAGCCTATGCCCTCGGCTGTGCCTCACGTTTGCCCGGCGCCGAGCGTCCGCTGAGTCTGGCCGATCTAAGTGAACTTACCTTCGAGAAGCCCGATGCCGAACGCTTTCCGTGTCTGACACTCGCCGACGTGGCACTGAACAGCGGAGGGAACTCAGCATGCGTGATAAACGCCGCCAACGAAATAGCCGTCGCAGCCTATCTGCGCGATCGCATAGGCTTCTATGACATCTACCGGATTATCTGCGAAACCCTCGACCGCTGCGACTTCATCGCCTCTCCGGGGTTTTCCGATTATATACAAACCAATCAAACCGCCCGCGAAATCGCAGGCTCGCTATTGTAAATGGAATTATTTCTGATTAAAGCCGCCCAGCTGGTGGTGGCTCTGGTGCTGCTGGTGACCGTACACGAATTCGGACACTACATATTCGCCCGAATGTTCGGCATAAAGGTCAACCGCTTCTATCTCTTTTTCAATCCAAAATTCTCGTTGCTCAAGTACGACCCCATGCAGGGCACACTCAAGTTTATTGCCTACGACAAGGAAGGTAAAGAGCGTGCGTTGCGCACATTCCAGGTAAGTCGGCCGCGTAGTCCCCGCGCCGATGGCAAACCCACTTGGCGCGACACCATCTATGGCCTCGGCTGGCTGCCCCTGGGCGGCTATTGCGACATTGCCGGCATGGTCGACGAAACAAAAAGCACAAAAGACCTGGCCTCAGAGCCGCAGTCCTGGGAGTTCCGCTCCAAGGCTGCATACAAGCGCCTGCTGGTAATGGTGGCCGGAGTGCTGTTCAACTTCATACTCGCCATTGTAATTTATATAGGTATAGCCGCACACTGGGGCGATGACTATGTGCCATACAGCTCCATGAAAGAAGGCCTCGACTTTTCGGAGGAGATGCAGCAGGCAGGTTTCCGCACCGGCGACAAACTGGTGACACTTAACTCAGAGCCGATCGACGCCAAGGACTACAACACACTGTGGAAGATGATTCAGCCCGGGGCACGCGTAGGAGTGCAGCGAGGCGACAGCGCTCTGACCGTGGAGATTGGCGATCACCTGCTGAAACAGATGGCAACCAAGGGTAAAGACTACCGCGCCATGATGATTCGTGTGCCTGTGTATGTGGCCTCGACAGTCAACGGAGAAGCGGCAGACAAGGCCGGCCTGAAGCCCGGCGACCGTATTCTTAAAGTCGGTGCCGACACAACTCCGGCAATAACCGAGTTCCGTCCGGCTCTGACAAAATACAAAGGGCAGAAAACCACTTTGGTAATAGAACGCGACGGTGCCAAGTCGACCGTGCCGGTTGAACTCGGCGAAAGCGGTCTGCTGGGCATACAGATGGTGTCACCTACCGAGATATTCGACACCGAGCATATCAATTACAATATATTCCAGGCTGTACCCCGTGGCTGGGAAATAGGCACCGGCCAGCTTGCCAGCTATGTATCGTCGCTCGGGCTGGTATTCACTAAAGAAGGCGCTCAGAGTGTAGGCGGATTCGGCACACTTGGCTCGCTTTTCCCCGACAAATGGAATTGGTACAGTTTCTGGCAGATTACTGCATTTTTGTCAGTTATCCTGGCCTTTATGAACGTGATACCAATACCGGCGCTCGACGGCGGCTACATACTCTTCCTGCTTGTAGAAATTGTTACACGTCGCCGCATGAGCGAACGCTTTATCGAGATTGCCAATACAATAGGCATGTTCTTCCTGCTGTTGCTGTTGGTGTATGCCAATTTCAACGATGTTTACCGGATGTTACTGAAATAAAATGGATTATCCTGTATTAAAACTCAAACGCGGCAAAGACGAGTCGCTCCGACGCTTTCATCCCTGGGTATTCTCGGGGGCCCTTACCCACATGCCGGCCGACCTTGAGGAAGGCAGCGTAGTGCGGGTACTCGACCACGATGGTAATCCCATGGGGGTAGGGCACTTTCAGATAGGCAGCATTGCCGTGCGCATGCTCGACTTTAACGACAGCAAAATCGACGCCGACTTCTATGCCGCACGTCTGCAGCAGGCATGGCGCATGCGTGAGGCTCTTGGCCTGCGCCGCGACGACAACAACGCCTTCCGCCTTGTACATGGCGAGGGCGACTTTCTGCCGGGCCTGGTGGTGGATATCTACGATACTACCGCAGTAGTTCAGGCACATTCGCCCGGCATGCACTTTGCCCGCCACATAATAGCCGACGCGCTGATGCAGCTGCCCGGTGCAGACATCAAGGCCGTTTACTATAAATCGGAAACAACACTGCCGTACAAGGCGCGGCTCGACCCTCAGAACGACTATATAGCCGGTACACCCGGTGGTTCGGTGGCGGTGGAGAACGGGCTGAAATTTAACATCGACTGGCTGCGCGGCCAGAAGACAGGATTCTTCGTTGACCAGCGCGACAACCGCAGTCTGCTGCAGCACTACAGCCGCGGGCGCCGGGTACTGAACATGTTCTGCTACACCGGCGGCTTCTCGGTTTATGCCATGCGCGGCGGCGCCGAGCTTGTGCATAGTGTGGATTCATCGGCCAAGGCCGTGACGCTTACAGAGGCCAACGTGGACTTGAACTTCCCCGGCGACAATCGCCACAAGGCATTCGCCACCGATGCGTTTAAGTATCTCGATGCCATGGAGCATAATACCTATGACCTCATAATCCTCGACCCACCGGCCTTTGCCAAGCATAGGAGTGCCCTGCGAAACGCCCTTCGCGGCTATCAACGCCTGAATGCGGCGGCCTTTGAGCGTATCGCCCCCGGAGGCATACTGTTCACTTTCAGCTGCTCGCAGGCAGTGACCAAGGAGCAGTTTCGCCTGGCAGTGTTCTCGGCCGCGGCACAGACCGGCCGTCGTGTGCGCATACTTCACCAGCTCACACAGCCGGCCGACCATCCGGTCAACATATATCACCCCGAGGGTGAGTACCTCAAGGGGCTTATACTATATGTTGAATAATACATTCTCCCCAAAATATCCTTAAAATGAAACTAAAAGCAATCATCGCGGGTGCTGCAGTTGCCATGGGTGTGTATGCCAATGCTGCCCAGGCCGAAGCTCCGGAAAAAGAATTCAACTACGTGAACGACCGTTTTGCCGACATTGAAGTGCTTCGTTACAAAGTCCCCGGTTTCGAAGAACTTTCGCTGAATCAGAAGCGACTTATCTACTATCTGAACGAAGCCGCCCTCTGGGGCCGCGACATACTGTGGGACCAGAACTGCAAGTACAATCTTCCCATACGCTACATGCTCGAAGATGTGTACAACAACTACAAAGGCGACCGCAAAACCGACAAGGAATACAAGGCCTTCGAAACCTATCTCAAGCAGGTGTGGTTTGCAAACGGCATACATCATCACTATTCGACCGACAAGTTTGTGCCCGAGTTCAGCCGCAATTTTCTTGAGCGCGAACTTGCCAAACTCCCGGCCGACGCCCGCTGGCGCTCCATGCAGGGCGAACTGCTCGAGGTAATCTTCAACCCCGAAATCTATGCTAAAAGAGTGAACCAGGCCGAAGGTCAGGACCTCATTCTTACTTCGGCAAACAATATGTACGAAGGTGTGACCCAGAAAGAAGTTGAAGACTTCTATGCCGCCATGAAGAATCCTGCCGACACCACCCCCGTAAGCTACGGCCTCAATGCCCGTGTAACCAAAGACGCAAACGGCAATGTGGTAGAGCAGGTGTACCGTCTTGGCGGTTATTACAACGATGCCATCGCTCACATTGTGGAGAATCTGGAAAAGGCAATGCAGTTTGCTGAAAACGAAGTACAGCGCAATACCATAGCCAAACTTATTGAATATTACCGCAGCGGCGACCTCCGCACCTTCGACGACTACAGCATCACCTGGGTAACCGACACCGCTTCGCAGGTCGACTTTATCAACGGCTTCATCGAAAGCTACGGCGATCCCCTTGGCATGACCGGCAGCTGGGAGTCGATTGTTAATTTCAAGAACATTCCCGCCAGCCACCGTACCGAAGTACTCAGCAGCGAGGCTCAGTGGTTCGAGAACAACTCGCCGGTTGACCCGCGCTTCCGCAAAGACTCAGTAAAAGGTGTCAGCGCCAAGGTTATTACAGCCGCCATTCTGGCAGGCGACGCTTATCCGTCGACCCCCATTGGCATCAATCTGCCCAACGCCAACTGGATTCGCGCCGCACACGGCTCCAAATCGGTGACCATCGAAAACATTACCCAGGCATACGACGAAGCATCGCACGGCAACGGTTTCAACGAAGAATTCGTTATCGACCAGCCTACACGCGAACTGCTCGACAAGTACCTTTTCATTACCGATAACCTCCATACCGACCTCCACGAGTGTCTGGGCCACGGCAGCGGCAAACTTCTGCCCGGTGTCGATCCCGACGCCCTCAAGGCACACGGTTCAACTCTCGAGGAAACCCGCGCCGACCTCTTTGCCCTGTACTATCTGGGCGACCCCAAGATGGTTGAACTCGGCTTGCTCGACAACCCCGAAGCCTACAAGGCCGAATATTACAAATACATTCTCAACGGCATGATGACCCAGCTGATGCGAATTGAACCCGGCAAGGATGTAGAGGAGGCCCACATGCGCAACCGCAAGCTCATTGCCGAGTGGGTGTACGAAAATGGCAAGGCCGACAATGTAATCGAAATGGTGAAAGTCGACGGTAAGACATACATCAAAATCAACGATTACGAAAAGCTGCGCGGCCTCTTCGGCCGGCTGCTTGGCGAAATCCAGCGCATCAAGAGCACCGGCGACTATGCTGCCGGAGCCGCACTTGTTGAAAAGTATGCTGTAAAGGTCGACCCCAAGCTCCACAAAGAAGTGCTCGACCGCTATTCGCACCTGAACATCGCTCCTTACCGCGGATTTGTAAACCCCGTTTACAGTCTGGTTGCCGACAAGGACGGCAATGTGGTTGACGTGGCAGTAAAATACACCGAAGACTACATTCCGCAGATGATTCGCTATGGCAAGGACTACAACGGTCTGAAGTAAGCAGTCGCGGCGCGGATGAATCATAGCATCCGTGTTTCCACGAAAGTAATATGGACATCGTTCTCCACACAGAGAGCGATGTCCTTTTTATAGTTCGCCCGACATGGGCATAATCTAACGGGTGGAAGTCCCGAGCGCGCCCCGATAGCGGGAAGCGCATAGTCCGAGGCAACGGTGTCTGCCGTGAGGAGAATCGGAAGGAAGCTAAGGACAAAAGTCTGGCTCCACGCACAGAAACATGATATAAGGCTCGAAGTCAGGGGTAA
>CAJTRC010000006.1 GCA_910578365.1 uncultured Muribaculaceae bacterium
GTCTTTTAAGGGCTTTTTGATGCTTAATGCTACCAATTTCACATCGCCTCAAATGACAAGCCCTTTTTCGTAAAACAGGTGTAACTTATTATATTTGTAGAGAATATATGATTTTGTCGTTTTTTACCGGACAGCAATATAATTTAATGAAGTTCATTTGCAGTAACTTTTATGGGTTGCCGCAAATTTATGGTGATTATTTTGATTTTACAACAAAAATCAAAATATTCTAACTATGCTCACAATGCATTGAACAACAATGGATTATGAGCGATAATTTTGCATAAATTTTCCAATGGAAAATTTCGAACAAAAAAGGTTGGGATATACCGGTGTATATTAGTCAGTTATACGAATGGTTGTAAAATAACCTGATTTTATCGACAAGCTATATTTCCAAGAAAGACAATATTTTTTCTTTTGATGTCAGGGTAGAATCTTTGATTTTTGCGACTATGCGGTCCCGGCGATTATAAAGGGTAGATTGATTGCTGTTAAGAATTATTGAAATAATTCGAATACTCGCCCCTGTACTTGTAAGAGCGAACATATAGATATCATTCGCCGAAATTGATTTGTCAATGCTACGGATATCATCAAGGATGTAAGCGTGGGCTCTATTTATTCCTCCAACAAGTTCATCAAGATTTTTAGCAGCGCCTAACTCGGCAAGTAATCTTGTTACTTTTTTGTAACCACTATTTTTCTCGGTCTTGTCTGTCGTATTGAGATATGTTGTACATATATTGCTTATCGCCCCCCATTGATTACTGTAAAGTTCAAAAATGCGGGTGTAGTCAGCCCCATCAGTAGAAGCGGCATTGTCCATTCCGCTATCAGAATTTTCTGTTTCTTGTTTTAATTGGCCGAATAGTAAATCGTATTTAAGCTGTTGTTTCTTAATATTTGCCTCATGCTCTGCTAACTCGCCGGATATTATTGAAATTAAATTATCCTTCTTAATGCGTATAGCTTTCAAATGATGCAAGTATAGAATCGTTGAAATAGTAATAATAATAGCAAATACTATGATTATCATTAACAGTTTGTTTTTATTTCGAGCTTCAGATATTAGTAGATTCGAATAATTCAATTGCTCTGATACAACCGATTGGTGCAACACCTCGTTAACTACGGCTGCGTTCACTGTCAGCAGACTGTCTACAGCCGAACGGCTTCTGTCAAAATCGCCACGCTTGAAGTATAGGTTCGTAAGCAGATAGTAATATCGCGCCGAGTCAACTTTACTGCTAAGAGAATTTCTGACTTCAACCAGAAGTCGACCGTTCATATCACCTTTACAGAATAGTTCGATAAAAGAGTCGAGATATAAATCATCGAAGCAGGCCGGAAGCGAGTCGCCTTTCAATGAATACTGGCGCCTGCGTATTGAATCAGCCTCGTTGTACTTTCCGGTGTTAATACACATGTGAGATTTTATAGTAAGCCCATAGAATTCCATGACGGTGTCGCTCGCATTATAGGCCTTATTAATCATACGGTCAATAATATAGAAGGCAGTATCGTTTTGATTGACGGAATGTAGCGAGTATGCAAGATCCATATATGCGAAATCCACGTTTCTTTGCTTTTCTGCTTTTCTATAGTTTTCAATAGCAGACCTACGTAGCTCTACCGCATCTTTATAATTAAAGTTGTTTTGGAAAATATCGGCCTCAAGCTCGAATATTTTTGCAAGCCAATAATTATTATTCAACTTTTCGGCTAATGTTTTTGCCTCGCATAGGTTGAAAATCTGTTTCCGGTAGTTGTTCTGAGTTGAATAAATTACAGCTTTATAGAACGCTGCCCTCATGCGGTCGAAGTCATTGCCGTTGTCGCGGTAGAAGTCGAGCAGAGGTAGGGCGGCGGTATCTGCCGTGGTCAGACGGTCGGTTTTCACGCGTGCCTGGGTGGTGAGCAGTGCGTGGCGGGCTTGCAGTCCGCTGCTTGTAAGCTCCGAAGATTCAATACTTTGTAACAAGACAAGGGCCGAGTCGGGCTGTAATTCGATAATCGAATCGACAGCGTCCATACGTAGCCGCGCTCCATCGCCGCAGGCAGTGAGCATGGCGCACAATACAATCAATATGCCAATAAGTGTTTTCACCGGGACAAAATTATATAATTCCCGGCACAAAACCAAATTGGCGAGAGCAGAGGCAATGAACCGAAATGCCAGCAGCTATCATAACCGACGCCGTCGTACGGCTTATCGGCTTTGTTTAAAGTTTTTAGGGCTTTCGACCGGAGAAGCGGAACGTTACAATTGTCCGGATCTCCGGTCGAGCTATTGCGTTTTGGCGGCTCCGCCGGCCGTTAGTTCTTAAGCACGGCGTTGTTGTAGTCGCTGTTGTTGAGGCTGCGGCGGGTGTTGCGTTTGAACAGGGCGCCGAAGTCGGTAGTATAGGTTGCGCTGAGTGTAACCATGTTGCAACAGTCTTTTATATTTCGTTCTATGACCGACGGGTTTACGGGCGAGTTGCTCCACGACGGATATCTGGCGCCTTTATTATCGAACATATACCACCAGGCGATTCCAAGATTCCAATGTTTGTTTGGGCGGTATTCCACTTGTAGCATATCGGCGTTCTCGCCTTTGCTTACCATATAGCCGTAAAGGTACTTTCCCGGGAATTTGCGATAATACGACACTGTCCACGGGCCTTTGTTCCACCATAGATTCATGGTTGCCTCAAATGATGTCAGATGGTAGTCCCATTGGCCTATTTCGCTTTCATAACGCGAAAGTGCCAATTGTACATTTGCACCAAATCCGTGGATGTTGGTAAGACTCAGCTGTAAACTGTTTTTCCAGGCAAAATGGCGTTTTGCATTCACGGTCTGCGACAGAAACTTACCATCGCCCAAATAGGTGATATCTGAAAACGTGCTGTTTTTTACGTCTGATATGTCGGATATCAGTACTGCTGAAAATTTGCGATGCACATATTGTGCGGCAAGTGAGTATGTAAAGTTTTCAGCCACTTTGAGGTTTGGATTGCCATTGTTCCACAAGTAGGGCGACGTCTGCTGCATATAGTCAGTGAGGGCACCCAATGAAGGTATTGTCGGTGTGTATGTAAACATACCCTGTACAGCCCATTTCTGACTTATATACCATGCCGCGGTTACCGACGACAGATTACGGATATAATGGCGGTGCAGTTGGTCGTTGCGGGCCCAGAACATTTTTGCTCCGGTCGATGCCGACAGAAATACCTTGCTGAACTGCTTGGCCAGACGGGCATAGATATAATTGTTGTTTTCGGTCAGTACGGGTTTAAAATCTGACAGCAGATACTCGTTGGTGTTGTGCGACAGCGTATTCTGCACACCACCCGACAGGCTCATGCTTTGGTCGAAGTTGTGTACGTAGCTTACCTCGCTGATAAGTGAGCGGCGCCGGTTGTTGATGTTGTTGATATACTGCAGGTCGCCGTCGTCGGTTCCCAGATAGCTGTTGTCGCGCCGATAGTCTGCCGAACTCAGCGTGCCCACCACCTGAGCCTCCAGCGAGTTCTTTTCGTTGAAATCGTGGCGTACGAACAGGTCGAGCGATGGTGTGAAGTCTTTCGAAGTACTGATATTTTTCACATCGTAGTCACCCAGTTCCGAATCGTGCATAGAGCCGATTATGCGGAATTTATTACTCGAAGGAGTGGCAGAAAATCTGGCAGAAAATATAGTGCGGTCAGTTGGCGCAAAATCATATTTAAGACTGAGTCGGTGATTATGGTAATTGAAAGGATTATGGTCGTGCTGCTCTATGTCGACCTTGAAATCATCGCCTATATATTTCTGCGATATATTGTCGTAGGCTTTCAGATTGTTGCGCCATGATGGGTTATACTGCAGGGTGAACTGAGATGGTCCCTGATGGTACGAGGCGCGCAGATTACCGTCGACAAAGGCCGCGTTCACGGCACTGCGTGCCCACAGATATATCTGGCCGCCATCCTGACGTTCTTTAAGGGTGATGGCCAGAAAGCCGCTGTTGCCTTTGTCGGCATAGCGTGCCGGTGTGATATATGAGTATTCAATCTTGGCTATGTCGCCTGGTTTCAGTGAGTTCACATCGCTCATCGTGGCCGGGATGCCGTTTATCAGAATCATGGGTGTGCCGCCGCGTACCGACAGAGTGCGGTTCACCGGGTCGGCGAACAGACCGGCCAACGGCAGTTTCTGCAGCAGGCTCAGAGTGGTCGACGAGGCTTTCAGGTCGGCCTGCGAGGGATAAATTATGGTGCGCCCTTTCGACTGTATGACATCGGTGGCTTCCACCTTCAGTTCGGCCAAAGTGGAGGCTTCGCTGAGTGCAATCTGGCCCAGATCGATGTCCTTGTTCCCGGCATCGATAAGGATAACAGTGCCGCTGAAACCGTCTTTGTCTATTTCCAGAGTCAGCGCCTCTTTGTTGCCGGTACGGAAAATGAATATGCCGTTTTCTCCTGTAGTGGCGCGTGAAATCTCGGTATCACCCTCATGCAGTTTGCACACGGCATCGGCAACAACGGTCATGGTACTGTCGGAATAGACAAGGCCCGTGATATTTCGGGCGAAAGAAGTCAGAGCCGAAAGCAGTAAAAGTGTAAAAACAAAAAGTGCTTTCATAATTTTAGGGCATTTATTTGCAAATATAGGAATCATATATTATAAAATTCCCTTTTCCGTGGCTTTTTTTACATATTCCCTGTTCAGATGGATTCGTCGGATAGATTCATGCATGTCCTTTTGCTTGTCGTTGAATTGGCAGATGATTTTTTTCGCAGTTTTAAGCATTGGATGGCGCTTAGCCGTACATGGACCCCAACAGATTGGCAGGTAGCTACATTCCTTACATTCTGTGGCTTCAACATCCATAACCGGAGTGAAGCTTGCTTCCTCCTCACCGAATTTTACGTTGCCTTCGCTGTCGATAAACGAGTTGAGTTCCGATGGATCGATATTATCGCACTTTCCTACTGTGCCATTTGCAAAGAAGCAGTCGAAGTACTTGAAATCGGTATAGCATAGACCCGGTTCGGATAATACTGGTAGCAGATTTATGGCAAATGCTCTGTTCATCAGCTCGATTACCTTTTCGTCAGGGATTGTGTCATTGTCTTCCTGCCATACTCTATGTAAAGTAAAGCGAATATTTTTCCGGTTTTCAGGCAGCACTTTGTCCAAATCGTTGATAATGCTTGCTGGTTTGAGATTGTCTTTTGTATAATTGAATCGTAAGGAACAAGTAGTGTGTCGACTCAGCAGACTGATATTGCGCAGTGTGGTGTCGTAGGCCGATTGCTTGCCGAGCACCTTTATGGAGTTATGTGTGGCGCGGTCGCCGTCAACCGTTATCTGGTAGTGGTTTACTCCCGCTTCTCTCAACTGTTCAATCCGTTCTTCGTTTAGTAATGTGCCGTTCGTAGTTATAGAGCAGTCGAACGTTTTATTGTTGGCCTGAGCAAGTTCTTTTATCCACTGGGTAAAAGTCAGAACTGTATCATAGGCAAGCAAAGGCTCTCCCCCGAACCACATAAATCTTATATGGCGGATTTCATCGCGTGAAACTTGCTTTTTCACACGTATCTTGATTTTCTCCAGCGATTCATCGCTTAGCCACGAGTCGGCATGTTCTTGTATACAATACCAACATCTAAGATTACATTGATATGTAGGCAGAACCATAAATGTATATATGTCCGGATTTCTGAGTCTGTTATATTTTTTCTCCAGAAGGGCCGACTCGTCGCACTCATCATCAATTATAAAGCCTTGTGACTTCATATTGGAAATAAACGTATCGAATTTTTTATCTTGAAAATCGGAGTTTTCAAGAATTGCATTAATTGAATCGGCTGTAATCTTCGATGTTCTGAAACTGGATTCAGTCAGACTATTAAAATAGATAATGCTATCACCCTCAACGAAAGAGTTATTATATTTGCTCGCTTTCATGTTTTTTACTTTTTATAAAGAGCCGGAATAACCGGTATACCGGCTCTTTTTAAGTTTTTTATGTACAGGGTATTTTGTATTTAGGATCAGATCCCAAACATGTTGTGTTAACTTTGATGTCACAGAGGCTACATTTCTCTCCGCAATTAGATACGTTATTTGGGCAGCAGTTTCCGGCACTATTTGTACCGCACCCAGCTATAATGTTACATTCAAATGTACACTGATAGGTTTCAGCGGTACCAGAAATACCATTTCCCGCATACACCACCAGGCTTTCCATTTCTGATAGTAACTCGGCAGTAGGGATTACTGCGAGCTGTTTGTTTTCTTCTTTTTTCATAATGATGAAATTAGAGGTTTATTAGGGTTAGTAAACTCGGCGGACTCTTGCAAGTCGGCCCCTTTTGGGTAGTAAGGTCTACGTTCAAACGTTTGAATTTATTCACTTAGTAAATCCAGCCTTCGTACTCGTGCCCGTTGGTGCTGGACATGTGTTGCGAACGGAGCGCGGTATGGATTGATCGCTTTAATAAGCAGTCGCTTTCTTTAACTGTGGCAAAGATAAAGTATATTTTTAGATTCTGCAACTATAATTTAAACTTTTTTTATTGCAACAACAAATTTCCACGCATCAAATGGAAATGGTCGCAATTTGTGCAGAAATTGCATGAAAGAACAATGCGCAAAATAAACACTATTTTTAGCTCTATAGTACTATAGAGCTATAGTTTTCAGGTATTTGGCTGTGCGATATATGGCCTCGCGCACAGAGTCATCATAGGATTCACGGAGTTTTATACGCTTGTACTGTGGAGGTAAGGATGCCTCCACTCCGGGGTATACATACGAAGTGCGCCCACCGCCGGTGGACGACAGTGGGCGCACAATTGATGCTTTAGACTATTTGCCGGTTTTGGGGTTGAGGTTGATGTCGGGCATGGGTTCGAGGCCGCGGTTGCGCAGCAGGGCGTCGACGCTGGGGGCATGGCCACGGAAGTTTACATAAAGTTCCATGGGGTCGACCGAACCGCCGCTTTCGAGTACGGTGGATTTGAACTTGGCTGCGGTAGCGGGGTCGAAGATGCCTTTTTCCTTGAAGAGTTCAAAGCCGTCGGAGTCGAGTACTTCGGCCCACAGATATGTGTAGTAGCCCGATGAATATTCGTCGCTGCCGAACACGTGCTTGAAGTAAGGGGCACGGTAGCGGTAGGTGAGCTCGGCGGGCATGCCCAGCTGCTTGTCGACCTGAGTCATGAAGGCTTCGACATCCACGGTTTCGTCTGCCGAGGGATTGAGCTTTCCGAACTGGAGGTCGAGCAGGGCGGCGCCGGCGAGTTCGGCGGTGGTGAAGCCCTGGTTGTGTGTCGAGGCAGCCTGGAGGCGCTCAATCATTTCGTCGGGTATGGTGTCGCCGGTGATATAGTGGTGGGCGTAGGTGCGCAGGAGTTCGGGTTCGAGAGCCCAGTGCTCGTGAATCTGCGAGGGGAGTTCAACGAAGTCGCGGTCGACATTTGTGCCGGCCTGACCTTTGTAGCGGGCGCGGGTGAGCATGCCGTGGAGGCCGTGGCCGAATTCGTGGAACATGGTTTCAACCTCGTCGAGGGTGAGCAGTGAGGGAGTGTCGGCAGTGGGGCGCGAGAAGTTGCCTACGTTGTAGATGATGGGTCGCGACGAAACGCTGTCGTTCGACCATGCGCCCTTGAATTCGCTCATCCATGCGCCCTGGCGCTTGCTGGGACGCTGGAAATAGTCGGTCATAAACACGGCCACATGTTCGCCGGTGTTGGCGTCGGTAACGTCGTACACGGTCACCGAGGGGTCGTATTTGGGGGCGTCGGGCATTTCGGTGAATTTGATGCCGTAGAGTTTTTCGGCCATGGTGAAGATGCCTTTGCGCACCGAGTCGATGGCGAAGTATTCGCGTACTTTCGATTCGTCGAGGTTGTACTTTTTCTGGCGTACTTTTTCGGCGTAATAATAGTAGTCGTAGGGGGCGATTTTGAAGTCGGCGCCTTCTGCATCGGCCAGAGCCTGCATTTCGGCCACTTCCTCGTGCACGCGCTTTACTGCGGGGCGCCATATCTGCATCAGCAGGTCTTCGGCGGCCTGAGTGGTTTTGGCCATAACCTTGTCGGTCTGCAGTGAGCCGAAATCTTTGTAGCCCAGCAGCTGTGCCTTCTGAGCGCGGAGCTTGAGTATGTCGCTGATTACGGGCAGGTTGTTGTTGTCGCCCGAGGTGGCCTGGGTGGTATAGCCTTCGTAGATTTTGCGGCGGAGTTCGCGGTTGTCGGCGTACTGCAGCAGGGGTAGGCGGCTGGGTGCGTGGAGGGTGAATACCCAGTGTCCTTCGCCGAGGTTGCGCGACTTGGCTTCTTCAGCAGCCACGGCGATGCTCGATGCGGGCAGTCCGGCGAGGTCTTCCTCTTTGTCGACTACCACGGCGAACGAGTTGGTGGCTTCGAGCAGGTTTTTGTTGAATTTGAGGTAGAGGCCCGAGAGCTTGGTGTTGATGTCGGAGAGCTCTTTCTTTTTATCCTCGGGGAGGAGAGCGCCGTTGCGCACGAAGTTCTTGTAAGTTTCGTCGACGAGTCGCAGCTGGTCGGGTGCGAGGCCGAGTTCATTGCGGTGGTCGTAGACGTGTTTGATGCGTTCGAATAGTTTGCCGTTCATCATCACTTCGTCTTCGTGCTGTGAGAAGAGGGGCATGAATTCTTCGGATATGGCCTGGAGTTCGTCGGAAGAGTTCGATTCGGTGAGTGCGCCGAACACGTAAATGACCTTGCCGAGCACTTCGCCGGAGTTGTCGAGGGCGAGGATGGTGTTGTCGAAAGTGGGGGTGTCGGGGTTTTCGGCTATTGCCTTGATTTCCTCGTTGTGGAGTCTGATGCCTTCGCGCAGAGCGGGCATGTAGTCATCGTTGGTGATTTTGTCGAAGGGCGGAATCTCGTAGGGAGTGTCGTAGGCCTCGAGGAACGGATTGGCGCGTTTTCCCGAGTCGGAACACTGGTAGCCTGTGGCGCCCATGATGGCGATAGCAGCCATTGCAATAAATTTTTTCATGTGATTTGAGGGTTAAGAAAAAAGAGGGCGTATCAGTGGTTTCTGACACGCCCCTTGAATAATTTATCTGAATTGTGTCGGTACGGAGTTGATTAAGCCTTGCCGGCGCTGCCCAGAACGTTCACAATTTTGTGCTTGTAGAGTTTTTCCATGTTGTCGCGAGCCGGACCGAGGTATTTGCGGGGGTCGAATTCGGCGGGCTTTTCAGCGAATACACGGCGAACTGCAGCTGTCATGGCCAGACGGCTGTCAGAGTCGATATTGATTTTGCATACAGCGCTCTTGGCTGCCTTGCGGAGCTGTTCTTCGGGAATACCGATAGCATCGGGAAGCTTGCCGCCGAACATGTTGATGGTGTCGACTTCTTCCTGGGGAACCGACGACGAGCCGTGGAGTACGATGGGGAAGCCGGGGAGCTTGGCCATAACGGCGTCGAGTACGTCGAATGCCAGCGGCGGGGGAACGAGCTTGCCTTCTTCGTTGCGGGTGCACTGTTCGGGAGTGAACTTGTATGCGCCGTGCGAGGTACCGATCGAGATAGCGAGCGAGTCGCAGCCGGTGCGGGTAGCGAAGTCGATTACTTCTTCAGGGTCGGTGTATGTGTGGTGATCTGACGAAACTTCGTCTTCAACGCCGGCGAGTACGCCGAGTTCGCCTTCAACGGTTACGTCGAACTGGTGTGCATAGTCAACTACCTGCTTGGTGAGAGCAACGTTTTCTTCGTAAGGCAGGTGAGAGCCGTCGATCATTACCGACGAGAAACCGCAGTCGATGCAGCTCTTGCACAGTTCGAAGCTGTCGCCGTGGTCGAGGTGCAGAACAATCTGGGGATTTTCCCAGCCGAGTTCTTTGGCGTATTCAACGGCACCTTGTGCCATGTAGCGGAGGAGTGTGGCATTTGCATAGTTGCGGGCACCTTTGGAAACCTGGAGGATAACGGGAGATTTTTCTTCAGAAGCTGCCTTGATGATGGCCTGAAGCTGCTCCATGTTGTTGAAGTTAAAAGCGGGAATAGCATAACCGCCCTCGATGGCCTTTTTGAACATCTCGCGGGTGTTTACGAGGCCGAGTTCTTTGTAGCTTACCATAGTGGCTATTGGTTAATATTAGTTCAATAAGTTGCTCTTTTGGTCTTTATGACCTTTGCGACTGCAAAGTTACTGATTTTTTTTGTAATTTTGCAATCCAAAACCTGTAACAAATAAGAAAAATATATAAATTATGGCATTACAATGCGGTATCGTGGGCCTGCCGAATGTAGGCAAATCCACCTTGTTCAACTGTCTGTCGAACGCCAAGGCGCAGTCGGCAAACTTTCCTTTCTGTACCATCGAGCCTAATGTGGGCGTGATAACCGTGCCCGACGACAGGCTCACGCGCCTGGTCGACATGTGTCAGCCAAAGTCGGTGGTGCCGGCTACGGTGGAGATTGTCGATATCGCCGGACTGGTGAAGGGCGCTTCCAAGGGCGAGGGGCTGGGCAATAAGTTCCTGGCCAACATCCGCGAAACCGATGCCATACTGCATGTGCTCCGCTGCTTCGACGACGATAACATAACACACGTCGACGGCTCCGTTGACCCTGTGCGCGACAAGGAGATAATCGACTTCGAGCTCCAGCTCAAAGACCTCGAAACAATAGAGGCCCGCATTGCCAAGACTCAGAAGGCCGCGCAGACCGGCGGCGACAAGGTGGCAAAGTTCCAGTACGAGATTCTGGCCCGCATCAAGGAAGCTCTCGACAAGGGGCTCCCCGCTCGCTCGGTGCAGTTCGAAACCCCCGACGAGCAGAAGTTTGCCCGAGAACTATTTCTGCTGACTTCCAAGCCGGTGCTGTATGTGTGCAATGTCGACGATGCTTCGGCGGCAAACGGCAACAAATATGTCGATGCCGTGCGAGAGGCCATCAAGAACGAAGGCAGCGGACTGCTGGTAGTGGCCGCCCAGACCGAGAGCGAGATCGCCGAACTCGACACATACGAGGAGCGTCAGGAATTCCTTCAGGAAATTGGCCTCGACGAGTCGGGTGTGGCCCGTCTGATACGCGCCGCATATAATCTGCTTGACCTGCAGACATACTTTACCGCAGGCGCCGACGAAGTCCGAGCATGGACTTTTATCCGTGGCAGCAAGGCTCCCAAGTGTGCCGGCATTATCCACACCGATTTCGAAAAGGGCTTTATCCGTGCCGAGGTGATAAAGTACGACGACTATGTGACCCTCGGAGGCGAGAGCGCCGTGCGCGAGGCAGGCAAGCTTTCGGTCGAGGGCAAGGAATACGTGGTGCAGGACGGCGACATCATGCACTTCCGCTTCAACGTATAATACTCCGTTTCACAATATCTGTTAACGCTTGGCCTCCCCGGCGTTAACAAATATCTAATACATACCATACAGCATGTGGTAAAAAAGCAACGAGGCGCCCGGCCATTTGGCCGGGCGCCTCGCTTGTTAAGTCAGTGCCGTTAACGGCGCGTGGTCGCGTTACAGTATAACCTTGGTTACGGAGTTGCCCTGACGGCGGATGAATATACCGCCGCGCGGATTCACCACACGTATGCCCTGGAGGTTGTAGTATTCCACAGCTGCTTCGGTATCGCCGGTGTTAATGTTACCGATGCCGAGCAGGGTTTCGTCGTTGCCGATGATGCGCATTTCCTTGAGCTTGATGCCCCAGCCCGATTCGAATGCCTTGCGGGTGTCGAGGCGGATAAAACGGGCATCGGAAGCGCTGAGATCATCGTTGTAGAGAGTCTTGCGGGCAGTCACTCCGGCGCCGCCGAGGCCGTCGTTCACTTCAAACACACGGCTTACAGTGTTGCCTTCGGCCGGAGCTTCGGCATCGTATGAGAGTGTTACGGTGTACTCAGTGGCGCTTGCGCCTTCCCATACAAGCTCGATTGACTGTACCGACATTAGCTTTCCGAGGTCGACAGAAATGTAGTGTTCGTCGGATTCGCTGCAGTTCCATTCAACCTGAGTGGATTCATTGCCGTCGAAGGCGAGTTCGGGCGAAGCGTGGTCGGAGTCAAGAGTGCAGCTTGCCTCGTTGTAGAGGTTGACAGCATCGGCTGTGTTGATGCAGCTTACGGTAACACTGCTGCTGATCTCGCCGCAGGTGGCGGTAAGAGTGCCAATACCTTTGGCCTGTGCGGTAATCGAGTAGCCGTCGATAGCGAATGCATCGCTGTCGATGCTCAGAGATGCTGCTTCGTCGAGCAGGTAATGTCCGGCGGCGTCTTTCACCACAGCGGTGACAATGGCTTTCGCTCCGACACGGAGGGCAGTTTCGGTAAGGATAAGGTCGATGTCGGCGGCTGGTCCGTAAGAAACTCCGTCGTTGGTATCACCGGCGTGGTAGCCCTTGATGGCATTGCCGTTGCCGGTGTCACCGCCGTCATAGGCAATGAAGAAATAGAGATAATCGAAATCTTCGCCCTCTTCGTAAGTGATGTTTGAGGGGGTGGTGGCGGTGTAAGTCGAGCCTTCGACAAGAGTGAGGGGCTTGCGGTCGTATTTGCCGCGGAGAGTTACGTGAGGCACGAAACCTACCGGCATACTGCCGTGGAAAGTAGCCTCTACGGTCATGGTCTTGTCGGGGTTGTATGTCAGAGTTGTTTCGATGCTGATGGGAATATTGCGTCGCGATGTGGCGGGGTCTTCGCCCGGCAGATATGCGTTGGCGATCATACCGTCGGCTATGCCGTGCCATACAGCAGCTGTGGCGCCGTCGCGGAGGGTGCGGAAGGTCAGGGTCACCGGCTTGCTTTCATAGCTGTCGTTGCCAATTTCGGCCACGGCTTTCAGTGTAAAGCTGTATTCGGTGTTCTGAGTGAGTTCGGTAAGCAGGTAGGGGTTGTCGAGGATTATGACGTCGTTGAGCAGCACCTTGATATCGGAAGAACCGAACTCTTCGGAGGCGTCTACCGAATATTTTATCGCAGCGCTCGACGCGGTGATATCGCTTACCGATGCGCTAAGGCGCAGAGTGGGAGCCGATACCGGCTTCTGGTTCGATGCACCGAAAATATAGTCGCGGATGAAGTCGTGGAACACACCGCCTGCATAGGGCAGATAGAACTCCATTTCGTTGATAATATCGCCGGGCTTGAACGAGAGGGCCGAAGTCTTGCCGGTCCATACATTGTCCTGCCCGGTAAGGGTGACCCATTCGTCGGCTCCGTTGCCGATGATGTGTATCTGGTGTCCGGCTTCCAGTTCCTCGTCGCCTTCGATTGTGGCCTCTATGCCTATAGAGCCGTCTTCATTGGCGGTGAAGGCGTAGTCGATAGTCACGAAATAGTCTTTACTGTCTTTGGTGCAGTTGCCTTCGATATGGCCATACCATATACCGCCATATTCAGGGTCTTTTATGTTTTCGTCCTTATAGAAATATACGTTGGCTATATAACCTTCGTTGCCGGTGCCCTGGTCGAATTTTATCTGGTAAACATCGGTGAAGTTCACGTTCGCATAGTGGCTCAGAGGCACATCGTAGCTGTTCCATTCGCCCACCTTTACGGTTTCGGCTTTCCATACATTCTCGCCGCTGCCTATGGGGGTGAAGCCGAAGCCGCCTTCGTTGGCCGCGAAGAAGTCAACGTGCATCATGTTGCAGTCGCTCAGGTCGAGATGCTGTCCGAGTTCCCATCCAAGGTAGTTGAAATTGGATATTTTCATGGCTTTCTTGCCATTGATATCCATTCCGAGTACCTTGGTGGCCTGTCCCCAGCCGCCGATGCCGAAAGTGGTGGCTTCGGTGTAGGCATTGCTGTATATGGCAGTAACCAGCGAGGCGTCGTGCTTGGGTTCGGGTACTGATGTCGGAGCGGGGAGCTGTTCTATTACCGGAGCTTCCCAGCTCTCGTCGGTATTGGAGTAAACAATGTTGTTGAAACTTATGGCTGAGTCTTCCTTGCCGCCGTCCAGAGTTATGGCGAACACATATCCGACACCGTTGTTGGCATCGTTATTCCATTCCTCGGCTACTTTAGGGAATGTTTCGGCTACGTTCAGTTGCACCTTGTTCCAGCGGCCGGTGTTTTCGGCGGTGGTGGTGAATACATAGTCCTGCTCGGCCAGCGAGGTCAGGCGTATATGATATGTCTGGCCGGCAGTGGTGGCGTACCATTCGAAATTCAGAGTCGCCGAGTGCAGAGGTCCGGTCGACATTTCATCGGCCTCGGCGTTGATGCCCATCGAAGCGGCAGCTCCGCCGTCGGCAGCCTTGAATGTGAATACATTGCCGTCGCCATCGGGGTTCGGAGCATTGAAGTCCATGGCGGCGTTCCACCAGCTGTACACCTGGAAGTTGCCGAGTGTGCCGTTCTGATACACCGCATAGTCGGCCGCGCTCACCGACATGCCTGTCAAGGCCATCATGGCGCAGATTAATAGTTTTTTCATTTGGTAAAGATATATTATTGTTATTTATTTTACTATGAATTTCCTGCCGCCGCGTATATATATTCCGGGAGCGGGAGTTTCGGTGCCGACCTTGCGCCCGTCAATACTGTATACTGTTTGGTCTGTGGCTTTTTCGCCGGCAAGGACATCCGACACACCCGAGCGGGCGTCGAAGCGGAGGGTTGATATGTGGATTCCGCTCGGCTGGAACGGGTTGCTGTCGCGCATGCGCAGTGTCTGACGTCCGGCGGGCAGTTCAAACTCAAAAACTGCCTCGGTATAGACGTCGTCCTTACCTGACAACTGGAATTGCTGCGGCTGACACAGCGCTGTGCCGTTACCATCGGCATCGACAGATTCGAATACCAGAGTAGGGTCGAAGCGTACGGGCTCGCCTTGTCCGCTCACACGCAGGGTGAGGACATAAGTGTCGGCCTGAGGAATTTCAATCTGATAGTCGGCATAGGCTCCGGCCGAGAACTGTGAAATCTCGATAGGTTTCGGACACATATCGTAAGCGCCCGGAGCAAGATTCACCGATTTCGACGCTATGTAGTCGGTGGCGGCGAAGTCCTCGCCCGCCTGATGCCACAGTTCGGTGTCGAATGTACTCATGTAGGTATATACATAGCCTTGCGGCGAAAGCTTGCGTTCGCCCAGTCCGTTCTGTGAAATAATCAGACCGTAGCAGGGACTTCCGACGGTGGGTGTGTTCTCATGGCGTCCGGTGGCCTTGAACCATGCGTAGCGGTAGATATAGTCGGTCTTTTCGAGCCATTCCACAGTTTCGACCATCGATTTAATCTGAACATCGGGTTCGACGCGTGAATCAGACTGGCCTTCGTTGGGCCAGTAGCAGAATTCGGTAACCCATACCGGTTTGCCATATCGCTCGTGGAATGTGCCGGCGAGGGTTTTCATCACGCCAAGGCCTCCGTAGTTGTGTATGGCCACATAGTCGAAGGCATCGTTGCCCACGAGCGCCACAAACTCGTCGAACCATTTGGTGGGGTCCTGGTAGGGCGCGTTGGGAGAATAGTTCATGGCCGGGGCCACAATCTCGAGTCCGAGTTCATCGGCAAGCGCTTTTACTGCAGTCCATTCCTCGGCGGCTTTCTGCGGAGTCATATTGGCCTGCTTGGTGAAGTTGGGTTCGTTGAATCCGAGCAGGTAGCGGCACGACGGATGCGATTTCACATAATCGCGTATGGCATCGGCATCGTAGTTGGCGTTCCAGCACATAGGCACAAACTCCATGTCGGTGAAATTTATAACACCGTCGTCATAGCCGCGGCCGGGTACGTTGGCCCAGTTGTAGTACCATCCTACTCCGGGGGCGAGTATTCTAAGCTGGCTTTCGAATGTGAACTGGTCTTCGCTTACTCCGCGTTTGGGGCTCTTGGCAAAGGCGGTTGCAGAGCCTGCCAGAGCCAGAGCAAGAACTATAGGTATGTATTTTTTCATTTTATTCTGAATTCAACGGGTTTGGACTTGCAGGCCGAGGAATTGTCGACCCATAGCTGGAAAGCACCGGCCTCGATAACAGCTTCGCCTTTGGCGTTGTGGAACGCCAGGGCAGAGGCGGGCAGGGTGAAGCTTACTGTGCGGCTTTCACCGGGGGCGAGTGTTATTTTTTCGAAGGCTTTGAGCTCTTTTAAAGGGCGGGCCAGAGATGCCACCGGGTCGCGCACGTACAGCTGCACAACATCGCTGCCTGCCCGTTTTCCGGTGTTGGTTACGGTACAGCTTATGTCGATGCTTCCGTCGGCGGTCATTTCGGTGGCGCTGAGCACCGGAATTCCATATTCGAATGTGGTATATCCGAGGCCGTAGCCGAACGGGAACAGAGCTTCGTAGCCGGCGTCAAGGAAGAAACTCGTACAGCCGGTGGATGTCTGTCCGGCCTCGAGGGGAATATCGTCGATCAATGTCATTTCGCTTGTGGGGCGGCCGGTGCTCTTGCAGGCGTAGTACAGGGGCATCTGACCCGACATGCGCGGCATGCACACCGGCAGTCGGCCACCGGGAGCGGCATCGCCCGAAAGTACATTCACAAGAGCGGGGCCACCCATGGTCCCGGGATGGAATGAGTACAGCACGGCCCGGCTGAGCTGACATTCCTCGGGTATGGCCAACGGACGGCCTGCCATGATTATGGTTACAATGGGTTTGCCGGTAGCAGCCAGCGCGCGCAGATATTCGGTCTGGCTTCCGGGCAGAGTTATGTCGGCCCTGCTGTGGGCTTCGCCCGACAGAACGGCCTCTTCGCCGGCGAAATACAGTATCACGTCGGCATCGGCGGCCATTTCGACAGCTTTGCCGAAGTCGGTGTTCTTATCGCGGCTGTAGGTAAGACCGGGCGAATAGGAAACCGCGTTTCCGTATTTTTCACGGAGCGATGTGAGCGGAGTCACGGTGCGGGTCTTGTCGAGGTCGAAACACCAGGTGCCGTTCTGGTCGTGCGCTGCATCGGCCATGGGCCCGGTAACGAATATTTTGCCGGGACGCTTGCCCAGGGGCAGTATTCCGGAATTTTTAAGCAGGATGGCGCTTTCTTCGGCAGTACGGCGAGCGGCGTCAAGCGCTTCGGGGGTATAGAAGTTATTGGCGGTGGCCATGTCGACGTATGGATTCTCGAAAAGGCCCAGCCGGAATTTCAGCCGCAGTACGTTGCGTACCATGTTGTCGATTATATCCATTGGCACAGAACCGTCTTTGACCAGTGTAGCGAGGCTGTTGTCATAGGCATGACCCTCCATGTCCATGTCAACACCTGCGAGAGCGGCTTTCAAGGCGGCTTCGCTGCGGTCGGCGCAGAATCCGTGGTTTATCATCTCGCTGATGGAATTCCAGTCGCTTACCATCAGACCGTCCCATTGCCATTTGTCGCGCAGGATATCGCGCAGCAGATATGAGTTGCCCGATGAAGGCACACCGTTGATGTCGTTGAACGAGCACATAAAAGTTGCGGCTCCGGCTTTGGCACCGGCCTCGAACGGGGGCAGATATACGTCGTGGAGCAGTTCCATCGGCACCCATGTGGTGTTGTAGTCGCGACCGCTTTCGGCTGCTCCGTAGCAGGCAAAATGCTTTACGCAGGCCGCCATGGTGCCGGGAGCGGAGAGATCGTCGCCCTGATAGCCTTTTATCGCGGCCACACCCATTGCCGATGTGAGCACGGGGTCTTCGCCGTAGCCTTCGGCTATACGTCCCCAGCGTGCGTCGCGGGCTATGTCGACCATGGGAGAAAATGTCCAGCGGATACCGGCCGACGATGCTTCGCGGGCGGCTATGGCCGACCCTTCCTCTACCAGTGCCGGGTTCCATGTGGCGCCCTGTCCGAGCGGAATAGGGAATATGGTGCGGAATCCGTGTATTACATCGCGTGCGAACACCAGCGGAATTCCAAGGCGGGAATTTTCTACGGCATCGCGCTGAAGGGCATTTACGGTTTCCGGATTGACTTCGTTGAGAATCGAACCCACCATGCCGGCCTTTACCCGGCCAGACATGTCGGGTGAATATCCGCTTCCGGTGTACTGGTTGAGCTGTCCTATTTTTTCTTCAATAGTCATTTTGCCCAGAAGTTCATCGATGCGGGCCTCGATATTGCCGGCCGGTTGTGCGGCGGATGCCGACAAGCCCGCAAGCAGTGCAGCTATGGCTATGTTGAATTTCATGCAGGGGAGTTTAAATGGTTGTTTTGATTACCGAGGTCCGGCCGTTACCGGTTGCATGTATGATGTACATGCCGGCAGAGAGCTTGCCCAGGTCAAGGCTGTCGGGTGCCGATGCCACGATATGTCCGGCAATGTCGTATGCAGTTATATTGCAGCCGGGAGCTATGGCGTTTTTTCCAGAGATTCTGATTTCAAGCCGGCTATTACTGACCGATGCGTCGGCCATTGAGGCAGTTTCGTCCTTGTCGCCCGGAATCACCGCGAATATCGATTCGTCGTCGTTGCCTTTCTGATACACACGCACATAGTTGACATACATCGATGCTTGTTGAGAATTTTCGTCGTTCAGTGCGGTTATATCGGCCGGATTATGTATGCCGGGGAAATTTCCGCCAACGGCAAGATTGAACAGAATGAAGTTTTCTTTATGGAAGTAATTTCCGGCCGACCATTCGTTGCCGGGGTCGTCTGCCGGTATATCCATCTGAAAATAGGGGGTCTGTACGGGCATCTTGTCGAGATCGACGTACATGCTGATTTTGTTTTCGTCCCATATCAGAGTGAACAGGTGGAATTCGCCGTCTTGCAGTGAGTAGGATTTAGTGGCATCCTTGGCATAAGAGGCATTGGGCCAGCCTTGTCCCCAGTGGCATGCCCCGTTGAAGAAGCGGTCGCCGACTCCGTTTGTGAATCCGTTTGAATGTCCCATTTCGACAATATCAATTTCACCGCTGCGCGGCCAGCCAACCTGGTCGAAGTCGTTGCCCATCATCCAGAATGCAGGCCAAAGTCCGTTGGGGGTGTAGGGGAAGCGTATTGCGGCTTCGATTTTGCCGTGTTTGAAGGCGAAAAGGTTTTTGGTGGTTACACGGCCCGAGGTGAAAGATTTTCCTTGATAGTTTTCGCGGCGGGCTGTGAGAATCAGACATCCGTTGCCCTGGCCGTCATCGCCTACACGTACGTTCTCTTCGCGGTCGGTGTAATACTGCAGTTCGTTGTTGCCGCCACCGTCGCCGTTTACCTCTATGTTCCATCGTTCGGGTTTGAGTTCGCCTGAGTCGAACAGGTCCTGCCATACAAGACGGTAACCGTCGATTTCGCCACTTCCTGTCTGTGGCTCGGCTGCGTTGGCGCCGAGCGCCATGGCTGCCAGTGAGATTATTATCGGTAGTCTGGTATTCATTTGTATATATTGTGAATGATTGATTTCAGTTTTTGTAATGTGAGGCCCAAGTGTTCAGTCAGGCGCAGTGCGCCGGAACGGATGCTGGCTCTGTGTATGTGTGCCGGAGTATCAGGATTCAGGTTCGAAATTATATGCGACGGGGGAACGCGGACGCGCCGCGCCCCCCCGGATGCATTATCTCCGGCTTGGCGGCCGGAAGTGGTGTTTGTATCTTAACGGGTTATTTTACAGCGATTTTGCGTACGTTGTTGCCGGCTTTTACAACATAAACTCCGGCAGCAAGATTGTCGATACCGATAGTGGAACCGTTTGCGCTCTTCACGCACTGGCCTGCGAGGTTGTAGATTTGCATCGAGCTTGCGCCGGAAGCATTGGCGGTCTTGCCGGTGATGATGATGTCGAAGTTGCCCGATTCGATGTCGGCTACGCCGGCCTCGCTCTTGGCCTGGTAGAGATAGAAGGCGTCAAGGCTGAACGACTGGCCGGGAATGTAGGTGGGGTGGAAAGCCAGATAGTTGCCGCACCAGTCGTTGCTGGGGGTGAAGTTGAACGAAGGCCAGAGTTTCTTCAGGTCGGCGAAGCTGATGTCGATTGCCTGCCATTCGTCGGTGATGGCCTGTGCAATCATAGGATAGTTTTCGTAAGCGTTGGGACCGATGCAGAAGTGTGCGTTGGCGTCTTTAACGGCATCGTCGTCCATGAAGGTGAAGCCCAGTGAGGTTGATGCGCTGCCGCTGGCGCGGAAAGCCAGGTGCAGGCGTGTGTTGGAGTTTACTCCGCTCAGGTCCATGCCTGCGCATGTGCCGTTGGGGTTTTCGACACCGCCGATGCGGGCATCGTGGCTCTGGTTGAAACCGCCGCCTGCCCAGCCGGCATCGGGAGCTACTGCGAGCGATACATAGCCTTCGGTCTGGAAGTCTACGCCGGGCATGCTGCCGTCGCCGCCAATCAGACCGTTCCATATCCACAGGTTGCGGCCGAGCTCGGGGTTCAGAGTGTAGTCGTGTACAGTCTTGCCCTCATTCTTGAGGCTTTCAACGGTGATGGGGTCCAGCTGGAATACATAGAATTCAGCAGCATTTTCGCCTTTTTCGAGAACGGGAGCGATGCCTGCGTCTTCTACTGTGTACTGTGCGTTGGCAGCGGTGGCGGCCAGTGCCATGGCTGTTAAGAGAGTAAATTTCTTCATGTCGTTTGATGTTATGTTTTGGTTTTATTTGGATTCGTGGGGCGGGTTGACGGCGGGCGTGGAAGCCGCCGTCAACCGTAAATAGTGGTATTGCTTATTAGTTATCAGTAGCCGGGGTTCTGCTCCATGGGGTTGAGGTTCAGTTCCTCTGACGGAATGGGGAAGAGCTCGTTCTTGCCCTTGATGAAGTTTGCCATCTCGGCCTGTACCTCGGCACTCTCGTTGCGTGCGTATTCGTTCATTACCTCATAGGCGATTCCCCAGCGTACGAGGTCAAACCATCGGTGGCCTTCCATGCCGAGTTCCACACGGCGTTCGTGGCGGATTGCGGCGCGGAGTCCGTCGGTGTTATCGGTGTAACTGCCGTAAGGGAAGGCGGGCAGCGCACCCGGCACAGTGGCCATTGCGCGGGCTCTGGCGCGTACTTCTTCGAGAGCCCATTTGGCATCGGCTGTGCTTTTGCCGCTTTCAAGAGCGGCTTCGGCAAAGAGAAGGAGAACATCGGATGCTCTTACCAGGCGGTAGTTGAGCGGGCCGCGCGAGTCGTGGTTCAGACCGGGTATGAGGCCATGCTCCATGTACGCTGTCTTGTAGTTGTAGTACGGATTGCCGAGGTAATTGACTTCGACTTCGGTTGAAATTTCATCGTCGAGCTGTCCGACTGTGAGTTCGCGGCGAGGGTCGCCGGCTTCGAATTCGTTGAACAGACTGCGGGTAGGATGGTTGAATCCCCAGCCTTTGTTGCTGCTGCTGCCACCGAATACCGACGCACGCGGGCGAGTCAGTATTGAGGTGAATGTGCCTCGGGTGAATCCGAAGCCTTCGCCGTAGTCGCTGGTGGGTTCTTCCATATACTGTATCTCAAAAACACTCTCGGGGCCGTTTTCGCCGGCGAGGGTGAAGTTCTGTTCGTAGTCGGCCAGAAGGCTGTATTCACTTCCATATTGTCCGTCTACCCAGGTTTTGCCCCATTTGTAGGCGTTGTCGTAGTCGTGCATGTAGAGATATGCCTTGCAAAGCATGGCCTGAGCTGCACCTCGGGTGGCTCTGCCAAGGTCGGTTGCAGGATACTCCGACTTGTTCCAGAGTCGCTTTTCAGCCTCGATGAGGTCCGATACTATGTGATCGTAGACATCATCGGCTGTGGCGCGCGGCTGCTGCCAGGCCGAGCTTGACTCGATTACGAAGTCAATCAGAGGCACACCTCCGAACACACGCACCAGCTGGAAATAGTAGAACGCACGCATGAAGTAGGCCTCGCCGATAAGACATTCTTTGCGCGCATCGCTCATGTCGGTGTCCGGTTCGACCTTGGCAACTTCCTGCAGGGCCAGATTACAGCGTATTATACCCTGGTATTTGGCCCTGTAGTAGTTCAGGAGGATGCCGTTCTGGATATTTACCTTGAAATTGTCTATGTCGTATGCGTTTGCGTCATCGGCCACGTCCTGTCCGCCTTTGAGCGCGTCGTCCGAGGCAATGTCGCCTATGTACCATTCCGAGAAGTAGCCGCCGGGATTATATTCCCAGGCCAGTGGGGCGTAGCAGGCGTTTACGGTCTGTATGGCTACCGCTCCGCCGGTGAAGAAGTCGTCGAACTTGTTGGTGCCCGGGGCTTCTTCCTTGAGCCAGTCATTGCATGAGCTGAGGCTTATGGCCGCCAGAGCGGCCATGGCTATATATTTTGTTTTCATGATTTATCAGTAGGTAATGTTAATGCCGAAGATGAATGTTCGTGACTGCGGATAGTTGCCATAGTCTACACCGCCCGATACTTCGGGGTCGAAACCGGTGTATTTGGTTACGGTGAAAAGGTTGCCGCCCTGAAGATACAGTCGGCAGTTCTGGAAGCCGGCCTTGCCTATGAGGTTGCGCGGGAGCGAGTAGCCCAGCTGCAGGTTCTTGAGGCGGAAATACGAGCCGGACTCAAGGAAGCGGTCGCTGGTGTAGTAGTTGACCGAGTTGACTGCGTTCGGGAGCGATCCGTCGGGGTTGTCTGTGGTCCATACGTCGGCCATCACCGGCGAAAGCACCGAGCTGCTTCCGTTGCTTTCAAGCTGCATGCGCTTCTGGTTGTATATTTTGTTTCCGCCTACGCCCTGGAAAAAGAGCTGTAAGTCAAAGTTTTTCCAGTATGCGGCCAAGTTTATACCGTAGTTGAGCCAGGGTATGGAGTTGCCCAGGTCGACGCGGTCGTTGGAGTCGATTATGCCGTCGTTGTTGATGTCGGCGTAGCGGGCATCGCCTGCGTGGAAGGGGGTGTTGGCTGCATTGTAGCCGCTAAGGTGTTCGAGAACTTCTTCGTCGCTGCGGTATACGCCTTCGTAGCGGTATCCCCAGAAGTAATTTAGCGAGTGTCCTTCGTCTACCACCTGCACGCCGTCGTAGTTGCTGCGTATTACCGATCCGCCGTTAAGGTGAGTAAGCTTGTTGTCGATGAACGACACGTTGCCTCCAATGCTGTAGTGGAAGTCGCGTCCGATGCTGTTGTCGTAGTTCAGGCTTATTTCTATACCTTTGTTGCGTACTTCGCCCACGTTTGCCATGGCTGGATAGCGGTTGCCCACGTGAGCGGGGGCGTTGACGCTCATAAGCATGTCCTGAGTGTCGCGGATAAACGCGTCGAGTGAGCCGTTCAGACGGTTGTTGAAGAAGCCGAAATCGACACCTGCACTCCACTGGGCGGTGTTTTCCCAGTGTCCGCCATTGTTTATCCAGGTTAATACGGTGGCGCCGCTGGCGAGTTGCTGGTCGGCTCCGAACACGTAGTCGACAAATGTCGGACCGGTGTTGAACATGGTGAGCAGGAATGCGTTGTTGTTGATGTTGTCGTTGCCGACCTTACCCCAGCCTAAGCGCAGCTTGAGGTTGGAGAGCCATGTTACATCGCGCAGGAATGCCTCCTGGTTCATGCGCCACGCCAGTGCGAACGACGGGAAGTAACCCCAGGCTTTTTCGGGGAACTTGCTCGAGCCGTCGGCACGGAAGTTGACGGTTGCCAGATAGCGGTCGTTGAAGCTGTAGTGTACACGACCGAGCCACGAGAAGCGGCGGCTGCGGCCTACCGAGTCGCTCGGGCGCGAGAAGTTGTCGGTAACCTGCGAGAGATACCAGTTGCGTTCCACCGGATTCAGAATCGACGAGCCGCTGGCGCCAATACCGTAGTATGAGTATTCCTCAACGGTCTGGCCGGCCATTATCGAGAAGTCATGCTTGCCTATTTTGCGGGCGTAAGTGAGAATATTGTCGACCTGGTAGTTGTAGGTGCGGTTTATGTCGGAAGCCAGGAAGTTTTCTTCGCGTTTGTCGTATGCCGATACCTCATAGGCGTCAGCGAAGCTTTTGTTAAGGCCTACTCGATAGTCGAAGCTGTATGTACTTCTGAATGTGAGGTATGGCAGAGGGGTGATTTCGGCGAATACATTGCCTACCCAGCGCTCGGTGCGGTTGTGCGGATGGTTGTATTCAAGCATGCTGAACGGGTTGGTCACATTGGTGAAGTTCGAGCCGGCCGAAATTCCGCCGCTGAGGTCTTTACCGTTGCGGTTGACGCTTCCGGCGGGATAGTGTGTCGGATCCCAGGGAGCCATGGCGAATGCTGCCGAAAGCATGTTCGACATCGGACTCGATGTGTTGTCGCCGCTTTCGTATGCGTTTTTCGCCACTCCGGCCATAAACGATATGTTCTCGCCTATCTTGAGCCAGTCGGTGGCCTTGTAGCTGGTGTTGAGTCGTGCGGTGAAGCGGCTGTAGTCCGAACCTATGAGGGTACCTTCCTGTTTGAACCAGCTTCCGCTCATCGAGTAAGTGAATTTGTCGCTGCCACCGTCAACCGACATGTGGTAGTTCTGAATCCATGCGTCGCGGAATACTTCGTCCTGCCAGTCGGTATCCTGTGATGCGTAGTCGAAACCGTCAGGATTGGTGTCAGGGTCGTATATAGTAGGATAGTAAGGCGACGATGCAAGTCCCTTGAAAGTGCGGAGCCATTTGTTGAATCCGTTTTCGGCATAATATTTCTTCGATGTCTTGTTGCCGTTTATGTTTATGTAAGCTTCGGCGAATTCGTTGGCATTCATCACATCGAGTTTTCTCCATCGCTGCTGAACGCCGGCATAAGCATCGAAGCTAATGCGGGCCCGCTGGCCGGTCTGGCCTGCACGGGTGGTGACTATGATTACGCCATTGGCACCACGGCTGCCGTAGATGGCTGTGGCTGACGCATCTTTCAATATCTCGGTGTTTTCGATATCGTTCGGCGACAGGAAGCTTATATCATCGGTAATGATGCCGTCGACCACATAGATGGGAGCCGACGATGTAACGTTGCCTACACCGCGAATGCGAACTTCGGCTGCAGCACCCGGGCGCCCGCTAAGAGAGTTGACAGTCACGCCGGCAGCCTGGCCCTGAAGAGCGTTAGCCAGAGAGGGAGCCGGGGTTTTCTGCAGCTTGTCGGATGCTACCGATGTTACCGAACCGGTAAGGTCGCTTTTTTTCATTGTTCCGTAACCGATTACCACCACTTCATCGAGTACCGATATATTGTGAAGTGTAACATCGAGAGTCTGGCTCTCGTTTATTTTCTTCTGCACAGGGTCGCAGCCAACATAGCTGAACTCGAGTGTCTGACCTGCATTGACGCTAATTTCATATTTTCCGTCAAAATCGGTATCGATTACATTCGATGGATTTTCAAGCACGCGTACGGTTGCTCCGATTGCCGGTTCGCCATCGTCAGCTGTATAGACGGTGCCGCTTACCCGCAGCTGGGCCCATACGCTGATGTCGCATATAAGAATAAATAGAAGGAGTAAATGTTTTCTCATGCCGTTATTAGGTTTGAGGTCTGTGATTAATGATTGCTTGTAATAGTAGTGTGCATCGTTTTTATGGCGCACGGTTGTATTTCGGTGCAAAGTTAAGTATTATTTTATATATACAAAACATAAAATTCATTCTCAAAAACTCAACCTGCATAAAAATACAACTCTACATATACCCTACAAAATAAATTCAAATAGCTGTAAATAAGCGAAATAAATAAAATATGTTTTAAAACATAACTCACACATGCTATTTAGTTCGCACAATTATCAGTATCTTTGTAAAAAATTATCCCATGAAAGGACTAAACCGTATTTTTGCTTTGTTGCTCATGGCAGTGCTCGCGGCATTGTCCTGTATGGGGTCGTACCCTATTGTGAGGAGTTTTCCCAAAAAATCGCATGAAGGGGGCCCGCAGACATGGACGGTGGCCAACGATACACTGGGCCGGATGTTTTTCGGCAATAAAAACGGTCTGCTTGTATATGACAGCGATGTGTGGCAGCTTCAGGGAATAGATTATGGCTCCACTGTGCGTGCATTGCTGTACGATTCTGAGAAATCGCGTCTGTATGCCGGTGGAAGCGAAGAATTCGGTTATTTCTCGTATGAGTCGGATTCAGGCAACTTCAGCTATAAGAGTCTGACAGCTCTTCTGCCGGCGAGTGTATCGTCTTTCAAGGAGATATGGAATATATTTACTCTGCAGAAGAATGGAAATGTGTGGTTTCAGTCCGACAATTATCTATTTGAGTACGACGGAAAAAGCATTAAGCCGTTCAAGACCGGCGAGCGGATTACGGCATCGGCGTCCCTCAACGGACGTATATATGTGGCGCTGGCGCATGGCGGCATAGCCGAACTCGACTACGGGCGGCTTAAGAATCTGCCGCGCGGCAGTCTGCCCGCTAATGCCAGGGTGGTGGAGTTCCTGCCATATTTCAACGGTGTTATGATTGTGACCGAATATCATGGATTATTTACGCTCGAACACGGCAAAATACAGCCGCTCAATCTTGGGGCGGATGATTTTTTGTGTTCGTCGCAGGTGTTCTGTGCTGCCGCCAAGGATGACAACTATGTGTTCGGAACAGTAAGCAACGGTGTGATGATTATTAATATCCGCAGCGGGCGCTGTACGTTTGCCAACATCGAAACGGGCCTTCAGAACAACACGGTGCTGTCGGCTTATTTCGATGACGACAACAATCTGTGGCTCGGACTGGACAATGGTATAGACATGATACAGGTCGACCTGCCTTATTACAGTCTGTTAGGGGCTACTTCGCGTTATGGTGCCGGATATGTTTCGCTTCGAAGCGGCGACGACTTGTATCTCGGCACCAACCAGGGTTTGTTTGTGATGCCGTACAGCGACAGTACAACCCCCGAGCCTCCGCGTCTGAAGCCGCTTGTGTCCGGACAGATATGGGATGTGAAGGATATCGACGGCCGGATATTTGTGTGCAGCGACGCCGGACTATATGTCGGCGACAGTCGCTTAATGACGCGCATCGATGGAATCCCCGGCACATGGTCGGTAGGGGAGCTGCCGCAATCGCCTGATTACTTGCTGGTATCGACATACGAAACATTTTATATGCTGCATCTCGAAGGCGGTCGTTGGGTCAACCGCGGGCCGGTTGACGGATATAACGATATCGGCGGACGATTTCAGATTGATGGTAATGGCGATGTGTGGATAGCACATTGGCTCAAAGGTATATATCGCCTGACTATAAATCCGGAGCGTAACAGCTTTGTATCGAATCAGTTTTTTAATCAGGAGCACGGTCTGCCGCATACCCGCAGTGTGTCGCTTGCCATGTACGACGGAAAACCGGTGATGATTTCAGATGGCGGATTTTCGTCGCTTGCCGCTGACGGACGCTCCATTGTACCTCATAAAAAACTGAATGCCATGCTGAATACCCCTGTGGCTCCGATGTTTCATCAGTCGCCGCGCGGCGACATCTGGACCATAAGCGAAAATTCAGTGACCCGTCTGACAAGGAATCTTTCCGGAGAGCTTGTCGCTGACAGTATTACTTTCTCGCCGATTGCGGACCAGATTATACCCGGTTTCGAAAATCTTAATTTTATAAACGACAACCGGATGATTGTGTCCATGCAGGATGGCTTTTATGATGTCAATCTTGCCGTATCGCCCGAACATCGAAGTGGCAAGCAAGTATATTTTCGTGTGTTGCAGGCGTATGGCGACAGTGTCAGTACTCTGTATCCGAATGATGCCGCCTGCGATATGGTGAGTCTGCCATTCTCTATGAATTCACTCAGGGCTGAGGCGGTGATGGTGGAGTATCGTGCCGACAAGGCTGTGTCGTATAGCTTCTTTCTTGAGAACTATGATAGCGGATGGAGTGAATATTCGCCTATGTCGTACAAGGAGTACACCCATTTGCCCGAAGGTCAGTATCTGATGCATGTGAGGAGTTTCAACAGCTTCAACCGCACTACGAGCGAGGCGGTAATGACCATATGTATACTGCCCCCGTGGTACAGGTCTACGGCGGCAAAGATTGTGTATCTGCTTCTTGTTCTGTCGCTTCTTCTTCTGGCATATTACTGGTTCAGACGGGTGGCATTCAGGGCGTCGCGTCAGGTGGCGGCACGCAAGGAACAGGAACTGGAGGATATGCGGCGTAAGGCCAGAGAGGAATCCTTGCTTAAGGATTACGAGATTGCCGAACTGAAGAGCCGGCATCTGGAGAATGATGTCCAGCACAAAACCGAGGAGCTTTCGAACATAACTATGAATGTGGTGCGTAAGAATGAAATTCTGCTGGATATATCCGACAGGCTTACGCGGTTGAGCCGGAGTGAGCTTAGCGGCGAGGTGTCGCGGCAAATAGCCAAAATACAGTCGCTGATTAAGGAAAATATAACCCGTGATGATGACTGGCGTAATTTCATACGCACCTTCGATGCCGCTTACGGCAATTTTACCAAGCATCTGCAGGAGCGGCATCCAGGCCTTAGCCCCACCGAACTGAGGGTGTGCTGCTATCTGATAATGGGGCTAAACAGCAAGGAAATAGCACAGCTGTTTAATATCTCTTACAGGAGCGTGGAGATGTCGCGTTACCGTCTGAGAAAGAAACTTGGTCTTGTCAGAGAAACCAGTCTTACCGAATACCTTAACGGTATTTTCGCGGAGATAAAAACAGTGGATAAGGCCAGGTAGGCGTTGTATTTATCGAAAAAAAAGGCACTGTCTCACGACAACGCCTTCCGATTAATCTACAATCTAAGGGTGCTTTCGCAGCCCTTATGGGTTTACTCGCTTTCGAGAGTCCGCGCCATTTCGGCAGCCGCGTGTCGGCCGTCGCCCATGGCGAGTATTACTGTGGCACCGCCGCGTACGATGTCGCCGCCTGCGAACAGTGTCGGAATCGACGACTGCAGCTTCTCGTTCACTGCAATAGTGCCGCGCGGTGTAACTTCGAGGTCTTTTATTGAGTTGGGAATAAGCGGGTTGGGCGACACGCCTACGGCAACAATGACTTCGTCGATTTCGATTTCGTCGATTGCTCCGGGTATAGGCTGCGGGCTTCGGCGTCCTGAGGCGTCAGGTTCGCCCAGTTCCATACGCTGTACGCGCATGGCTCTTACATGGCCTCTCTCATCGCCGAGGTATTCCACCGGATTCGCCAGTGTCATAAAGTGTATTCCTTCTTCTTTGGCGTGAGCCACTTCTTCGAGGCGGGCCGGCATTTCGGCCTCGCTGCGGCGGTACACAATCATCACCTCGTCGGCTCCGAGTCGGCGGGCGGTGCGCACGCTGTCCATGGCGGTGTTGCCGCCTCCCACCACAGCCACGCGCTTGCCTTGGCTTACGGGGGTGTCGAAATCAGTGCGTCCGGCGCCCATCAGGTTCACTCGGGTAAGGTATTCGTTGCTCGACATTATGCCTATGAGATTTTCGCCCGGTATGCCCATGAAGCGTGGCAAACCGGCTCCGCTGGCCACGAATATGCCGCTGTAGCCCTCGGCGAGGAGGTCGTCGAAACTCAGTGTCTTGCCTATGATTACGTCGCTTACAAATTTCACGCCCTGGCGGCGCAGTGTGTCGAGTTCGGCGTCGACAACTTCGTTGGGCAGTCGGAATTCAGGGATGCCGTATTTGAGTACACCTCCGATTTCATGCAGCGCCTCGTACACGGTTACATCGTAGCCGCGCATAATCATTTCGCCAGCAAACGACAGTCCGGCCGGTCCGCTTCCGGCCACGGCCACTTTCACGCCTTTCCGCTCGGCCGGCATGGGGCATGGGGCACCGGAATTGCGGGCAGCGTCGGCGGCGTAGCGTTCGAGCCAGCCTATCGCCACCGGCTGCTTTTTCATTTTGTTGTATATGCAACGGCTTTCGCACTGCTTTTCCTGCGGGCATACACGGCCGCATACGGCAGGCAGAGCGCTTGTGGAGCGCAGAACCAGCGATGCAAAGTCGTTGCGTCCGCGCTGTATGTTTTTGACAAAGCCCGGGATGTCGATACCTACCGGGCAGCCGGACACACACTGCGGGTCGGGGCAGTCGAGGCAGCGGGTGGCCTCGAGCACTGCCTGCTCGGCGGTAAGACCGCAGTTGACTTCTTCGTTACATGTTACGCGGTGCTCGGGGTCGAGCATGTTCATTGTGGCGCGTGGTATTGCGCTTCGTTCGCGTGCGGGCATAGCCGCGCGCAGTTCCTCGCGCCATGCGGCGTCGCGGTTATGGAGTTCTTTTTCTTGGTTCATGGTGGTATTGGTCAGTTATAGGCGCGCATGCGCATGAGCATTTCATCGAAATCAACCTGGTGTGCGTCGAATTCGGGTCCGTCGACACACACAAAGCGCATTTTGCCGCCTACAGTCACGCGGCAGGCTCCGCACATGCCGGTGCCGTCGACCATTATGGTGTTGAGCGAGCAGATGGTCGGCACGTTGTACTCCCGGGTGAGTTTTGCCACGAATTTCATCATCACGGCCGGTCCGATGGTAACTACCTCGTCGACTTTTTCTCGCTGTATCACTTGCTCTACACCGTTGGTCACAAGTCCTTTGGTGCCGTAACTGCCGTCGTCGGTCATTATAATCACCTCGTCGGAGTGGCTTCGCACCTGGTCTTCGAGAATAATGAGGTCCTTGGTTCGGGCGGCGAGCACGCTGACCACTCTGTTGCCGGCCTCTTTCATGGCCTTAATGATAGGCAGCAGCGGGGCCACACCCACGCCTCCGCCGCAGCATACCACAGTGCCGCGCTTCTTGATGTCGGTGGCGCGACCCAGCGGGCCGACTACGTCGGTAAGGCAATCGCCGGGCTCGAGCGCGCATATCTTGCGTGTGCTCACGCCAACGGCCTGTATCACCAGAGTGATAATGCCCTTGGCCACATCGGCGTCTGCTATGGTCAGCGGAATGCGTTCGCCTTTTTCTCCGCAGCGCACTATCACAAAGTGGCCCGGTTTGCGGGCGCGCGCTATCATGGGCGCCTTAACGTCGAGGCGTACCACATTCTCCGAGAAATGTTCTTTATGGACTATTTCAAACATAGATTTAAGTGCTAATAATATATTTGGTGCGGGTACAGGCAAAGTTACGAAAAAGATATGATATATACAAAAATAAAGCCTACCTGCATGCAGGTAGGCTTTACTATGAGGTTGAACCGAGTTGTCGATTATTCAGCAGCTTCAACGGGAGCTTCTACAACTTCAGCAACTACAGTAGCGCTGTCAGCAGCAGAGTCAACAGTTTCTTCTACAACGGCAGCTTCTACAACTTCGGGAGTAGCAGCGCTGTCTACAGAGTCAGCGGCCTTGGTGGCTTCGCCGTTACCGCAGGAGAAGAGGCTTACGCTGAAAGCTACAGCGAGCATGAGAACTAACTTTTTCATTTTCTTTTTGATTAAATAGTAAAACAATTATTTGTGCTTCAAAAACGCTACAAAGTTACGCCATATTTTTAAACCCACCAAATATTTAAACGAAAAAAATTTTGTTTAAATTATTAATTATTTAGCTCTATGGATTAAGTAACAGCGTATTAATGATTTATGCGTTTGCCTGCGATTGCGATTTTTCTGCTATTTCGTTGGCCATGGCCACGGCCTTGGTGATGTGATCGCATATGTGGTCGGCGCCTATAAGCCGGTCGATGCCTGCGTGTTCAAGGCTTTCGCGCACGTTGTCTTTTACGCCTGAGAGCACTACGTGGATGCCTTCGTTCTGCGACGAGTTGATGAGGATTTCGAGGTTGTGGAGGCCTGTAGCGTCGATAAACGACACCTTGCGCATGCGTATGATGCGCACCAGCGGGGTCCGGCCGCCTACGGTGGCACGCATTATTTCGTCGAATTTGGTGGCAACGCCGAAGAAGAATGGGCCGTCGATTTCGTAAACGCTTACGCCTTTGGCTACGTTGAGAACCTCGTGCTGCTGCATTTCGGTGCCTTCTGCCACGTCGAGCTGCTCGGAGTAGACTTTGATTTCGATGTTCTCGGTGGCTCGGCGAATGAATAGCAGTATGGCCAGAAGGAGGCCTATTTCAATGGCTATGGTGAGGTCGAAGATTACGGTGAGGAAGAAGGTTACCAGCAGTACCGATACGTCGCTCTTGGGTGCCTTGAATATGCCTATTATCGTGCGCCAGCCGCTCATGTTGTAGGCCACTACCATAAGTACTGCGGCCAGGCAGGCCATGGGTACATAGTTGATAAGGGGCATAAGAAACACGAATATCAGCAGCAGAACCACGGCATGGATGATGCCGGCTACCGGTGTGCGGCCACCGTTGGTTATGTTGGTCATGGTGCGGGCGATAGCGCCGGTGACGGGTATGCCGCCGAACAGGGGCACCACTATGTTGGCTATGCCCTGGCCTATGAGTTCGGTGTTGCTGTTGGTCCTGGAGCCTGTGACACCGTCGGCGACTGTAGCTGACAGCAGCGACTCTATGGCGCCAAGTACTGCTATGGTGAAGGCTGAGGGCAGCAGCAGGTTGATGGTGGCCATGTTGAGCTCAAAGCCGCGGGGCAGGGGTATATCGGTGCTCATGGTGCCGAAGCGGTCGCCGATGGTCTGGACTGCAAAGCCGTCTATGCCGCTGAGGAAATATGTGGCTGCGGTGACTGTGATGATGGCTATGAGTGCGCCCGGCAGTTTGTTCGATATCTTTGGTGTAAATATTATAATGAGCAGCGACACCAGGCCTACTGCCAGTGTGGGCAGGTTGATGTTGCCGAACGACTTGAAGTAAAGTCCCCATTTGGGGATGAACTGGCCGGGGATGTTGGTGAGGCTGAGGCCGAAGAAGTCGTTGATCTGGGTGGAGAATATCGTAAGGGCTATACCTGCGGTGAATCCTACTATGATGGGGTAGGGTATAAATTTGATTACTGTGCCGAGGTGGAACAGTCCCATAAGCACCAGTATCACGCCGGCCATGGCTGTGGCTATGGCCAGGCCGTGGAGCCCGAACTGGGCTATTATATTATATACAATAATAATGAAGGCGCCGGTAGGGCCGCCGATCTGTACGGTGTTGCCGCCGAAGAACGACACCAGAAAACCGCCTATGATGGCAGTGATAAGGCCTACCGTGGGGCTTACGCCGGATGCTATGCCGAATGCTATTGCGAGCGGAAGGGCTACAATGCCCACTACGATGCCGGCGATTACGTCGTCTTTGAGTTTGGTCATGGAGTATTGACTCAGCGCCTCGAACAGTTTGGGGCGGAAGTCGATTGTACCCGATAGTTTCATAAATTTAGAACCTGTTATTTATAATTTCGCCGCAAAGTTAAACAAATTTTAGCAATCGGGCAAATTGGAGCAGCGGCCCGACACTTGTGCGCGGGTGTGTGTGCGGGTGTTCTTACGCGGGAGCGCCGGAGAAAATATCGCATGCTGCAGAAGAAAAATTATCGGAAGTAATAAAAAAGATTCGCCCTGCATGTAAAAGGTGAAATTTTTTTGAGGCAAAAAACGAGCTGAAATCCCACTTGGAAACGGTTGTTTTGTGGATAAAACGGCAAAAAAGTTGGTCAGTAAGCAGAAAAATGCATTTTTTTTGAAAAATTTTCCTCAAAATATTTGCACGGTATTGAAAAACCTCCTAACTTTGCACTCGCAAAAGCAACGATGCTGATGCCTCTCCCACCAAGGGCTTAGAGAAGCGAAAAAAACGAGGTGTGGTAGTTCAGCTGGTTAGAATACCTGCCTGTCACGCAGGGGGTCGCGGGTTCGAGTCCCGTCCATACCGCAAGAGGAGAGAGGAGAATGAGAAATTGTTAATCAAATCATTTGATTACGTTTCTCATTCTTTTTTTTGTGTGTTTGAGTTCTTTTCGCTGTGGTTGCTTCGTCAATAGCAAAATAATTTGTAATTTTGCAGCTATATGGACAATCAGTCAAATCCATCAGATATTTTCGGCAGGGCTGCCCGTGTGGGGCCGGTGGCCGGGGTGTACTTCACTGTGCTGTTTCTGTGCGCCGCCTACTCCGGCATGCATCCGTTGCTTTCGATTCTTGCCCTGATACTTTTGCTTTCGGTGCCCTGGCTGCTGTACAGGCGTCTGTCGGCAACCGCTGCCGCTGTGGCCAAAGTACGCACCGTGCCCTTATGGACCGAAGGCATATACAGTTTTCTGTTCGGCGGGCTCATTATGGCCCTGCTGGTGTATATGTGGCTGCGCTTTGTCGACCCCGGCTATGTACGCAACCAGCTTGAGCTGGCGGCGCAGCTTATGCGCGAATATCCGCAGTCGGCGTCGCACGAGCTGAGGCATGCGGTCGAGGCCGTTCTTGAGCAGGGTTCTCTGCCCGGAGCCATTCAGATGGCAATGTCGCTGTTCTGGACTGTTACATTCACCGGCGCGGTGCTGTCGCTGCCGGTAGCTTTCATTATTGCTAAAATAAAATCTTCAAGATGACCGAAGAACAGAATAATGGCAAACCGCTCGATATATCCGTAGTGGTGCCTCTATATAACGAAGAAGAATCACTGCCCGAACTCGAGGCTTGGATTGAGCGTGTGATGCAGGCCAATGGCTTCAGCTACGAAATTATATTTGTGAACGACGGTTCTACCGACTCGTCGTGGCAGGTGATAGAGCAGCTCCGGCAGAAAAATCAATCCGTGCACGGTATCTGCTTCCGTCGCAACTATGGCAAGTCGCCGGCCCTCAATACCGGCTTTGTCCGTGCCCGCGGAAATGTGGTAATTACCATGGATGCCGACCTGCAGGACTCGCCCGACGAGATTCCGGAACTATACCGAATGATTACCCGTGACCGCTACGACCTGGTGTCGGGCTATAAGCAAAAGCGCTACGACCCGCTGTCGAAGACCATACCCACCAAGCTGTTCAATGCCACGGCACGCCGTGTGAGCGGCATAAAGAATCTGCACGACTTCAACTGCGGGCTGAAAGCCTACCGACGCGATGTGGTGAAACATATCGAAGTGTACGGCGACATGCACCGCTACATACCCTATCTGGCCAAACTGGCCGGTTTTACCCGCATAGGCGAGAAAGTGGTGCAGCACCGTGCCCGTAAATACGGCAAGACCAAATTCGGCCTCGACCGCTTTGTGAACGGCTATCTCGACCTCGCCACCCTGTGGTTTACCGGTAAATTCGGCGGCAAGCCCATGCACTTCTTCGGTCTGATGGGTTCGCTGATGTTTCTGCTCGGCTTCATAGCCGCCGGAATAGTGGGGGCCGTGAAACTCTACCGCATGTATCACGGCATGAGCTATACCCTTGTTACAGACTCGCCCTACTTCTATCTGGCCCTGACCATGATGCTGCTGGGCAGCCAGTTCTTCCTGGCCGGATTCATCGGCGAACTTGTAGCACGCAACTCAAGCCATCGCAACGACTACGAAATAGAAACCGAATTCTGATATACGCTACTGAACGCTAAATGTTAAACCCTAAACAAAAAATGGACTTCTCAGCATACACCCGATTTCATGCCCTGGCGCAGGACCGCCGCAGTTGCCGCAACTATCTGCCGCAGCCCGTCGACCGCAGCCTGCTCCTGGCTATACTCGACGCCGCCCGTCTGTCGCCGTCGGCAGTAAACCGTCAGCCCGTGCGCTATATAGTACTTGATGCCGAAGCCGACCCTGAAGTGCGCGATATCATACTCAAAGTGTACAACCGTCCCTGGATAGCTACCGCTCCGGTGTATATTGTGGCTGTAGGCATGCACAATCAGGCCTGGCATCGCCCCTGCGACGGCAAAGACCATGCCGATATAGATGTGGCGATTGCAGTCGAACATATCTGTCTGGCAGCCTCGGCCCTCGGTCTGGGCAGTTGCTGGGTGTGCAACTTCGAGGCTTCCGAACTGCACCGGCTGCTGCAGCTGGGCAGCGACGAAGAACCCGTTGCGATAATCCCCGTAGGCTATCCCGCCGACGCCGATGCTCCGCGCCGCGGACGAAAATCACTCGATGAAATCGTTCAATGGGGAAGAAAGGCCTGATATCGGCAAGTGTGGCTGCTTTGGCAGTCCTGCTGTGCGGAGCCTGCAGTTCGGGCGGATGTATCGACGGCCGCAGCGGAGTGCCTAAAGTCGAATTCCGCTCAAGCGCCACCGGTGCGGCCATACGCCTCGACTCGCTGCGCATAAGTGGAGTAGGGGCTCCGGGCGACTCTGCCATAATCGGCGTTGCAACCTCGACGTCGTTCGTGAATCTGCCGCTGAAATCCGACTCGCACCTCACCGCCTGGTGTATATCCTACAAGCAGAAGGCCCTCGACTATCCGCAACTGAACGATACCCTCACCTTTGAATACGATACCACGCCGTACTTTGTCAGCGACGACTGCGGCGTGGGATTCAGGTACTATATCAATAACCTGAGCTGTACCCGCCACCTTATCGACTCGGTGGAGCTGGTGGAACCGCTCGTAACCACAGTCGACCAAGTATATGTGGCGCTATATTTCCGCACTCAGGAGTAGACTGTCCGTGGTACTGCTGCTGGCTCTCGTGGCCGGCATAATGGCGCTGCAGGCCGAAGAACCGCAGCCTGACGGCAGTGCTGCGCCGCGTCGCCGCATATCGCCGGTGAACAATGCCGCCACAACCACACAGCACATCAACGAGCTGGCGGGCGATACAGCCGTGATAAACGCCGCTCGCCGCGCACGCTCCATACACTACCACGACGACAACGGACGCACCGTGTACGTCGATACCATTACCGGCGACGAATGGATTGATTCCGCCGCCGTTATTCCGGTAGTAAAAATGAAATATCCCCTGTTGCAGTCCGCATCCATAGGGGTAGACATCTGGGACCCGGTGATGCGCATCTTCGGCCAGAAATACGGTCTGATTGGCTTCCAGGCACAGGTGAACCTGCACAACCGTTACCTGCCTGCCTTCGAAATAGGGCTCGGACAGGCCAAGAACACGCCTGCCGGTATGAACTTCAGCTATACATCGCCGGTGAGTGTATGGTTTAAAATCGGAGCCGACTATAACTTCCTGTATAACTCAAATCCGGACTATATGCTTACAGTGGGAGCCCGCTACGGTTTCTCGCCATTCAGCTACTCGCTGTCCGACATCACCATCGACCAAGGGTACTGGCAGGAAACACAGCATCCGCAGATACCCTCACAGCGCGTCACCGCCGGATGGTACGAAATCTCCTTCGGACTGCGGGTAAAACTGTGGGGGCCCATATCGGCCGGCTGGCGCTTCCATTACCACGGTATACTCCACCAAAGCCATACACGATACGGCGACCCATGGTACATACCCGGCTACGGAGCATCTGGACGGTCGATTACAGGCAGCTTCAGCATTACCTACACTCTGCCACTGAACTTTCTGCGCCGCACACCCGTTGTAGAAGAACAAACTACAACCGAAGCACAATGAAACATATAATCATAGTCGGGGCATCGTCGGGAATCGGACGCCGGGTGGCCCTGGATTTCGCCCGCATGGGATGGAATGTAGGCATAGCCGCCCGACGAACAGAACGCCTCGAAGAAGTCTGCGGGCTATATCCCGACAATATTGTATGCAAAAGCATCGACGTGACCGCCGATGACACTGTAGAACGCTTCTACGACCTGATAGAACTCAACGGTGGCGCCGATGTAGTGCTGTACGCCGCCGGAGTAGGCTGGAGCAATCCCGAACTGAACCTCAGCGAAGATATGCAGACTGTAGCCGTGAACGTAGGCGGCTTCACGCGCATAGTAAACGCCGCATACCGATACTTTCGCGACACCGCAAACTGCCGGCGCGGACAGATAGCCGCCATAACATCCGTAGCCGGAACAAAAGGCCTCGGCGTCAGCGCCGCCTATTCGGCATCCAAGCGCTATTGCCAGACCTATCTGGAAGCCCTTGGTCAGCTTGCCCGTATGCAGCGCGTGGCCGTCGATATTACCGATATACGGCCCGGATTCATCCGTACGCCGCTACTTAAAGCCGGACGTCGCTATCCAATGCTGATGGATCTTGATTATGCCGCCCCACGCATCGAGCTGGCCATACTGCGCCGGAAGCGTGTGCAGGTAATCGACTGGCGCTGGAATGTGGCGGTTGGCCTGTGGCGCCTCATACCGGCAGCCCTGTGGACACGCTTGCCGGTAAAGCTGTGAATCCGCATGTGGATTTAAGTGTCGAAAATTTAAACACTGATACAGCTTTTTGCATCCTTTATACTGTCCGAATCAGAGCGACCGGGAAGCGAACGGGATTATAAATAATTGAAAAACAGAGCCATATAAACAACAAAAGAGAAGTTTCACAACTTCTCTTTTCCTTTAAACCTTTATCTTAATCTAATACTATGAAAAACACACATGCAAAAGTACGCATTTTTTGACATTCAAAGCAAACGATTTGCTAAGAAAAATGAATTTCTTAGCAAAATTTAACCAAATCAGCGTACCGCAATCTTTTCAACACGGCGTTCATGGCGTCCGCCTTCGAACTCGGTGTTAAGAAAAACATCCATGATTTCAAGCGCAATTTCAGGTGCGATGAATCGTGCAGGTAGCACAAGAACATTTGCGTTATTATGCTGACGTGCCAGGGCAGCCAGTTCAGGAGTCCAGCATAGAGCAGCGCGTATGCCCTGATGCTTGTTGAGAGTCATGGCAATGCCGTTGCCCGAACCGCACATGGCTATGCCGGGGAAACACTCGCCCGACTCAACAGCTTCGGCGCACGGATGCGCGAAATCGGGGTAATCGCACGAGTCGGCACTATAGGTGCCGAAATCTTTATACTCGATGCTGTTGGCTTCGAGGTAGCCCTCGATAATGCTTTTCAGTTCAAAGCCTGCGTGGTCGCTGCATATGGCGAGAGGCTTGTCGGAAGAAATAATTGACATGTTTTTGATATGTTTAGTTGTATAGTTTTAGGGTGATTAATCTTCAACGTTGACCGCAAAAACTTTCGACCGATAAAAACCGGCGAGAAAACGGAAGTTGTCTTGAACTACAGCCCGGCCCACCTCGGGGCCCTGTGCCGCGAATATCTGTACTTCCGGTGCCAGATGATTATCCTGGATATACCGGGCCACATCGTCGGGCAGGCCGTCAGCAATCAGTTCAAGACCCGACTTGTGGCTCTTCGCTATGGAGAACTTACTGTTGCCTTTGATTTTGAAATAAGCCGCGCCGCCATTAATAATCAGCGGAGTTTGCTCAAGACTCAGCAACAGCGCCACATCGTGAAGTTCAGTTTCCTCATCAGCCACGGCGGATAACGACCTGTCGCCGCCGCTGGCCTGCATAAATTCATTAACCTGGGCAATGGACTGGAACACGAAAACCCTTTGGCCGCCGTGCTCGTCGATTTTATTGCGAATATACTCCTTTACCGATTCAGGCATGTCGGTGCTGTCTTGGGAATTGGAAATGTCGGCATCATCCGGCATCGACATCATCATGCCGTTCAGATTCCATTCGCCGTTGAATCGAATCAGCTGAGCCGCACACTTTGCAATATTGCGGGTGGCGGAATTATTGGCAAACGAATTCCGTTGAACTTTATACTCCGTGCCTGTATAGTCGGTAAGACCCAGATACTTTTCGGAGCGAGTAGTTATATTGTAAAAACTTAAACTGTTGACTTTGATATCACCGATTATATCGGCCTGATTGTCGAAGCCGCGGTCGCGGCACATCTGCGCCAGATAGTCGTAAACCGGAATACCCAGCGGTCCGGCAGCTTTTGGCCATGAGTACGAACACAAAACATGGTACTCCGCCTGGGAAGGTTGTAGCTTAGGCATAATTTCCATGAATTTAAGAGTCTGCATTTCGATATACTCATGCATCCACGGCGCAGCAATCAGCGGATTCAACGCACTGAGCCAATAGGCCAGATGGCGGACTTTCGTATAGTCATCGCTCAAAATTGTCGACGAAATATAGTCGGCGATTCGCTTCGATTCCGGAGCCATCTCATACTCGTCGACAATCTCATCGTAAAGGATATCAGCCATCTTGGAAATACCCTCGCTGTATGGCGAAAAAAAACGTTCGTCGGGCTGGCCGCAACGTACAAACGACTGCCAGACAATAAATTTCAAGTCCTCAGGATTTACATTATCAGTCAGATACTCCTCATGGTCGCAATTATAAAAAGGCAACATGGAGCCATACAAGTCGCTGTAGAGATTACGGAAAGCATTCCAGACTCCGAAATCATTTACCAAATCCTCCAGATACGCAGCCACCGACAAAGCCATGACTTTAATCAAATCGGCAGGCGGATTTGGGATTCTCAGCACGGCCAGTCGGTCAATCAGTCGGTTTACCAATTTCACGTAATAGCCGTCGGAAGCACACGAAAGCGCTTGCGGATGAGTGAGCCTCCATTCAAGTTCATCAATATGGTATTGTTGGCCGATTCTGTCCGATAGGCAATACGAATCCTCTTCAGACAAACTATTGAGATGTTGCCTGAGAATATTGGCAAAATTATGTGGCTCGTGTTTGGATGTATTCTGTTTACCCATGCTGTCTAAATTATATAAAAACGAACTTAAGAAACAAAGGTACAAAAAAAACACACACCGAACATCAATAAAAAATACAATAGCCACCACAATAAAGCCCCCGGGTTTGTAAACTGCTGAGCAAAAGAGAATAATAAGCAATATAAAAATAGCGGAAAAAATAAAACAAAAAATAATGCACAAAAAATTTGTCAGATTCAAAAAACTATTGTAACTTTGCACTCGCAATCCCACCGATAGCAATGCCCAGGTGGCGGAATGGTAGACGCGCTCGTTTCAGGTGCGAGTGCTGCGAGGCGTGCAGGTTCGAGTCCTGTTCTGGGCACAAGAAAGGCGACTTAACAAAGTGTAAATCACGAAGTTAGGTCGCTTTTCTTATTTTCTACAGGCAAATTACAGGCAAAATTCAAATATTCCGCGTAACATTTGCCTGCAAATACGCATAGACGGCATTAGAAGGCAAACCTTGCTTCACTCTTCAGTTGTTTCAAATTTTGCAACAACTGACCTTCTACTTCTGTGTGCGTTTTTAAGAATTTTGAACTTGTGCAAATTTTGCACAAGTTCAAAATATTCTGGTTTACCGTCTTTACTGACCTCTCCTGTTTCCACCATACTGTTTGTGGTAAATGAAAGATAAGACAAATGATATAAGAACTGGCACTATTGAAATTCCGGCTTTTATACTTTTATCATTTAAGTTTTAGTAAGAAATGTCACATTATTTAATTCCAATGCGTGATAAAATCCGGTCAATTATATTGAATTGCTTGCAATTCACTGAACCACATCTTGGACATTTCGGTGGATTTTCTTTGAGGATCTTTTCTCGTAGCCACGGTGTCGGGCAAATAGGACCATATCCAATAATATGTTTAAATCGGTTCCCACACTCTTGACAGATCATAGTCTGTTCCTCACCATCAATAATTGTCATAAGGTAAAGCTATATATCCGACTAAGTAAATGAACTCACAGTGGGCCTTTGTTTAATGAAGTCCCTCAAAGAAAGATTCAACAGAATCGGAAACAGGAGAAACTTCATGAGTCTCATGTTTCCATAAAACAACTTTTGATGCATTGAGACAGATAAAGTTGCCGGCAGGATCATTTCCGAAAGGATAGAGCGAGGGCATTCCTTGTAACTCTTCGAGAGCGGAAAATACATTTTCTACATCTCGAGGATTGTATGACAATAATGTCTTAAAGACATCCTCATTACAACCATTGTCATAGAAAAACCTCTTTGGCGTTGGAGACCCGTTGTTACCCACCAAAATCATCTGAATAAGATAAGTGGGTAAGGTGATATTATGCTTCTTAGCTACTGCAAGAATTTCGCTTTCTTCTACAGGAGAAGAATATTTCCATTGTATACTCATAGTATGAATTATTTTAATAATTATCTGTTTTCACTTCCTCCTCCCCAAACAGAACGTCCACCTGTATGTCCTGTTTTCTGGTGAGTATCATAATCAACCAACTGCATTTTGCCAGTTTCCTCATTATGATGCCAAGTGTAACCATATGGGGTTCCACCTTCCTCAATATTCTCTTTTTGTCGCTCATCAAATTGGTCACGGAAGGAAGGATCGCTGTCATATTTCTCTTTTAATTGACGGTTGCATTCTGCAAATTGATCTGCATCAGAAGCCAATTCAAGTTCTTTGGGTAATTGAGCATCAAATTTACTGTCAAACTGAGGAAAGACTCCCTCAACTTTTTCTCCTGTTTCTGTTGTAACGACTTTCCGCTCAAAAGGTACATCAGTTACAGGATGATTTTGTCCCTCTAAGCCTGAGTTTATTGTCTTAATTTGTTTGATTTCATCAGTATTCTCATCTATAAGATTGTCATTAGTATTTTCAACTGCTGAATTCTTTGGAATGTCGATTTGCTCATTTGCACTGGATGGAATTGACTCATCAAAAATTCCGGTTCCTGAACTTAGTGGTTCATCAAAGTCAATAATATTATGGTCATGGCTTTCATCTAAGGGAAGATCAGAGTTGTTATTAGCGTCTTTCCACCATGGTTCAGAGCCGGAATTATCCAAGCCTTCACCTGTAAGCGACCCATTATAATCATAAGCACCGACATCATGACTTGTGGATTCTGCTTTCGCCAACTTTCCAAGTTCTGATTGTTGGTCACTTAATTCTTTTATTAGTTGTCCTGATTCTATCATGGTTTAATCATTATCTTTTTGTAATTGCAAGGTGTCTAAAATACGCTGCGTTACCAATAGGATCATCCATCAGCATATGGTGAGCAATAATAATTGCTGGTTCTTTCATATCTAGCTGTTCTCGCAGGAATGAAGAATCGATACCTTGAATTGAGTCGAATGCAACTGGATTTTCATTCCTTAACCACTCCATCAGTAAGCGTTGGCTATCTATATGTAAGGAGCAGAGACGACCTATTGTAGCTTCTGTTTGAGCAGAGGGCGTATATCCACAATCGGCCAATCGCATTCTGAGTAGAGATTTTAAATCTGAAACTTCCATATTCTTCAAGCTCTATAATCTTTAGTAAATTCTCGTATAACTGTTTCTCCAGCATAATGTGCATCCAATTCTAAAGCGTTATATTTATATCCCCAAGGATCAAGGGCATAAGGTTGCTCATTCGTATACAGTTGATCAGCCGCCAACCATTCTTCAAGTGTATCCTCGTCTATTGGGTGAAGACCTTTCATACATTCCGTTTGATATTGATGGCGCATTTCATGAACGATAGTATCTATAACTTCAAATGGAGTTTCATTTTTATTGTTTACAAGCACTTCACTTACATGAATCTTTCCATCACCACTATTATAGCCGGCAACACCAAGGCCCATGTCTTCTATATAAAGGCCTTTGAAATCCTTTAATTCAAAAGCTTCTGCTACAGCATAAGAATAACTCTCTGCAAGTTTCAACCTTTCCTCAATAGGGCAGTTAATCCAGTCATATATCACTTGGGGAGGAAAAAAATCACGAGCAGCCTCAACACATTTAGTTATGCCAAATTCTCTTACACCCAAAGGCTCTACGTTCTCGATATTTGGCTGAAGCCAATACCGAGAGATAGAGATTTCATTTGAAATCCGTTCTGGGGGAAAATATGGCATATAATTTAGAACAGCAAACATACTGATTATTAGAGATTGAGGCTTGATTTAATTCGCCGAAACCACGACTGGTAAATCAACTCTCTTGTTTCGCCACCAAGGGAATAATCTTTCAGCAGAGATTGACGGATGCATAGATTTACGCTCTCAGTCTCCTGGCCAAGTCGATCTGTCACGAGAGCGCCAAGTTTTGAATCCAATTCTTCAAAGGACCGGGAAGCCTTAGCCAATTTTTCCACATCACTTCTGACTCCGAGTAGATCGGTTATAAGCTTAGCCAGTATATCGAAATTGTCGTTGCTCCATAGACTCAATTTATTTGTCTGTCCATACTCCTTGATAAGTTCGGAAAGCCGAATCTTCTGTGATGTCGTCAGTTCAGATGAGAATTTAGCCTGATTTACGATATTAATGTCATAATCTAATCTGGTTGGGTTACGTCCATCAATTAAGAACTTAATTACATCGGTAAGATAATCCGGCTGTGCATCATCGATTTCAGTTGGTGAATAGGTATACTCTATTGAGTCTTCTTTCTTTAGCGAAATCTTACATAAAACCGGCTCTTCCCAATCATTTTGATAAGTCACAGCAACTCCTGTGGGAAGCTTTGCAATCTCATCAAGTTGTGAATCTTTAAGACCTGCAGATTTACCTGCTATTCGTCGATCATCCCCATCCGGAAGTCTCATGATGAATTTGGTGTTTGTGTTCTTAATTGCTGCCGGATCTACGCTTGTTGGCGATTGGTCAACAATAACAAATCCTTCACCATAAGTACGCATCTCGGCAATAGAATTCGTAATCATTTCAACAGCCTTTCCTGCGAGATTACTTCCTTCCTGCGATTGCTCAGTTGAAGTGCGCTTGAGTATGTTGTGGGCTTCTTCAAGCACAGTAATATGCTTGAGTCCCGAGTTTGCCTCTGTCGCATTAACCATTCGGTATTCATTCAATCGCATTACAAGGATACCCATAATCAATGCTTTAGTCTCTTGAGAGCCAATTCGACTGAGATCTACGATGGTATCTGTATCAAACAGAATTTCATCGGGAATTTCATCACCTCCCAAGATAGCGCCGTTCAATCCGTTAGTCAACGATTCCACACGAGTTACCAGTGATCCAATATAGTTGCCTTTCACTTCTTCTGAATAGGCAGAATCTTTTATAACATCTTCCAATTCAGCCAAAAGATCATTGAATGTTGGGAAGAAACGATCATATCGATTCCGGTTCTTCAAAAGATCCCATCCAGCCTTTTCATAGGATTGTATTATGGCTTTTTTCAACACAGCAGGCATCGCTGCATACATTGGCCAACATACGTTGAAAATTTCCGTCAGACGATCTACATGTTCAAGAACATGAATACCTGTAGGGAATCTGAAAGGATTGATGTGCAAAAGCTCAGTAATTTCAGGATTAGACCCATAAACATTTGCATTGCCAAACACATTCTTATACTCCCCTTTAGCAGGCTCTATGATAAGGAATTTAGCGCCAGCTTTCTTTGCCTGAGATATAAGACGATAGACTGTTTCTGATTTTCCGCAGCCAGTCGAACCTGTAACGAACACATGTTGCGTTAAACTTTTTGCTTCAATATCCACGGGATTATTTTCTCTGACCTTACCTTGGTCAAATATATATCCCATTTTTAATCCTCGCTTCATCTCCTCTCCTGATTGAGTGACAACTTCTTTTCCAAGAGATATATGCTCTAAGACAGGAAAACCGGGAACAGATTTCCTGGGCAATCCCATCTGCATAGCTAACTCGGCAGTGCTAATTAGATTGGCTGCATTAACGGGAATTTGTTTACCTATTTTTGTATTTTCAAAAATAAAAGTAGGATGGGTAAAGCTGGTGATAGCTGTTGTCAGCAATTCGACCTTCTTTGGGGTTTTAGTGTCCAGCCATCTATTAATGGCAGAAGCCTCCATGCCCGATTTCTCACCCTGCATAATGGACTTAAAGATTGCAGCTCCTGTTTCTGCTGTATCTCTATCATTCTCATAAGACAGGAAATATGCTCCTGATGCCCATACACCAGTTCCTTCGGCAATAGACAATCGTTCAAGTTGATTATCTATTCGCTTGAGAATTTCTTCAATGTGCTTATTGTGGATTGTAAGAGTGAAGTTTTTAGAAGATCCAACAGTAGCAGTCTTCCCATTAGTCTCATTAAACTGTTCGGTGTGTGAAGTCGTGTCTGTCTCATTATGATTTTTAGTATGAGACTGTTGTTTGGCTGTTGAATCAGAAGTTCCACTAGTCTTTTGGGGAGCACTTGCTCCCGCACTAGCCAAAGCAGCTCCACCTCCAACCATAGCTAATCCTGCCGGGATTCCAATTCCGGTTGCCATTAATGCAACTCCACCGATTGCAGCTAAAGCTCCACCTATGATACTTCCTGCCTGGGCAAGTCCATTCTTTTTAGAAACACTTTGATTTTTTGTATGAGTCTTAGTCATCCCTTCTGTATTAGAAGTGCCATCCGAAACAGAATGAGATGAAGTATCTGAAAAACCGTGTGTTCGGCTAATAGCATTTGCAAGTGATTCAGTTGTGGAATACGCAACCTGTTGGGTCGCAACAGCTGACATTTGAGTATAAAGTTGTTCGTAACCAATTCTGACAGATGAAAGTGAAGCACCAGATAAATTGGTGGCTAAAACAATAGCAGTATACTCCTTACCTTGCATAGCAAGAGCGAGTTTCTCAATACCCTGCACAAACGTCTGATTGGTATATTTGCCGTCCTCATCTTTATAAGCGGGTATGCCTGAGCAAGAACAAACGCTTGATGCCTGATTGAATCGTTCAAAAAGCTGTTGTTGCGTTGAAAGACTTCCGGCATGTTCAGGGACGGAACATTGCTCCAAGTCTATCCCGGGGAATTGACCTTTTAATGAGTTCTCAAAGGTTTCTGCTACTGAACTATCGGTCCTTCTTTCATCATTATTTCTTATACCAATGTAGAAGTCAGTCCGATTCTTATGGCCATCGAGTAAGAGAAAAACGGAGCAATCTGCATAGCACATTGCACCCAATGCATTGATGAATTTTTCTGTTGCATATTCATCTTTCTCATATACCATCTTGTTCACTTTAAACACAATGGTATCACGACCGATTTCGCTCGTGTCCACAGGCACTATCTCCATTTCCGACAGTCTCATGACATAGTCTTTGGTGACCATATCATCAACCATTGATAATGCTTGTAAGGCTTGCGAAGAATATGATTGCATCTCAAGCTGATTTTGCTTCAATAATGCAGCATGATCATCTTCCTTTACAACCGTGGCGACAGCAACTGGCTCATCTACTTTCGTAGGTGAGGTAGTTTTATCAGCATTGGGAGTTCCTTTAAGAAGTTCATCCAACTCGCTGTTTCTTCTCTTCTTGTCGTGGATAGTCCCCATAGATTACTTTCGATTATCATTAATTATCAGAAGAACACCTCCCACGAAGATAGCTCCTCCGATTATTGATAGCGCAGTCATTCCCGTGCACATTCCTACTGTAGCAACTATAGCGCCACCAACTGCCACGCCTCCCGATACTTTGGTAATCTTGATGGTGCGTGTGGGATGTTCCTTATGGGTATTGTTCTCGTCTACTACAGGCAATGCTTCTTCCTCTTCAACTTCAATTGCCTTATCTTTTCCTACAAACTTTACAACAGCCTCATAAAAAGCCAATTTCTCCTTTGAAAAGTTTGCATCCAAATCACTTTTGACTTCATACATGAAGTCTTCGTCCCATTGATCTTTAGGCGGAACCGTATAAGAGGCATCCTTGTTTTCTTCAAAAAGATTTGGAAGGTGCGTTACAGCATATTCGAGCATCTCGTTGAATGAAACGCCTCTGGGGTCAAACAGCAATTCGTTTGACAAGGCGATTCTTACTATTGCCACATTGCCGTTATCAACCGCTTCTTTATATTCTTTTTTCATCGTCTATAATTTTAGAAGTTAATAAGTTTGTTAACTCTATCGATTATGCCTTCCATCCATCTAAGCTCCTCTTGTTGTTTCTTGATTTCCTGCTCAGTTTGCATGGCTGCATTTGTGCTTTGCTGAAGTTCCGTCAACTTTGATTCAAGTATTCCATCAATCTGACCAAGCACTTTCTTAAGAACATCCTTAATACGTTGACCTTCTTTCTGAGCATGGGCTTCTGCCGCCTTCTTCGCTTCTACCAACTGAACCTGTATAGGCTGAAAGTACTGAGTTGCAACAGATGACATGTTAACATAATCCACATTCTTGGCGACCCATTCTTGATATTGACGGTCGTAATATTCCGTATCATATCTTTCAGAACCCCAGTTCCAGGGTGTCCAGAACCAGTTCGTTTTTTTGACTTTACGAGACTCCCGCTTGGTTTTCGTCTCATAATGACCCTCATCGATAGTCTGAGTGCTCTTTTTTATAAGAGAGTCGATATTCGCAATATCCTCGGAGACAAAATCCAGCGGAGAAAGATTGAGATCAACATCCTTTATGGCCAAGCCAATTGTTTTTAGGTGCTCTTTGTACATATCAAGAATGTCCGAATACAATGTCTCAAACGCCTTGGTAAGTACACTATCAATGCGAGCATCAAGTTGAGTTAGAATATTAGAAGATTCCTTCTGGATTTCTTTGACCTGACGTAGTGCTTCAGATTTTGGCACTTTCGATGACTTGGTGTGTGTGAATATCATCTTGTCAATTCTCTTACCAAGCTCATTAATGAATGGATTAATCTCTCCGGATACGTTTTTGGTAAAATCTTTCTTATCTATAAGTGCAGATAGGACCTTGGCAGCATCCCCTGAACTAATGATCTTCTTAATTCTCTCGATATCCTGATTGAGTTTTGCCTTGCGTTCTTCACTACAACGAATCTCTTCCTTAAGGGACTCTATAGCTGCAAGTTCCTTTAATCGATTATTAAAAGACTCTACGAGGTCTTTTACCTTTAGAGCGCGAGCATATTTGTTTACGTACAAAGCCACGGCCTCTTCTACAGAAACTATACCACTATGAATTTCAGCCTTTTCATCTTCGTTTGCGTCTGCTAGGAGACGTTCTATTCCCTTTTTAGAAGAATGAGGAAGATTATTAAACTCATAATATGAGTCAAACTTCATTTCATCAAAGACATTTACATAATCTTTAAAATTATCTAATGCCTTATGAAGGGGCGGATTGGTACGACTTTGTAATGCGACCAAAGCAGATAGTGGGAATATATTAGGCGTTAGGATTCCATGTTCTTCAAGATACTTTTTTACATCTAACAGAACATTAGAAATATCATCATCTTCTGGATTATAGTCATCCATCTTATTTACTGCGAAGATATACCGTTCACGAGATTGTTTCCCTCCATTTTTCATGCATTCGCATACGTAATTCAAGAAGGTGGCATCATCGTTTATCATGAGCTGACCTCCGTTCATAACGAATAGAACTAATGACTTATCAGAGTCATTAAGCATCTGATATGTCATTTTTTTATGATCATTATCCCGAGAGTTATTCGGCCCCGGAGTGTCAACAAGAATGAGTTTCATACCCACTGAATCCACACAAGGAATACGCCCGAAAATATCAATAGCCGAAATACTTTTATCAGCATTCCAAGCTTTCATTTGAGTGTAATCAATATTTTCTTCCTTATAGAGGACTTCGCCTTTGGAATTATATGCTATTGCACTAAAATTGTCTTGGTTAGTATCAATGATACGTACAATAGTAGCAGTGGTAGCTCTATTTGCTACAGGCATGAGTTTCTTTCCAAGCAACGCATTAATCAGCGTAGACTTGCCAGAACTCATAGTCGCTACAACATTAATTTCAAATTCCTGATTTTTGGCTTTCTTGAAAGCATCAACGATATCAGGATCTTTGAGACTCTTTACGGGTCCTTTCTGAATCTCAACAAATATGTTGTCAACCTCATCTTCGACAGAAGAAACATCAGGAATATTTTCCTCACGACTCCATTTTGAAACCGTTACTATATCTGATTTACTCCTAAAGCCCTCTTTCAAATCATTGTAGTCTGTGGGGGTACCGGTGAAATGAATACAAAATTCACGGTCATTACATTCCTTCACTAGAATATCGGGAATCTCTTCTGCCCACTCTTGTAGACGTAGCTTACCGAAGTGCAACTTACTGTTGTCTTTCGGAAGCTTACCCTCAACCAGAATCTCCGTCTGAATGTGATAAGGGTTGTATTTAATAGATATATTCTTCATTTGTTGAGAATTATTGTTTCTAAATTGGTTAGTCCGCTTCGTGCAAAAAAATCTTCTTCTTTGGAACAAACTCCAGTGCCATACATTCCGAAGTCATAGAAAATTGATGACATTTTCTCTTTAAGAGACCTAAGTTCTACTTCCTCAAATTTAGAGAGGGTAGATTTCATCTCTTTCTTTAAGAGATATGCAGCTTTGGCAGAGATCGGAACTATACCGGCTTCGGACTTCTTATTCTTAAGAAGACGCTTGAATTGCTTCAGACTTTCTTCTATAGAGTCATCAGCAGGGTCAAATCTATCAAGCTGATTGAAAATAAACAATATTTTTTTATTTTTCTGTTTCAGGACATGATCGATTAGATCATTCTCCCCATTTCGCTCAATATATGGTCCGTTACAAACACAAACTAAAATGTCGTAGTCTCCTCGTTCGATTGCATCATACGTGATTTTCTTATGGGAAGAATCATAGGCATAGTCCACTCCTGGAGTATCCGTAATAACAATTGGAAGACTCTCTAAACTTCCCATAAATTTTATTGCTTTATTAGGAATATTTTCCTGCGTAATCTCATTGCCTATGCTGATGACAAAACTCGTTCCATCTGAATAAAGTACTGTCTCTCTAAAGGGATTATTATATAGATATGATAGAGCTGTAGTACATACAGTTGTCTTTACTTTTGCCACCTTGTGTCCTACCAGAGCATTAACTAATGTCGATTTTCCAGCACTCATCGTGCCTACAATGAGTAGTCTTTTTGTTGGCCGCTTATGAAATGAGAGTTCTGCAAACGATTGAATAGTCAATGAAGACGGCAACACCTTACCATCGCCATCCGCAAAGAAATGTTTTTTTGCGGCTTCGCGGAACTTATGTGTAAAAATATCGGTTGTTTTCTTAAAAACCTTATCATACATATCGTATGATAAGGGCAAACCAGACTGATAGGCAATCCTATAAACATCCCACCAAAAACAGTCAGACATACGAAAGAATCTGAAACCAATACGATTAAGGGATTGTGCTGCTTTTATATACTTATTACAACCGGAGTACGTCCAACCGTCTTCTATTTTTTCTCCTATGAAGTGCTCACATAGCACGTCAAAGCAGAACTTAGCCTTATATCCCATTTGGCTATTTGGCTCAATACCACAAAGAGCTTCCCCAAGTCCTCGAAGATATTTAATCTTTAGTCTCTTGGGTAGCCCATTTATTGGATGGTCTGCCGGGATTATATTTGAGGTTATGAGTTTTTGCATTTAGAAAACATTGTTTTTAGTTTCATTTAGATTGTTAGGTAATTCATACCTTCGAATCTCCTCGATATAACGCTCGCATTCTGAGAATCTTATCGGTTTGATCTTCTCAATATGACATTTCATAAGTTTTGCATCCCTCGTAATTTCTATGATTTCATTATCATGTAAACTACTGAATGATTCACTATACGCCAGTTGCTCTAATGGCGACAGGGTACCATCGACAAGACAAGCTAATATGTTTTCATTAATATATTCTTTCATAAATCCTTATACTTTCAAGTTATTAAAATACATCGTAATTGCGCTATGGCTCTCCGATGGATATTGTAGAGATTTGCAACTGAGACATCAAGCATCGTCGCAACTTCTTCATAGGGAAGATCTTGCAAATCCAGCATTTGTATCACACGCCTATATCTTTCATTGGGCATAATATCGATCGCCATTTTTAAGTTTATAGTATCTACAGAGATAAAAATCTCCGAGATAGCAAGACTTTCCCTTATTAGAGTTTCTGAGGAATCATTTTCTATCAGTAGCTCTCTCTTTTTTATAAAAAATCTTGTCGCAACTACCGTGACCCAAGTTAGAAGAGAACTCTGATAATTAAACTCCCGTAACTTTTTCCAGTCAGAATTGGCAATGTATAAGAATAACTCATTGATTAATTCTTCTTTTTCAACTCTACCATTGAAAATTGAATTGACAAGATAGACAAACAGCTTAGAACATTTCTTTATAAAGAAATATTCTATTATCTCTGGGTCATGTCTCAGGATGCCATCGACAATCTCCTTATCTGTTATATCTTTTTCCTTATTCGCATCCATTAACGATGTCTTCTTATCCGAGATTTTATCGGAGTCTTTCATAAAAAAGAACATCCGAATAGCATCTGAAGGCCGACCAAAGCCTGTAACGACTACAAGGATGTTCCCAAAGTTTTCGGCACTCGCCGTATGTCTTTTTCTGTTTACTGACTGGTCATTTTCATGATTGGGGTTACTTAGATGCAAAATTAGTAAATTTTTCTGATATTATAACTATGAGTCAGGTGGAAAATTTGGGTGCAGAGTGCTGTGTAAGGGGAGGTTGGCTAATTTTAGCTATGAGGGGTGATTATGGGTGACGTCCCAACTTATGTGGTTATGCTTCTTAGAAGGAATACAGCGAACATGGCGATTGTGACACTTGCCAAAATAGCCCATAGCCATTGGAGATTTTCATTCTTGAAAGCTCGGATAATGGCATCGAGATTAAAGTAGCTTTTGCTCTCCTTGCATACGTTCTTATCGTTCCGGTTGATTGTCAGGAGTGAGTAATGGCTACCGAGTCGGGTCTCGATAGACTTCAGTCGCTTTTCCAGTGACTTCTTATAATCAGAAAAGGTGTCGCCTGAGAGAAATTTTTGTTCAGAGGATTTGCGGTAGCTCTCGAATTCCTGTCTATCAGCAAACCATGTAGGTAGCTGCTCATAATGGGTTAGGATTACATCATCGCATACACGCTTTACCGCTAAAAGCAGGTTTTCGGTACTAATCCTTTTCTGTTGAGATTCCAAGGATTGTTGGGGAACACCCTGCGAGGCTTTCAAAGCCTCGATCTCTTTCTGCTGTCTTTCGACAGTTGATTTGAGGTCAGTGATGGCTGAGTTTTGCGATTTAATATCAGCCTGTAACGAGGCGATTATGCGCTGATAGTATTCGTCTTTGGATGCCATAGGAGTCACATTTTGAATTTATATGTTGTAGATTCTTCTTCGATCCGATCGTCGATGCGTTCCCACTTGCGTCCTCGCCGTCCGACTTCATGTTCCCGGTTATCTCCGCGTCCGGTCGGCACTTTTGGAAGATTAGTCAGGATCTCGATAAAGCGTATAACAGGGATATAGGTTATATTGCGCTGCTTAACGACTCCCGGTTGATTGGCAAGGGATTGATTAGCGTCCATACTACCGAATCTCTTGCAAAGATTTCCGTATGTGAACTGGTTGTGCAATCCCAGCTTAGAGCCTGATATACGGAAGCCGTTGTGGTCGTAAGCCACACCCCTGATGCGTCCGGGGTTGCTGTCGGTGCAGAATGAGAGGGTTATCCCGTCCTGAGCAAGCAGTTGGGCAAAGGTTTTCCAGTCATTGGACTGAGAGAGACGGTTGAGTACAAGTTTTCGGATAAGTAGTTTTTCGGCATCATACCTACGCAGACGGTCTGGGTTAATTTTCCGGGACTGGCTGTTGCCGAAGGTCAGACCATGACGCTGCTTGATCCGGCGACAAGCTGCCTCGTTGCGTCGTCGCTCGTTGCTGTCTGAAATAACAGAGCCGTCATTGGCAATGCGGTTGAAAACAAGATGGCAATGAGGGTGTTTCTTATCGAAGTGCCGGGCGATCACGTATTGCGTATTCGCCGGGTAGATACCCATTTCCTTCAACCATTCTTCGGCGAGTTGAGTCATGAAGCGGTCGCCTTCCTCGCTGTCGGAGAAGCGAGCGGCATCTTCAGGGGAGAACGCGATGGAAACGTGCTTTACCGGCTTGCTTAGGTGATGCAGTTTTCCGTTAGAGTCAGGTATGCGGAGCTGAGCCTGAAAGCTGTCGGAGATAGTGGAGTTGTCGACAAGCAGAACTCCGTTTGATCCGATTATTCTTGCCGACTTCTCCTTGATGTTGTTTGCATAGTTGACTATGCCGGAGAAATCGACTCTTGATTTTATCTTAGCAATCATAGTGATTTATGTATTGAGTAAATAATGTATTGAGGTAATAGCATACTGAGATTTTGAGGTAAAGATGCTTTGATACAGTGGGCTATTGGGTCATTGGTGTAATAAACTGTATTGCATTGGTTCATTGGGCCATGAGACCAAAGTATCAAGGTTTCAATAACCAAATAACCCAATAGCCCAATTACCGAATAACCCAGAACCCATGAACCTAGCATCTATGAACCTTAGTTCATCTACCTCACTTTCTTAAGTATCCCGGCTATAAAGGCTACGATTTTCCGAATCTCGCTCTCGGCGTCAGCGCCGAGGTGCATAGCCCTTGTAATCTGATTCAGATTGTTTCCGATATTCCGCAGCTCATTTACTGCGGTTCGTTCTTCCGGAGTTAGCAGAACCGTGGTTTCCTGATTCATAGCTGCGCGATAGACATACTCGGCACGGGTCAGTCCACACTCGCTGGCGCAAGAATCAAGATATATTATATCGACAGGACTGAACATTGCCTTTACGGAGCAGGTCTTTTTCTTGTATTCGGGAAGCGTCGGTCTACCTCCCTTTTTCTTTGTGGAATCTTCCATATCATCAGTGGTTTTAAGCTGCCGGAGGCGGCGTGGCAAGACGTTTTGAGGTACTCAAAACACAACCTTGCCACTCAATCTTCACCGCCAATTTCACGGCAGACAATTTTTCAAACTCGATGAGACATTTGCAGCGATTTTTCACATCTCATAAACCAATGTTCGGATAACCAATATTCCAAGTTTCAATACCCCGGATTCTCAGAAACCTCGGTTACCGAGACCGGGTAACCAAGGTTAGAGTAACTGATGTTTGAGTAATCACATAAATGATGTATCAAAGCATGGAGGTATTTAGATATTGAAGTATCACATAATCCAAGTAATGACGTACTGAGTAATCGGCGTATTTCAGCATTGATGAATTGGGATACTTAGTTTGAGGAACTCAGATTATCGGCTACTCGCCCTATAAACCGAGTTACACAGGATTCTCGAACGTTCGGTAGGTGTCGTTCTCAAACTGGATTTTCACCATCATTTCATTGAAACGGTCACCGATGCGGACGCCATACTTCGGGCGGATTTCTTTCGGCATGAGGTTGGTGGTGACAATCGTGAATAGCTGCTTGTCGTATCGGCGTGTGAGCAGATCGACCATCGGCGACATAATGTTGCCATAGTCCTGAATTTCCAGAGGCTCAGTTCCAAGGTCGTCAATCGCCAGCATCGGCAGTCGCCCCAGTTCTTCCCACTCCCGGTAATCCGACTTACAGAGATATGCGACAGTCCGGGCATCTATAATCCTGATTTTCCAGTAATCCCGGTTGTCCTCACTTCGGAGGTTGAGTTGGTTGAGCAGTTGCTGAAAAGCTTTCACGAAGGTGCTTTTACCATTGCCCACGTTTCCGCAGAGTAGCAAGCCGAACTTTGAGCTGTCACCCGTGAGCCATTCAGCGATAGTGTTGGCATAAGACTTCACCGCATCGTTAAACTCGAACTTCCGGGCGCGATATTCCACTTCACCCTTTACTGCTGCAAGCAAGAGTTGATATGCCTGTTCCTTTGTCATCGGGAGCTTAAAACGCTCCGTCATAGTCCCTCGGCGAAGAAGCCGAGACATCAGAGCCTCTACGTTTATCTGGCTCCCGTTGTGGTTGATTAATTCCATGATTATTACTTATTTGATTGGTTTGTTTCTTAATCCAGTTGACGAAATGTGTGCGGCATTCTTTTTCTTCCCTCCGGTTTCTGCCGGAGCATTTTTGCTGACGGAAGAAATATGAGATTAGCTGCTTTAGATTTTCTACGCTCATTTGAGTTTCTGTTGACAGCAGGGAAATGAGATCGGCTTGCCATGCGGTATCAGATATGAACAGCTTTTCAAGCTCATCAAGACTCAAAATTTTCTCTTCCTCGGCTTTATAAATAGAAGATATTTGATTTTTAATCTTTTTATCTTTATTCTTATCTATATTCAAGCCGTCAGTCAAGTCTTTCCCCAAACCGTCCGCCAAACAATCCTCCAAAGCATCCCCCGAACTATCCCCCAAACGAACCGCCCAATTCTTAGGGTCGGTCACGATTGTGTAGTTAGGAGCAAGTTTATTTCCATGACCTTTTGTATATGTGATGATACCTCGTTTGTAAAGGACATTGCGGGAATTGAGAACAGTTTGTTCAGACACCATGAGCGCATGACTTATCTGGGAAGTCGGGCAACGTATCGGCATTTTCCAATGCCGGCTGTTAGCACGATCGAGAAGGAAAAAGAACAGAGCGGTTGCCGATGCTGGGAACGGCTCATAATCGTTCTCTTTCCAGAACTCGTGCATCAGCTCATAGAGATTCACGCCGTTTGCCATCACTTCCGGGCTTTGATGTAGTGGGAGCGCATGAAGTCTTCGAGGTCGGCACGGCATACATAGATTTTGCGCCCGATCTGAGAGAACGGAATCACCCGTTGGTCGCGGTAATTCTGCCACGTCTTCGGTGAAATGCCGAGCATCTTGCGAGCGGCGTCCGATTCAATCCATTCCGAATTGCGGTCATCGGCATTGCGGTTGGTTACTAGTTCGGCCAATCGGTCGAGTTTTTCATGGAGGTTCAGCCATTCCTCCTGAGGTATGACCACCATCGTCGCGGCAGTCGGCTGAGAGTTATTCAAAGAAGAGTTATTAAACATACAAATCATCGCACCCCTGAGCTTGATTCTCTTCAGGAATGCGATGCAAAATTAATTCAGCGTATTCGCGCTTTTGGCTTTTGAAATTTGCTTTAATTCTCAGGGATTTTCGCTTGCGGCTTTTCCCTGCGATTATCTCTTGCGATTTTTTATTCAAAAAATCTCATGGTTCAGTCGCAACTGATTTTCAAGATTTTCCGTTCTTCTTAACCCAATTTTGATAGCTCTTGATTTTGGTCTTGACATATTCGGATAGAGTTTTTCTTAACACTCCGTTGGTCGGTTCGGCTTCAAGTAAGAGCAAATCCTGATTGTCGGCAAAACCAAGGGCGCATAGTATACGGTAAATGAAAATCGACTTATCAGTCAATGATGTGCCTTCTTCCCATTCAATATTCTCCTTGAGATTAAAGGCATAATATCCTTCCAAATGGTCATGGTCTGTGCCATCCTGGGGATTTGACATCTCTTTCAGGCGGTTTCTGGTAGCGATGGTGTCCGTCCACCAGTTACCCATATCTACCTCCCAATATTTGAAGCGTTTGTCGATCACATCCATAACTCCGCTTGCAAGCCAGCTGACACAATCACCATTCAGTTCCGTCTTTGTGGATAAGGCACGAATAGCCAAAGATGGATTCCGCTCATTCCATGCCATATCGAAAAGGTCGAGAAGTGGGAAAATGACAGTGTAATCCATATTCGCTTTCAGATCCGGCGAATCGATGTGCTTGAAAATATTGTAATGCTCCCAAAGCAATTTGTCAAGCCGGTCGGACAACCCGCTGCTCTCCAATCTATCCGGGTAGCCTAAAATGAACTTGGCGGTATCAATATCAAATTCCGGAGTTAAGACCTGAGGCTGATTGTGAAAACGGCTCTTGCCGGATGTGATTATATCTTCCTCGCTATTCTTGCCAGGAAAGTCATGTAGGAATATTTCGTTTATATTATCTATAGTGCCGGGCATTTTATGATGCTAAAGGAGATTTGGTTCATTATTAATACTATCACGCAACATTGTCATTAAAAATTCGTATTCTTTCTGATAACGCTTATTCCGTTCTAAATCTTTCTCAGTGGGATCTGGAATACGGCTAATATCCATATTGTTTTCCAAATCATTCAGTTTGACCCTTAACGCAAGACTATTCCCTGCTATTCGTTTAATATATTCTTCTCTTGAAGACGCAGTATTATGATTAAGGAGATTAAGTGCCATTATTATGTCATTACGCTCTTCATCTGTTATAGAATGCGTTACCGTGCAGGGATATACATCTATATCTTCCATCCATTCTTCCCACCATTCCTCTTCATACCAATTCTCTTTTGGGTTTTCAGTAATTTTCGATAGTTCTGTGTCAAGCTTTTCCAATATTACATCTACGGTTATTTCACAGTCCTCTGCGACATCATGCAGAAATCCGACCACCTTTTCTTTCCAATCGAAACCTCTTGCTGCAACTTTTAAAAGGTGTGATTCAAAATAATCATGCCCACCTTTGTCTGTCTGCCCCTTGTGAAGCTTTTGTGCGACCAACCCAGCGGCATATACAATTTTCGTCATATAACCCATGCTGTTGTCCAGATAGTTAATACGGTCTTTTGCTTCTTTTGTATCAAAAGTCGCTATATAATCACAATACTGGCGCATAAGCATCTCTGTTTCGGATTGGGGATCCATAAAGTCGAAAAGAGTGTCCATATACTCATCCATATACTTCAGATCCCGTTCATGCGTAGCGATAAATCCGGCAAGCATTGTTCTGACTTGCCGGAATCGAGCATTATTCATCTCCATGATAGGACGGAATGCTTCTATCAAATCTTTAGATAATATTGAATCTTCCATAGGTTAGGATTTCCAATTATCGTATTTATTCAATGACTTCCCATGTGCCGGATTTCTCCGAACCAACTCTTTTTATTCGATTCGAAGTCTTAAGCGTGTCAATAATGCGGAATAATGTCCTTCGTGGGATGTTTAGTTGAACTGAAATTTCTTTAATGCTTATCCGCTTGTTATTACGCATTAGATTCAAAATCGCATCTTCGCGAGATATTTTATCGGTGCCACTATCGGTGCCAAATTCAGATTTATCGGTGCCATCGGTGCCACTTTCCGTAGTATGCACTACAATTTCTGGTGTTTTATCGGTGCCATCGGTGCCATTTTCTATGACATCGGCATTTTGGACGACTACCTTGAAGGTGGTGTAATCTCCAAGAAGGAACTCTGCCGGAACACTACCATTTTCCTCAAGAAGTGTTGAAACGGTATTCACTCCACTACCGAAACGGTTGACATAACCCAGATTCAGCATAATCTCTGCTATATTGGGATTGCGATAGTCGGTTTCATTGGGGAAGTTCTCAAGATTGACTTTGCCATAAAGATTACCGGGATTATCAATCTCTATTCGGTCGCTGTACTCGTAAAACTTTATAGGAGAATTGTTCCCATTGTAAGCACGGTGCATAACGGCATTCATAGCGAGTTCACGGATAGCCTCCCAAGGATAGTTGATACGTGGCTCCTCGCGTAGAACACTTACAAACTCGGGGCGTTTATTTTCGATGGAGTACTTGATAAAATACTCCAGTTCTTTCAGCATAAAAATGAGGTTGCCCTTGAAACGGTTTTCTTTGAGCACCTTTGTAGCACGTGTCTTTCCGGCAAATTTGACATACTGAATATAGGCTCCGGGAATGAAGTACTGCGGATCGTGTCCCAACAGCAGAATACCAGCGAAGGTCGGACAATTAAATCGAGTGTCAAAAAGTCGGAGTGATGCCAGTTGCTGAGTAACGGAGCGCTTATCCTTTGCCAATGTGGTAGGAGAAACGGCTTTCGGTAAGTATTCGTTCTTAAATAGGTCAATGTCAATATCATCAATGGTAGCTTCGCGGCAGGGACGACCATCAAAAGAAGAACTATGTACCTGTCCTCTCTCGGTTAGGATACGTTCCTCCTCTGTATTTGCTTCTGCTTTCCTTGCCCCAATTCTTATCCAGATTACACCTTTGTACCTGACTGGGGTGTCCTCGCTTGGTTGAACCTCGATAATAGCAACTTCGCCATCTGGAAAGGTTTCCTTATACACCATCAACGCCGGAGGTGGAAGAATCGTACCAGCATTTCGTAGCCCTGCATAAGAGCGCAATTGCTCATCGGTGAAAGTCTGACCATCGAGTTTGCCGTTATCATCAGCACCGATTATGAAGTACCCAGGCTTTTTAGTATTTCTAATATCATTGGCAAACGCACATATTGCCTCCGACATCTTTTTTGTGTTGTCAGTGGATATTGTGCGCTCCACACGCTCATTTTCTATATCGCTCAACAGCGATCGTATTTCGTCTTTTGTCAGAGGCATATCTGAATTATTAAAAATGCAAAATTATTCATAATTTGCGAGTTAAGCAATTTTGCGTTGAGGGTTGATAAATCATCGGTTGCAACCGACGAATTTACTTTACTTGTTGATTCATTGATGTCCCATTAAAATCGGAAAGAGTACTTTGAAATTGTTGAAATTTAGTTTGTTGGAAAAGATTTTGGTGCGAACGGACTTGATTAGTATATTATGGTTCTTCAATCTGACGAACCATGTACAATGTCAAATA
>CAJTRC010000007.1 GCA_910578365.1 uncultured Muribaculaceae bacterium
AGGATGACCTTATGATCCCGTATCGGAAAGTCGGTGACATTTACCGCATCCATGAAGCCTTTGGATTCAAAATGGACATCATCGCTCAATTCCGGATTCATCTTCTCATCAAGCCTGATGTGAATTTCCGTGGCTGTCTGCCCAACGCCTGCTATTGTAAAATAATCAAGTATCTGAGAGGGCAAAACGATCTGCGCCAACATCTGTAAGTAGTCATTTCCCATGACACAAAGTTCGCAATAATCTTTGGTTGTGAAAAATTTATTTCCCCACGGTTTTTCTACTGACCCAATCAATGGGGATAAGCATGCAGATTGGCAATTCGGAACAGGATGAATTTCTTGTCTGCAACTCCTCGGAGCTTGGTGCGTAATAGTTTGATCTTGGCGTTAAATAATTCCGCACTTGCGTTTGATGCTCGGTAGTTGTAGGAGTTTAGAACCTCATCGTACAGCCTTCGTCCACTTCACCGATGAATCGCGGTGCCTGTATGCAAACATCTTCACGTTCTCCCGCACATTCGCAATGATACTCGTTATCGGAAAATTCAGCAACTGCCTCGATTACATCAGCAGCATCAATATCCACGAACAGTATTTTTGAACGATCCGACCCACAGCAAAGGCGACTCCCAAAATGGTAGCCGCCTTTGCTGTATTCTGTACGGTGAACGTTTCACCATACTTTTGCCGCGTATTTAGAGGCTTATCCTCAGAGCAGATTCTCTCTCTCGGTGATTTCTGCATCGGTCATGGTGTAGCCACCGAGTCTTCCCTCTTTGGCCTGAATGCAGACATAGGTCATCGGGACTTCCGATGTGCATTTGAGGTTGCGGTCGCATTTGGTTGATACGCGGATTACGGAGCCTTCGGCAACATCAAACACATCACCGTCAACCTGAAACTTTCCGGCTCCTGAGAGAATGATGTAGTTTTCCTCGTTTTCCTTGTGTGAGTGGAAGAAAGGAACTGCCTCACCATTGGGGAGTGAGCCAAATGAAATTTCACACGAGGTTGCGCCAGTGGAATCCTTGACGAACTGCTTGCCCTCGAATTCGTGAAGCTGACCGACCGAGGCATGGGCGTATTTTTCGCCAGAGTTGAGAGTTTTAATCTCGTTCATAGTTTTTAGGTTTTTAAATTTATGACTAACTTTGCAGCGGTAAGCCGCTATTATTTTGATAGTGCAAAGTTAGTGGCAATTTTTTAACTAAACAAGACGTTACAAAAACGTAATCCACTTACATTTAGGTAACCATTTTTGAAAATGAACGCATTACCGCTGAAAGAAAATTTAAAAAAATACACCAGTATTTCATCATGCCCCGTTAGAAACATAATCGCCCGTTTTTCCAGCAAATGGGCGATGCTTGTTCTGTGCGTCCTTTCTGAAAATGAAACCACACGTTTCAATGAAATCGGCAAGGCTATTCCTGATATATCACCCAAGGTTCTGACCGAAACACTAAAAGGTCTTGAAGCCAATGGTCTGATATCACGTAAACTATATGCTGAGATTCCTCCTCGCGTTGAGTACTCACTGACCGACCTCGGTAAAAGTCTTATGCCCTTACTTGTCAATCTTATCAGCTGGGCGCTTGAAAATTTCGATGCTATTGTCAAACGATAGAACCATTCAGGAGTCGGCTTTGCTGACTTTTACCCGGTGAGCGTTTCACCGTACTTTTGCCGTGTATCTATAAACGATGCACCATTAACGAAAAACGATCTCATCGTAATGCTCGTAAAATGTCGCCGCTATGATATGGTCCTCTCCGTTGAGCTTTGCTTCCTCCTCCATTTCATCGTTGGCCTGCTGTATGGCATCCCAGCGGTGTTTGATTCTAACAATGGTATAGAAAAAGGCTGCGCGACACCGAAAGTGTTGCGCAGCCTTTGTATGGGATATGAGGTTGTTTATACGTATAGCGAGAAGTCGGCGTTACGCATGTCGCCGGAGGCGTTGAAGGCGTTGTGGAATGCGAAGGCTGCGTTGAGCACGTGGGGTGTCTGTCCGCCTTTGCCGAGCTTGAGGTAGTCGAGCAGGAGTGGACGATACATGGGGTGCGCGCAGTTGTTAATGATTTCGTAAGCGCGTTCTACGGGGTCTTTGCGACGGAGGTCAGCGATGCCCTGGTCGGTGACGATTACGTCGACTGAGTGCTCGCTGTGGTCTACGTGGGCTACCATGGGCACGATGTTGCTTATCAGACCGCCTTTCGATACTGAAGGGCAGCTGAAAATCGACAGGTATGCGTTGCGGGTAAAGTCGCCGGAACCTCCGATGCCGTTCATCATGCGTGTGCCGAGTACGTGGGTAGAGTTTACGGCACCGAATATATCGGCTTCGAGGGCTGTGTTCATGGCGATGACGCCGAGTCGGCGTATTACCTCGGGGTTGTTGGAGAGTTCGGCCGGACGCATGAGTATTTTGTCGCGGAAGAAGTCGAGGTCAGGGAAGAGTTTGCGCTCGGTTTCGTCGGAGAATGTCATTGAGCAGGTCGATGCGAATGTACATTTGCCTTTGCGCATAAGTTCGAGTACGGCGTCCTGAATAACTTCGGTGTACATTACAAAGTTGGGGAGCTCAGTGCTTTCGCCGAGGTCGTAGAGTACGGCGTTTGCCACGTTGCCTACGCCCGACTGGAGGGGCAGGAATTCTTTGGGCAGGCGTCCGGCGGTGTATTCGCCAACGAGGAAGCGTACAACGTTTGCGCCAATCTGCTTTGATACTTCGTCGGGAGCAGTGAATGCTTTTACACCGTCGAGGGATTTGGTGCGTACGATGCCTACAACTTTATTGGGGTCGACCTTGAGCACGGGAGAGCCGATGCGGTCGTTTGCTGCGTAGATAGGAATTGCGGGACGGCGAGGGGGGTCCTGGAGCAAGATTACGTCGTGCATGCCGTGGAGTGCCGAAGGCAGTTCTTCGTTGAGCTCGATGAATATTTTTTTGGCCATGTGGGCGTAGGTGGGAATGTTGCCTACACCGGTGCCGAGTATTATTTCGCCTTTGTCGTTGATGTCGGCAGCTTCGATTATGGCGAAGTCGATGTCGCCGTAGAAGCCGTAGCGCATTTCCTGCGCCATTTCCGAGAGGTGGCGGTCGTTGTAGTGGCAGTCGTGGGCGTTGATGCGTTTACGCAGGTCGGGTACGTTCTGATAGGGCGCACGCATGTTGATAGCATTTGCGCGCGAGAGAACGCCGTCGACATTGTCGGAAGTCGACGCACCGGTAAATATGTTTACCTTGAAGGGTCGGCCGGCCTCGTGTTCGCGTTCGGCTTTTTTAGCAAGTTCTACAGAGATGGCTTTTGGTGTGCCGGGGGCGGTGAAGCCCGAGAGGCCGAGAGTCATGCCATCATGAATCATTTCGGCTGCTTCGGCAGCTGTGATGTAATTGAATGCCATAGCTAAACTGTCAGAGAGTGATGATTTGTTTATAGTTTAAGGTTTCAGTTTTTGAATCTTGGGGTGGCAAGGACTTCGCCTACAATTAGGGTGCGTAGTATCCGGCGGCGTTCGTCGTCGTCGGCTTGCTCCCGGATGCTTACGTTATTGACGGTAGCGAAGTGGTCGTGCTCGAGCGAGCATCTGCCTTCTTGGTCGGGGGTGAAGCTGTAAGTTTTTGTTTTATGCGGTTTCTTTGCCTTAGGTGCTGAGGTTTCGTAGCTGTGGGCCACGGTTTGCTGAGTGTACGCCGTGGAGGTGGCTTTTCGGCCCTGTTGAGGAGTGGCGGTGTTTGCCGCGGCCTTGCGCTGTTTTGTTTTTGGTGCGGCAGGGGCGTTTTTCCGTTTCTTTCGGTGCTCGCTTATGAGTCCGATAGCGACGGAAATGGCAAAAATGCCGATTGTGGTCAGCGTTTCTATTAAATCTTTTTCGTCCACTGTCTGCTTGTTTCTGAAATTTTCTGTAATTTTGCACAAATGTACGGAATAAACTGCACAAAGCAAAATCTTTTGTGTTTTTTCTCGCTCCTGTATCTCGAAAATGATGAAGAAACTATATATAGAAACTTACGGCTGCCAGATGAATGTGGCCGATTCGGAAGTAGTGGCCGCTGTGCTCGGCATGGCCGGCTATGAGCTCAGCGAGGACATCGCGCAGGCCGATGCCATATTACTCAACACATGCTCGATACGTGATAATGCGGAGCAGAAGATTGTGAGCCGTCTGCAATATCTTGGCTCGCTGCGCCGCAAGGGTGCGCGCCGTCGCCTGATTATAGGTGTAATCGGCTGCATGGCTGAGCGTGTGCGCGACACTTTGCTCGACGAGCATGGTGTGGATGTGGTGGCCGGCCCTGATGCTTACCTCGACTTACCTGCTCTGTTTGCGGCCGCCGAGGCAGGCAAGAAGGCCATTAATGTGGAGTTGTCGACAACTGAAACATATCGTGAAGTTGTACCCACGCGCATAGGCCCCGGCAAGGTAAGCGGTTTTGTAAGCATTATGCGCGGATGCAATAATTTCTGTTCGTACTGTATAGTTCCCTATACCCGTGGCCGTGAGCGCTCGCGTCCGGCTGACAGTATTCTGCGCGAGGTGGCCGACCTGCGTGCCAAGGGGTATCGCGAGGTGACGCTGCTGGGCCAGAATGTAAATTCATACCGCTATACCGCCGACGACGGCAGTGAGATTGATTTTCCGGCGCTTTTGGCACTGGTGGCCGAGTCGGCTCCCGATATGCGGGTTCGCTTCACCACGTCGCACCCCAAGGATATGTCGGACGATACCATAGCCACCATAGCTTCGCATGCCAATATCTGCCGCCACATACATCTGCCGGTGCAGAGCGGCAGCAATGCCGTGCTAAAGGCAATGAACCGCAAGTATACCCGCGAGTGGTATCTTGGCCGCATTGCCGCAATACGCCGCATGATACCAGACTGCGGCATAAGTACCGACCTATTTACCGGCTTCCACAACGAAAGTGAGGAGGACTTCGAGCAGACACTCGGGCTGATGCGTGAGGTTGGCTTCGACAGCTCGTTCATGTTCAAGTACTCCGAGCGCCCCGGCACTCTGGCCGCCCGCACCATGCCCGACAACATTCCGGACGAAGTGAAAATAGAGCGCCTTAACCGTATGATTGACTTGCAGAACAAGCTCAGCGCCGAGTCGAACCGCCGCGATATAGGCAAGGAATTCGAAGTGCTTGTAGAGGGAGTGTCGAAGCGCAGTACCGAGCAGTTTGTGGGCCGCACTTCGCAGAACAAGACCTGTGTACTTCCGCGAGGCGGCTATCGCGTTGGCGACCTTGTGAATGTAAGAGTAAAAGATGCCACTTCGGCAACACTTATCTGTGATTTAGCATGAATAAACTGAACCTTAGCGCCGCCATGCTTGCCGCGCTTGCTTTTGCCGCCTGCGGCGATGACAACGAGCCGGCTCCGGCTCCCGACTCCTCAGCCTATGACTTCCAGGTAATCGAATACCTGCCGGCTCCAGGGCAATTTGTAAACGAGTTGCCCGAATATAAACCTGACGACGATGCTGCAACCATGGCCGCCAAGGCCGATGCCATGCTGCATCGTGGCGACCTGGTGAGCCTGGGCGCATGGGGCGGCAGCATAACAATGCGGCTGAATCTGCCACTGCCTAATAACGACGGCGCTGACTTCCGTATCCGCGGCAACGCCTACTTCTCGGGCAGCGACAGCGATGGCAGGCGCTTCGGCAGCAGCGAGCCAGGCATCGTGTATGTGATGCGCGACGACAACGGCAACGGCGAGCCCGACGACTGCTGGTACGAGCTCCGCGGCGAGGGCTATGAGCAGAGCATTGCCGATTATGAGGTTACTTATCACCGTCCGGCGCTTGATGCCACAGATGCCACATATATACGCTGGACAGCAGCCGACGGCAGCGAGGGATATATCAACCGAGTAAGCGCATATCATCTGCAGAGTTTCTTTGCCGAGTGGGTAGGACAGGGCTCTCAGACCTTCCGAGGGCGCCGCTTGCCCGACAATGGCGTGCTCGATGAGCCCACAGGCACTTACCGGCTGTTTAACGTCAAGGGATATGCCGACAGCTATCCCAACAACAGCAATGAATCGGGACTTGATATTTCGTCGGCAGTCGACGCCGAGGGCCGCGCAGTGGAACTCGACCGTATCGACTTTATAAAGGTAGTGACAGGTGTGCTGCAGTGCAACGGCATGCTTGGCGAGAACTCCACTGAAGTGGCCGGACTGGAATTCCTGCAGTAAACCAATATCTGCCGTTACTGCTATTCGGCAGCAGCATCATCGATGGCGCGGGCATCGGCAATTTTTTCGCCGGGGCTCTCGCCATCGTTGCGGTTTATGATGTACCGGTGGTAGTAGGCCAGCAGCAGAGTGGTGAGCGGCAGGGCGATGATAAGACCGATGAAACCCAGCAGGCTGCCCCACACAGAGAGCGACAGCAGTATGATGGCCGGATTTAGCCCCATGGCCTTTCCCATGATGCGGGGTGTAAGAAAAAAGTCCTGTATACATTGCACAACTATATACACAATCATGCACTGCCACCATACTGTCCAGAAATCAATGTTATTGTCGACCGATACCACCAGACAGAGCAGAGTAGTCGGCACCAGCGAAATCAGCTGCAGATACGGCACCATGTTCAGCAAGCCTATGAATAGGCCAAGCACTACCGCCAGCGGCATGCCTATGATAGAGAATCCCACACAGAACAGTAATCCAACGCACAGCGCCACCAGAGCCTGTCCGCGGAAATAGTGGTTCATGGAGTTCTTTACGTCGTTGCCTATGCTTGTGGCCGTACTACGGTACTTGGGGGGCACCATGTGGCGGAAACCTATAATAAGCTTCTCATAATCAATCATTATAAACACCACGTACAGCACCACTATAAACCAGTTGAACATGCTTATTACTACGCTCAGACCGCCGGATATGAACCCGGAAGCCATGTTCAGGATAGAGCGTATGTCCTGGCGCGTGAGGCTGTCGGAAATCTCTTTGAAGTCGATATTGTCGCGCAGAAAATCGTGTACTTCCTGCGGAATAAAACTCACATGAGTACCGGAGCTTGCATAGTGGCGCACCATTTCGGCCACCTGGTGCATTTCGTTGATAATCGACGGCACAAAAACTACGCAAGCCGCCATAAAAATCAGCAGAGCCTCGAACAGCGTGACAAAAATAGGCAGCAACCTGTTGCGAACGCCCAGCAATCTGCGGTTATACTGCACGAAAGGTTCGAGAATGTACGCTATAAGCCATGCCACCAGAAAGGGCAGCAACACCGAGCGCAGCGCATTGACCAGCATGATTGCTCCGAAAAAAAGAATCAGAACAATCAGCATGCGTATCACACGGTCGAAAGTGAACGGCTGCTCCCAGAACGGAGTAAAACCGGCCTGAGGCGGCTCTATGACAGGTTTATTTTCTTTCATTTGGGTAAACTTTATATAAAAAGTTTTCAAAGTTAGCTATTTTCATTAAATTTGCACTCACAATACAGCAGAAAACTGTCCGCTGATAATCAATAACAACTATAAATACCAATCAATGGAACAAGTAAAAACAACACCGAAAAGCGCTCCGGTGGCTCTGAACGAGCATGCCTGGGCGAGATGGACCGCGCTTGGTCTGTTGGCATTCGCCATGTTCTGTTCGTATATCTTCATGGATATACTGTCGCCAATCAAGGACCTGCTGCAGAGTACACGCGGCTGGGACTCCACAGCCTTCGGCACCATGCAGGGCTCAGAGACCTTCCTGAACGTGTTTATATTCTTTCTGATATTCGCCGGTATCATACTCGACAAGATGGGAGTGCGGTTCACCGCAATACTGTCTGGCGCCGTTATGCTTGTCGGCGCGGTAATCAACTGGTACGCTCTCACCGACGCCTTTCTGGGCAGCAGCCTCGACGTGTGGTTCACCGAGCATCTCAACTACATACCTATATTTGACGAACTCGGCATATCGCCCTTCTATAAAGGCATGCCCGCTTCGGCCAAGTTCTCGGCGGTAGGCTTTATGATATTCGGCTGCGGTGTGGAGATGGCCGGAATTACCGTAAGCCGCGGTATCGTCAAGTGGTTCAAGGGCCGTGAGATGGCACTTGCCATGGGTTCGGAGATGGCACTTGCCCGCCTGGGTGTGGCTACATGTATGATATTCTCGCCCATGTTTGCCGAACTCGGCGGCGATATCAGCGTGTCGCGCTCGGTAGCCTTCGGCGTTGTACTGCTGATGATTGCCCTGATTATGTTCATAGTTTACTTCTTCATGGACCGCAAACTCGACATTCAGACCCAGGCCGAGGAAGAAAAGGACGACCCCTTCCGTATCAGCGACCTTGGCAAGATTCTCAGCAGCATGGGCTTTTGGCTCGTAGCTTTGCTGTGCGTGCTGTACTACTCGGCAATTTTCCCCTTCCAGAAATATGCCGTGAACATGCTGCAGTGCAATCTGGCCTTCACCGATGTTCCGGCCGGTTCGTTCTGGGCCAGTGATGCCGTTACTTTATGGCAGTACGTAATCATGATAGTAGTTGCCGCCTGCTCTTTCGCCAGCAATTTTGCTTCCAACAAGATAGTGCGTGTAGTTTGTCTGCTGCTTGCCATAGGCGCCCTCATCACTTACTGCTGGATGGGCTACATGCGCCAGAGCGCCTCGGCCATCTTTGCCGTATTCCCGCTGTTGGCAGTCGGTATTACACCTATTCTGGGCAAGTTTGTCGACTATAAGGGCAAGGCAGCCTCAATGCTTGTGCTTGGCGCGCTGTTGCTTATTGCCTGCCACCTTACATTTGCTTTCATCCTGCCCATGTTCAAGGGCTCGCCCGTTGGCGGCGTTGTGCTGGCCTATCTGACCATTCTGGTTCTTGGAGCCTCGTTCTCGCTTGTACCTGCCTCGCTGTGGCCCAGCGTGCCCAAGCTTGTCGACGCCAAGATTATCGGTTCGGCCTACGCCCTGATATTCTGGATTCAGAACATAGGCCTGTGGCTCTTCCCCATGCTTATCGGCAAGGTACTCGACAGCAGCAACCCTCAGATAGCACAGGCACTGGCCGACGGTACCATGACCGAAGAGGTGGCCTCGGTGAGCTACAACTACACCGCTCCGCTGGTAATGCTTGCCTGCCTTGGCGTGGCTGCCCTTGTACTTGGCCTCGTGCTCAAGGTGGTAGACCGCAAGAAGGGACTCGGACTTGAAGAACCCAACGTGAAGCCCAGCGCCGAAGTTGCGGAATCTGAGATTGAAGCTGTCGAAATGTAATGAAGTTCAGTATCTCGCACGAAGGCGTGATATACGCCACTAACCCCGACGGAACGGTGACCAAATATGGCCGCATCGGTTCCGACGGGCAGCTCACCGACGCCTTCGGGCGTTCGGTGACTGCCTCCAATCAGAAGGCGCCGGTGCGTCGGCGTCCCGTGTGGGGTTACTGGCTGGTGATACTGCTGCTGTTGCTTGCCGGAGGTATCGGAACTTACGTGTTCATGCGCCAGACCGAGGAAAAAGACTCGCTGGTAGCCGAACTCCGCGAAGCCCGTGTAAAGGCCGGAACCGATGCCGGCATGCTCAAAAGCAAAGAGCTGCTGATAGAGAAATTGCAAAAAGAACTCGAAACAATAAACCGCAGCCGCTTAGAGGCTGAGAAAAACCTGACTGAAATCAGTGCGCAGGCCTCGGCAGTGACTCCTTTGCTGGTAAGCGGCATCGAATTCCGCAATATGAACCGCTACGGCAAGCCGCTGGGCAATTTCAGTGCGCCGCTTAAACTGTCGACTCTGAGTTTTCTGCAGGCCCGGATAAGTTACTACGGGCTCACGACCGGCATGAAAACCTTCAGGGTGCGGATTGTGGGACCGGACGGCGTGATGGGTGGTGGCGAATGGTCGTTTGCAGCCGAGCGTCCGGTAGAGAGCGGAGCCGGCCACGAATTCAACCTCAGCGGCTTCGGCTATCCCGACCGGCAGTGGTCGCCGGGCCATTACCGCTACGAAATATGGTACGGCAAAAGCCTGATAGGTCTGCGGCGCTTTACACTATAGGAAATAAAAAAACTGGAAAGTCTGAACGACATTCCAGTTTTTTTGTTTTTGTTATAGTCCGCGAATTATTCGCCGGGCTCGATAGCGCCGCTGGGGCAAACTTCGGCACAGCTGCCGCATTCGATGCAGGTATCGGGATCGATGTGGTAGATTTCACCCTCGGAGATAGCTTCAACGGGGCAAACGGGAAGGCAGGTACCGCAAGCTACGCAGCGGTCAGTAATTACGTAAGCCATTGTTCTTAAATTTAATTAGTTAGATAATTATTACGGGTTCTTGTGTAGTTGTTTAGACTGCAAATTTAATTCTTTTTTTTGTTATAATGGCTTTTCAGGAGAAAATATTACAAAAAAAAGTAAAATTTAGCCCGATGCCCGCCTTTGCCCACTCATAAATAATTAGTAAATTTGCATTGTCAAAATTCTATCACGTAAATTCAAATTCATTACAGATGGACAATACTCCCTACCGCCGCGAAGCGGCAGATGAAACTCCGAAGATGCAACAGCAGCAGGAGAACCCCAAGCAGCCCTTTACCCAGACATCGCTCTTTTGGGTGCTGACAGGTGTGGCTATTGTGGTTGTGGTAGTCGGCCTGTGGTTGTTATTGAAAACGTCGGCCGACTCCAGGCGCCAGGCCGAAGAGGCACTGAAAGCCAAAGAAGAGGCCGAACTCGCCCTCGAGCAGCAGGCTCTGCAATTTGAGTACGAAAGCCTTAACCGTGAATTCGATGAATTCGAGTCGCAGCGTATGCAGATTACCAACGACTCGCTCAAACTTGCTCTTGAAGAGAAATACAATACAGCGCGTATGGAGGTGGAACGCCTGCAGCGCGAACTCAAGGATACCAAAAACAAGTCGGCTGCCGAAATCGCCAAACTCAAAAGCGAAATTGACACTCTGCGCGCTCTGCTCAAGCACTACGTGGAGGAAATCGACCGCCTGAACAAGGAAAATCAGGCTCTGCGCGAAGAAAACGCGCAGATAAAGGACCAGAACCAGCAGCTACAGTCGCAGGTGTCGTCGACTGCCGAGCGCAACCGTCAGCTCAGCCAGGATATGGAACGCGCCTCCAAGCTCAATGTCAACGGTCTTGGCCTGCAGCCTCTCAATAAAAAGGGCAAAACCGAAAAGAATGTAAAGAAGGCCAAACAGTTTGCCGTAAACTTCACCGTGCTGAAAAATGTATCGGCTTCGGTGGGTGAGAAGACCTTCTATATCCGCATAACCACTCCCAGCGCCGACCTTTTGGGTGGCTCAGGCAACTTCAGTTTCGAAGGCGGCTCAGTGCCTTACACGGCCAAGCGCACCATCGAATATGGCGGCGACGATGTGCCGGTGACCATATATTACGACTGTGCCAACAATACACTCAGCGGCGGCGCATATACCGTAGAAGTGTTTACCGACGGCTACCGTGTGGGCAAGACTACGGTAAATCTCAAATAAAATATTAAACACCCTCTTAAACACCAAATAACAAAATTGGACTTCTGGCAGAACATATATCAGGCCGTCAACGGCATAGAGGTGACCACGGTGGGCAGCATATACAAACTGTTGCTCAGCATGGTACTCGGTGCCGTTGTGGGCTTTGAGCGCAAACGCAAGGGGCAGAGCGCCGGCGTGCGCACATTCTCGCTCATAGCCATGGGTGCCACCCTGGCCATGCTGTTGAGTATATATGTGCCTCAGGAGTATATGGGCCTTAAAAACGGCGACCCAGGCCGTATTGCCGCCCAGGTAGTCACAGGTATTGGCTTTCTCGGTGCAGGCGCTATAATACAGATGAAAGGTTCGGTACGCGGCCTTACCACCGCCGCCGGCATCTGGATGGTGGCGACCATAGGCATGGCCGTGGGGGTAGGGCTGTACTGGCTGTCGGTGGTAGCCACCATGTTGATTTTGTTCATACTGGTACAGCTCGAAAGTATTGAACACCGCATGAGCGCCGGAAGCGAGTCGCGCATCATCCGCATGCGCCTTGCGACGATATTGCGCGATATCAGCGGATACCGCAAGGTGCTGAAGAACCACCGCATACATCTGAGCAACTTTTATGTGGAGTACAACTACGAAACCAACACCACGTCGCTCAACCTTGTAATTCTGGCTCATGCGAGCATCGACTATATAAAGCTGTTCGACGAACTCAGCCGCGAACATCCCACTCAGGCAATTACCCTTGCCAACCAGCTGAGTATTTAACACTTAAAAAATAGATACTGCTAAAATTGGAGATAGAAGGACTAATCAAGGACCTTGCGTTCATATTGTTGTTGGGCGCGTTTGTAACGGTGCTGTTCAAATGGATTCGGCAACCGGTGGTGCTCGGCTACATTGTGGCCGGCTTTCTGGCCAGCCCACACTTTGAGTATCTGCCGTCGGTCACTACCGAAGCGAACATCGATTTCTGGGCCGAAATAGGCATTGTGGTGCTTCTGTTCAGCCTCGGACTGGAGTTCAGCTTCAAGAAATTGCTCAACAGCGGAGGCAGTGCCGTGGTCACGGCCATGATAATAGTGGCCGGCATGATGTGCGCCGGTTTTGCCATAGGGCACCTTCTGGGCTTCAACACCATCAACAGTCTGTTTCTGGGCGGAATGCTGTCCATGTCATCCACAACCATAATAATCAAGGCATTCACCGATCTTGGCCTGCGTCAGCAGAAGTTTGCCTCGATGGTGCTGGCCGTGCTTATAGTGGAAGACCTGTTTGCAGTGGTTATGATGGTGATATTGTCGTCGATAGCCATCAACAACAGTGTCGAGGGCACGCAGCTGCTGCTGAGCGTAGGCAAGCTGGTGTTCTTTCTGGTTATGTGGTTTCTTGTTGGTGTGTATGTGCTTCCGAGCATGTTCAACGCCTTCCGCCGTTTTCTCAACAGCGAAACACTGCTTGTAATCAGCATGGGTCTTTGCCTGGGCATGGCGGTGTTCTCGGTGTACTGCGGCTTCTCGCTGGCACTCGGGGCCTTTGTCATGGGCTCGATACTGGCCGGTACCAGTTATGCCGAGCGTATAGAGCATGTGGTTACACCGGTAAAAGACCTTTTCGGGGCGGTATTCTTCATATCCGTGGGCATGATGGTGCAGCCGGCCATACTGGTTGAGTACTGGCTGCCTATAGTTATACTCTCGGCAGTGGTAATCGCCGGCATGATATTGTTCGGCACCTTCGGCATGCTTGTCACCGGCCAGACTTTGAAAGTGGCCATACAGTCGGGCTTCTCGCTTACGCAGATAGGCGAGTTCGCCTTCATCATAGCTACCCTGGGCATGAGCCTGGGAGTGCTGGTGCCCACACTTTACCCCATAGTGGTGGCGGTGTCGGTCATTACCACCTTTACCACTCCGTACTTTATAAAGATGGCGGTGCCGGTGTACAACAGCATAGAGCGGCATCTGCCCGAGCGCCTGAGCTTCCTGATTAACCGCTATCAGAACGAGGCCTCCAAGGACGCAGCTTCCGGCCACAAGTGGGGCAAGGTGATAAAGCGCTATGCAGCTACAACAATAATCTACTCGATAATACTCATAGCCATAATGCTGGCCGGACGCGACTATCTGTCGCCGTGGCTGCACAGCATCACCCCGGCCTGGAGCAACCTGCTTACGGCTACCGTGACCATAATATTCATGGCGCCCTTCCTGCTGGCGCTGGTATCGCCGCCATCGTCCGGCGATATAATCAGCACACCCGGAGCCAAGATCCCCCGCACCGTAATAATGGTATTCCGCTGGATTATAGCCTTTGTGTTTGTAATCCAGGTTATAAGCCGCGTGTATTCAGCCTGGGCCGGCATATATGTGGCTGCCGCCTGCATGCTGCTGGCCGCTTTGTATTTCAGCAAGCGTCTGCGAAGTCAGATGACCCGGATGGAAAGTAAGTTTATCGACAATCTCAACGAGCGCGAACTCCGCCGCAGTGGACGCAACAACCAGGTGGTGAGCGACCTGCACCAGGCCTACATGACAGTGGGCAGCGGCTGTACATTCGCCGGACAGCGTCTGGCCGACAGCAATCTGCGCCATCGCTTCGGGGTGAACGTGGTGAGCATACAGCGCGGTCCCAGACTCATAGCCATTCCGGGCGCCCATCAGCGCCTTTATCCCGGCGATGTGATAGGTGTAATCGGCACCGACGAGCAGCTGCAGAGCATGCTGCCCGAGGTGGAGATGCCCTTGCCCGAGGGAGAGTCCGACTCCGAAGTCAAGCTCACAAGCGTGTTGCTCTCCGACAGTTCGCCGCTGGTGGGAGCCACTCCGCGCAGCAGCTCGCTGCGTGCCAGCTATGACGCCATTGTGGTGGCCGTGCAGCGCGAGGGCGAGTACATCGACTCGCAGCCCGACCTGGTATTCCGCTCCGGCGACCTGGTTTGGCTCGTTGGCAACACATATAAGATAGCCGGACTGAAATTCGGCAAATGATAACATGAATCCAGAACCAATCACGATATGAATTCAAAACGCTACGATCTCAGAGGCGTGTCGGCATCCAAAGAAGATGTACACGCAGCAATCAAGAATGTCGACAAGGGCCTGTATCCCACAGCATTCTGCAAAATCATCCCCGACCTGTTGGGCGGCGACCCCGAGTATTGCAATATAATGCACGCCGACGGAGCCGGCACCAAATCGTCGCTGGCATACGCCTACTGGCGCGAAACCGGCGACCTCAGCGTATGGAAAGGCATTGCCCAGGATGCCCTGATTATGAACATCGACGACCTGCTCTGTGTCGGAGCCACCGACAACATACTGGTATCGTCGACCATAGGCCGTAACAAGCAGCTGATTCCGGGCGAGGTAATCTCGGCTATTATCAACGGCACCGAAGAGCTGCTGGCCGAACTGCGCCGCCAGGGTGTCAACGCCATAAGCACCGGCGGCGAAACCGCTGATGTAGGCGACCTGGTCCGCACCATAATCGTCGACAGCACCGTTACCTGCCGCATGCGTCGGGCAGATGTGATTGACAACGGCAATATTCAGGCAGGCGATGTTATAGTGGGTCTTGCCTCATACGGTCAGGCCACATACGAGGACTGCTATAACGGCGGCATGGGCAGCAATGGTCTGACTTCGGCCCGCCACGACGTGTTCAGCAAATATCTGGCCGAGCGTTATCCCGAAACATTCGACGCCGCAGTGCCCTCCGAACTGGTATACAGCGGCAGCCGCAGCCTCACCGACTCTGTGGAGGGTGTGGACCTCGACGCCGGCAAACTGGTGCTTTCGCCAACACGTACTTACGCCCCGGTAATAAAGAAGCTGCTCGACGAGATGCGGCCCGAAATCCACGGCATGGTACATTGCTCAGGCGGTGCCCAGACCAAGGTAATGAACTTCGTGCAGAATAAACATGTTATAAAAGACAACCTGTTCCCCGTGCCGCCTCTGTTCGACCTGATACAGCGAGAATCGGGCACCGACTGGGCGGAGATGTACAAGGTGTTCAACATGGGCCACCGTATGGAGATTTATCTTCGTCCGGAACACGCTGCCCGCGTGATTGATATCGCAGCTTCGTTCGGTATCGACGCGCGAGTGGTAGGTCGTGTCGAGGAGGCACCGGCCAATCACCTCACCATCATCTCGGAGAAGGGTACCTTCGAGTATTGAATCCTGCGGGGCAGCTCAGTCGCCGTTCCGTACAAATCCGATAGACTGTGAAACTTAACAGACTCATTCTCCTCTCTCTCTCTATTATAGCTGCTGCAGCGGTCCTGACTGGCTGTAGCGGCGGAAGGTCGTCGGGCCCTGTCGGCCGGAAAAGCGCGCCGACAGCCGACGATACCCTCCGGGTGGTGACTCTGTACGGGCCTACATCGTTTTTTATCTATCGAGGCGACTCGCTGGGCTACGACTATACTCTGGCCCGCGACTTCTGCCAGGCCAGGGGGCTGGCCATGAAACTCACTGCGGTTAAGTCGCTGAAACGGGCCATTGAGATGGTGGATAGCGGAAAGGCCGACCTTATTGCCTACGAAGTGCCCATAACGGCCCACTACAAGGAGCTGGTAAAGGCTTGCGGCCCAGAGAACTATACCCGGCAGGTGCTGGTGCAGAGCAAGCGCGAGGGACGCGCCCCGATTACCGACGTGACACAACTGGTGGGGCAAACAGTCTATGTGGAGGCCGCCTCCAAGTATCTGAGGCGTATGCAGAACCTCAACGAAGAACTCGGCGGCGGAATCGACATTCGCGAAATCAGTGCCGACACTCTTATTACCGAAGACCTAATTGAGATGGTGTCGGACGGCAAGCTGCCGCTGACTGTTGTCGACAGTGACGTGGCCATGCTCAACGAAACTTACTATCACGACCTGGACATCAGTATGCCCCTAAGCGACGAGCAGCGCCAGTCGTGGGCCGTTGGCAAAGGCAACGAGCGGCTGGCCCGCGAAATCAACGAGTGGTTCGCCACCGACGAGCAGAAGCAGGCTAATGCCGAACTGCTGAAGCGCTATTTCGAGCAGAGCAAGTCGTTTCCCAAGGTCGCTTTCAACTTTGCTAAAGGCTATATATCGAACTACGACCGGTTGTTCAAGACCTACGCTCCCGGCATTGGCCTGGACTGGCGTCTGCTGGCGGCACAAGGCTACGTTGAGAGCCGTTTCAACGCCTCTGCCCGCTCATGGGTGGGTGCCCGCGGACTTATGCAGATAATGCCGCGCACCGGTCGCGGATATGGCCAGAATCTCAAAAGCCTCGGCTCGCCAAATATCAGTGTGAAGGTTGCCACACAGCTTCTGGCCGACCTCGACAGGCAATTGCGCAAGCAGGTGCCCGAAGACAAGGAGCGGATAAAGTTTGTGCTTGCGGCCTACAATTGTGGTCTGGGCCATGTGCTCGACGCCATGCGTCTGGCCGAGAAGTACGGCATGAACCCCAGGGTGTGGGACGACAATGTGGCTAAAGCACTGTTGATGAAGATGCAAAAAAAGTATTATAACGACAATGTGGTACGCTATGGCTATGCCCGCGGTTCGGAAACCGTCAGCTACGTAAAGCAGATTATGAACTTCTACGAGCATGCCAAGCGCGTAATTCCTCTATAATTCAATTAAATTTTTCAATCACCTTATTAATTCTGAACAATATGAAGAAAACTTATTTAAGCGTGGCAATCGTGTGCCTTTTGGGAGGCTCGATGCTCTTCAGCTCGTGTATAGGCAGCTTCTCGCTGACCAACAAGCTTCTGGCCTGGAACAAGACTGTAGGTAACAAGTTCGTCAACGAACTGGTATTCTTCGCATTCTGGGTTCTGCCCGTTTACGAGGTTTCGGCGCTGGCCGACGTGCTGGTTCTCAATTCCATTGAGTTCTGGAGCGGTGGCAACCCAGTGGCCAAGGGCACTAAGGTAATCGAAGGTCAGGAAGGCCGTTACCTGGTTGAATGCGACGGCAAGGGCTATACCATCACCTCGGAAACCGACGGCTCGATAGTGCGCCTCGACTTCAATGATGACGACAACAGCTGGAGCTACAACGTTGGCGGCGAGAGCCACACTATCTTCACCTTTGTCGACGACACCCACGTGAGCCTGCCCCGGCCCGACGGCAGCTACAAGACTGTGGAGCTGAGCGACGCAGGCCTCTATGCTTATCAGCAGGCAGTCAGCGGCAGCTGCTTTGCCATGCGCTGATTTCCGGCCTACATAACATTTGCGGGTGTTTCATAACTATTAGCTGCATCGCGGCTAATAGTTATGAAACACCCGCTTGTTTTGTTACTTAAGGCGGAACCAATAGCCCAGTGTAAGTTCGAGGTTCATGCAGCGTGATGCACTGAAAGTGTCGCTGACTTTGGCCGGGAATATATTGCCGAGGCCATAATAGAAGCGGGCCTCGATATTGACCGAGTGACGCGGATTGAGGTAGAACTCGCCGCCCAGACCGGCGGTGATGCCGTAGTCGAAGCGGTTGCTGATGTCCATTGTCAGCTGCTCGGTCATGCGTGCCCGATCGGGCCAGTGCGCCGACGAAGTCGGGTTGCGGTAGTCGAAATTGCTCGTAATGCCGCTTGTAAGCATGTAGCTCACTTCAGGGCCGGCGTTGAAGAAGAACTTCATGCGGCGGGTACCAAAGTACACGTGTGTCATTACCGGCAGGCTTATGTAGGTAAGGGAGCGTTTATACTCCAGCGGATTCTTGACTTTGCTGTTGGGGTCGGAGAAGTTCTCGCTCCAGCCGCGCCGGCTCCAGCCAAGTTCGGCTATGAGTCCGAAGAGTTTCTCCTCGGTATAGCGGAATGTCAGCGAGCCGGCGCTGCCCATTAGCCAGTTCTGTCGCACTGATGGCGAGAGCGATATGCGTGACATCGACACGCCGGCTCGTCCGCCGAGCGATATTCGGGGTTTGTAGTGGGTTTCAGCCGAGGCGATGCCTGCGCAAGCCGACAGCAGCGTCAGGCACAGCAGCAGCCTACTGCAGGCGGTCGGTATGGATGCCATCTATCGAGAAACGGATTATGTAAAGTTCGTCGTTATAGTAGCCCGATTCGGGGTTGGCGGCGTCGGCCTTCACAAAGTGGAAGCTCGACTGTGCGCCGTACCATGCTGTATTTTCGGGCACATATTCGCTGCCTCCGCGGCGCAGATCGTTGATTAGGAACCATGCGGTGTCGAAGCCCAGCAGGGCGGGCGAGGGTACTGCGTCGACCATGGTGCCGCCGAAGTCGGTGTTGTAGCGGGCTTCGAGCTGCTTTACTTCGGGCGAGAAGGGGTCGTAGTAGAAGCGGGTATAGATGGTGGCGCCCAGGCGGTGCAGCATGTCGCGGTTGGGGCCTCGGAAGCTTGTCCAGTCGGGATAGCCGAACAGGGCGTATGTCGAGCCGCCTAAAGCATCTTCCTGAGCCTCGAGTACACCGCCCGAGAGTTTGTTGAACTCGGCCAGCGAGCCGCTTGTCGGTATCAGCACATAGTTTTTGCCGGAGGGCAGTTTGCTCAGGTCGGCGGCTGTAAGGGCGTCAGTAAATTCTATTGTAGTTACGGGTGTGTCTGAGTCGGCGTACAGAGCTGTGAGGCGCTTTATGAAGTCTGCTTTGTCGTCGCGTCCGCCGTGGCGTCGCAGCACCACCGGGGTGGAGCCCGGAAAGAGGTTCCTGACAGCATTGGCAGCCTTGGCCAGCATTATGTCGCTGGGTATGTAGCTCTGTAGCATGCGCGGGTTATAGAGGTAGCTGCTGTCGCGCACTACAAAAGCGTTGTACACGTACAGGTCGTCGCTCACGGCATGCGAGCCTATTATATTGAGCTGTGTGAGGTTGTCGGGGCCAATGACTATCGCGGCGTTGCGGAAAGTATCGGTTTGGCAGAAGCTGCGCACACGCTCGGTTGAGCCTTCGGTATCGAAAGTGTAGATGTTCACTTGGCCCGGCCGACTGCTTAGCGAGTCGGCGGCTATGAGCATGCCTTTATAGAAGTCGGTAGCAATCAGGGCGTGTTTGTCCGGCTCGGATTGGTTGAGCATAAAAGGCAACATTACCACAATATTTGCGGTTTTTTCGATAGCCACCGAGTCGCCGGGCTCTATTGTTTCCACTACCGGTATTACCGGCGTGAGCGACACCATGCGCTCGCCGGGGTCTTTGGCCGGCTCTTCGGTCGCCTGTTCTTCAGTCTGCTTCTCGGTTTCTTCTATTGCCTGCGGTGGCACCTTCAGTACCTGCCCCACCTTAACACCTGCCGCAATCGACGGGTTCGCGGCCAGCAGGGCGTCGCTGGTCACACCGAGTTTATAGCAGATTCCATAGAAAGAGTCGCCTTTTTTCACGGTGTAAGTGCCGGTCTGCAGGGCCACTGTCTTGTCGGAGTCGCCCAGGTTGGGAAATTCATTGACGGGGAAGTACAGCACCTGACCGTTCTTTATGCCGTCGGCTGCCGCCGGATTGTATTTAACAATCTGGTCGCGGGTGAGGCCGAGTTTGTCGGCCACGCTGTACAGGGTCTGTTTTTTCTCTACAGTGTAGCAGTAGCATGCCCGGCCGTTTACTTGAGTCACAGGCAGTTCGATGCGTGCGTAGGCTGTTAGGGATGCTGCGGCAATCAGACATAAGCTGAGGAGTTTTCTAAGGCTCATTTTCAGTTGGTTAGAGTGGATACAATGTCGTCGAAAGCCACCGACATCTGCTCGCCGGAAGCCATGTTTTTGAGCGTAAGGCGCTTTTCGGCCAGTTCGCTTTCTCCTATAATGGCCACATATGGTATGGCCAGCGCGTCGGCGTAGCCGAACTGTTTTTTCAGTTTGGCCTGGTCGGGGTATAGTTCGGCGGGTATTCCGGCAGCGCGCAGTTTCTGAACTAACTGTAGCGAAGCAGCAGCCTCGGCGGTGCCAAAGTTGGCAAACATCACCTTAGTGCTCCCGGCGGTTGACTCGGGATAGAGCCCGAGGGTGTTGAGAACGTCGTAGATACGGTCGGCGCCGAATGAAATTCCCACACCCGACACGCCTGGCAGGCCGAATATGCCGGTGAGGTTGTCGTAGCGTCCGCCGCCGGTAATGGAACCGATGGCCACGTCGATGGCTTTCACCTCAATAATAGTTCCGGTGTAGTAGTTGAGGCCGCGAGCGAGGCTTACGTCGAGGTCGAGTTCGGCGCGAAGGCCCAGCGCTGTTACGGCGTCGCAGACTATGCGCAACTCGTCCACGCCTTTGCTGCCGGTTTCGTTGCCGGCCAGCAGGTCGGCCAAAGTTGCGAGGCGCTCCTGCAGCGAACCGCTTATTTCGAGTATGGGGCGCAGCGCGGCAATGGCTTCGGGCTTGAGGCCGTGTTCGGCCAGTTCGTCGTTAACCTTGTCGATGCCTATTTTGTCGATTTTGTCAATAGCAACGGTGATGTCGATGAGTTTGTCGGGCTCTCCTATCAGCTCGGCGATTCCAGCCAGAACCTTGCGATTGTTGAGCTTTATGGCAATGCGTATGCCCAGGCGGGCGAATACCTCGTCGATCATTTGCAGCAGTTCCACTTCGTTGAGCAGCGAGTCGGAGCCAACCACGTCGGCATCGCACTGGTAGAACTCACGGTAGCGACCTTTCTGTGGTCGGTCGGCACGCCATACAGGCTGAATCTGGAAGCGGCGGAACGGGAACTGCAGTTCGTTGCGGTGCTGTACCACAAAGCGTGCGAAAGGCACGGTAAGGTCGTAGCGCAGACCCTTCTCGCAAATCTGTGCAGCCAGACGCGGGCAATTTTCGGCTTCGATAAGCTGATGATTCACTCCGCGCAGAAAGTCGCCTGAGTTGAGTACTTTGAACAGGAGCTTGTCGCCCTCTTCTCCGTATTTGCCCATCAGGGTGCATAGGTTTTCCATTGCCGGGGTTTCAATCTGGCGATAGCCGTATAGGCGGAATACATCGCGGATAGTGTCGAAGATGTAGTTGCGGCGCGCCATTTCCTCGGCAGTGAAATCGCGCGTGCCTTTGGGTATTGAAGGTTTCTGTGCCATTGTGTGGTAGGTGTATGAATTTACAGCCGGAACGGTATTGGCCTTTCCGGCTGCAAAGTTAGTGTTTTTTATCGGTATTTGCAATTAGAGGCTGTTTAAAAGCAAATGTAAAAAATCGGTGGTGTACCTTTTAGCAATTTATCAAAAGAAACGCCCCGGCGAGGGCAACATTATACAAACTTTAAGCCCCATACAAACTTTAAGCCCCGTTGCCCAATCTACCGCATTATCGGAGCGCGTCGAGAATATCGGTGAGCGTGGCGCGTATGGTTCTGAGGCGTTCAATAACCTCGAATCGGCGGCTTACGTTGCTGCGGTTGCGGTTAACCTGCTCGACGGCGGCTTCGATTTTCAGCCCCTTTTCGTGTACGAGATATTTTACCATTCGCAGGCGCTCCATATCGCCGGGAGTGTAGAAGCGTGTGCCGCGGTCGTTGCGCCGCGGCCTTATGATGCTGAATTTGCTTTCCCAGAATCGCAGGGTGCTTTGAGGCAGTTCGAGTATCCGGGCCACCTCGCCGATTTTATAGTATTTTTTGTTCAGTTCGTCCATAAAGCGGTTGTGAGGCTAATCCATCACATGTCCTGCGTTTTCGGCCCGGCGTATCATGGCGTCGTATTCCTCCGGCGAGAGGTCGTAGAAGTAATAGTTTACCGGATTCTGGGGCTGTCCGGCCAGGCGAACCTCGTAGTGCAGGTGTGGTCCGGTACTTTTGCCGGTGTTTCCAACCAGACCTATCTGGTCGCCGCGTTTAACCATCTGGCCTTTTTTTACCAAGATTTTCGACAGATGTGCATAGCGTGTTGTGTAGTTATAACCGTGGCGCAGCTCTATGAGATTTCCGTAGGCGCTTTTCCAGTCGGCCCAGTCCACCACACCGTCGGCTGTGGCGTACACCGGGGTGCCGATGTCGGCCGCGAAGTCCATACCCTCGTGGAAGCGCGAAGTTCCGTACACAGGGTCGCGCCTGTAACCGTAGCCCGAGGCCATCTGCTTGAGGTGTTTTGCCGATACAGGCGGTATGGCCGGCACGTGTTCGGCACGGTCTTTCAGGCTTGCAGCCTGTTGCCGCAGTTCGTCGAACGAGTTGCTTTGTGCGTAAATCATGTGGTCGAGCAGGTCGAGCTTATCGGTCACGGCCCCGACCAGGCTGTAGTCGGGCATGGTGTCGTATTCTTCGTACAGGCGCTGTCGTTCGAGGCCTGCCAGACGTCGGCCCGGGGGCAACGGGTCGGCCTGAAGCATCACTCGGTAAAAGTTATTGTCGCGTGCCATTATGTCTTCCATCACATCAATGGCGCGGTCGCTGCGACGGTCGAGCAGTTCTACGCTTGCCCGCAGACGCTGATTTTCGTCGCGCAGTTTTTTTTCGCGCGGAAAATCTATGATATAATATGCCGCCAATGCCACGCCAATACCTGCTGCAACGCCTATCACTGTCTGCCGCAGCACGCTCCAGAGCCGTTGTCGGGCTGACGGGTAAACACGTTCGTATCCGTCGGTGGCCGGGTTGTATCGGTAGAATGTTTTGCGTGACATGGTGCAAAGTTAATAAAAAATCGTCATTTAGCAAAACACAAAAAGGCCGCACCAACTTGGTGCGGCCTTTTTGGTGTATCTGATTACCGGATTGTTATCAGAGGATAACCTTGGTAACGTTCTTGCCCTGACGACGAATGTAGAGGCCGTTTTCGGGGTTCATAACGCGTACGCCCTGAAGGTTGTAGTATTCTACGGGAGCGTTGGCATCGGCTTCGTCAACTGCGATGTTGCCTACTGAGGCAAACATAGCGTTGAGGTCGAAGTTTAATACCATCTTGGTGTTGTAGAATTTTACATAGGCGTTTACGTCTTCCTTAGTGGCGGCGTCGTATGCGAATGCGTTCCACTCACCGACATTCACGGTTGTCTTGCCGTCGGCTACGGTGTAGGGAGCCACAACTTTGTAGGTGCCTTCGTCTTCATATTCATTGAAGAGTTCCTTGGCTGACGACAGGTAGTAGGGAACACCGCCTTCGGAGAAAAGTTGTACGTTTTCGCAGGTTATAGTCTGGTTGGCAGTGTTGACGGTGAAAGGAACAAGCCACTCGAAGTTTGGCGAGCCGAAGTTTTCTACTATGAGCTGACCATTTTCGACCGAAGTAAACAGGGGGCCTTCAACATTGGTAGGTATAGTCGAGCCGGTGTTTTTGTCGATAAGGTCGCCGGTGTAGGACATACGGCCCTGAGCAACGCGGAACTCAAGATTGGTTGCCTGAACCATAGCTGAAACTCCATCGCTTTTGAGGGCTCCGACTACGAGGCTCTTTGTGGTAAATGGTTCAAGCTGGCCGGCATCGTTTGTCACGTCTATGGGGTTTTTCCACTCGAATGTACCGTTGTTGTATTCGAAGAAGAAGTTTATTCCGGAATACAGTCGATCGTCATCTTTGCGATAGTTCCATATGGTAAATTTGTCGCCCTTAAACTCTGCGATAGTCTGGGCAGCGGGAATCACGAGGGTACCGGTAGCAGGTTCGTACAGCAGTTCCATGGGGTGGAGTTTTACTTCCTCAACCATCATGCCTGCGAGGAAGCCGGTGGCGGAATAGGACTGTACACCGTCTTCGGTTTTGGTAAGGCTGAGTGTAAGGGATTGCGACATGGGCATCTGGCCATCCTGGGCAATGTAGGTCCAGTTGAAGCAGAGGTCGAGGCCTGTGAGGGTGGCGGGGGCATTGTTGTTTGCGGCAGCCTTCATCATGCCGTTGGCAGAGTTGTTGGCTACGGTTACGTTGCTGCCGATTCCGGCGCTCAGAGTCTCGAGGCTGAACTGAGGCAGTACGGGAGATGCCGGAGTGGGGTTTGCAGCCGAGCAGGCGAAAGCGCTGAAGCCTGCGGCGAACAATGCGGAGTAAACTTTTTTCATAAGGAAATGATAATTATTGTTTGATTTTAAAGTTCATTTCACTGTGCACGGCCTGCAATGGCTATGCACTTGGCAAAGTTAAAACGATTATTTTGAATACACAAATTTTATGAAGATTTTTTCAAAAAAAATCTTTGACGTGGCATTTCGTGGCTGTGCATGACTGAGGCGCGGACTCGGCGTGTAAGTAAAATTTGCATATACGCAAAAAACTTTGTAACTTTGCATGTAATTGCGCGCATGCGCATTTAAATAGATGAAGATAAATTTTCAAAAATATGCTCACTGCAAAAGAAATCAGAGAATCGTTTAAAACTTTCTTTGCCGGAAAGGGACACCACATTGTGCCTTCCGCTCCTATGGTCATCAAAGACGACCCCACACTTATGTTCACCAACGCCGGTATGAACCAGTTCAAGGATATTATTCTGGGCAATAAGGCGGCCAAGTACCCCCGCGTAGCCGATTCGCAGAAGTGCCTGCGAGTGTCGGGCAAGCATAACGACCTCGAGGAAGTGGGCATGGATACATACCACCACACCATGTTCGAAATGCTGGGCAACTGGTCGTTCGGCGACTACTTCAAGCAAGAAGCCATCGACTGGGCATGGGAATACCTGGTTGACGTGCTCAAGCTCGACCCCGAGCGCCTGTACGCCACAGTGTTCGAAGGCGCGCCCGATGAAGGTCTGAGCCGCGACGACGAGGCTGCCGCTATATGGGAGCGCCATCTGCCTGCCGATCACATAATCAACGGCAACAAGCACGACAACTTCTGGGAGATGGGCGACACCGGTCCATGTGGCCCCTGCTCCGAAATCCATATCGACTTGCGTCCGCAGGCCGAGCGCAACCTCATACCCGGAGCCGAAATGGTAAACAAAGACCATCCTCAGGTAATCGAAATCTGGAACCTGGTGTTCATGCAGTACAACCGCAAGGCCGACGGCTCGCTGGAGCCCCTGCCCGCCAAGGTAATCGACACCGGCATGGGCTTCGAACGTCTGTGCATGGCCCTGCAGGGCAAGACTTCGAACTACGACACCGACGTGTTCACCCCGCTGATTGGCAAAATCGCCGATCTCTCGGGCATGGAATACGGCAAGGACCACAAGGCCGACGTGGCCATGCGTGTGGTGGCCGACCATGTGCGTACAATCGCATTCTCCATTGCCGACAGTCAGCTGCCAGGCAACGCCAAGGCAGGCTATGTGATACGCCGTATACTGCGCCGCGCAGTGCGCTATGCCTACACCTTCCTGGGGCAGAAAAACGCATTCATGTATCGCCTGGTCGACACTCTCATCGACTCGATGGGCGAGGCTTATCCCGAACTGCCCAGCCAGCGAGAACTCATCATGCGGGTAATCAAGGAAGAGGAAGACTCGTTCCTGCGCACGCTCGAGAACGGTATCCGCCTGCTCGACGACGCAATGGCCCAGGCACGCAAGGCCGGCAGCGACAGCATCAGCGGCAAGCAGGCCTTTACACTCTACGATACCTACGGCTTCCCGCTTGACCTCACCGACCTGATTCTGCGCGAGAACAGCATGACCCTCGACCGCGAGGGCTTCGACCGTGAGATGGAAGCGCAGAAGTCGCGTGCCCGCAATGCTGCCGCCGTGGAGGCCACCGACTGGGTCACTGTGCGCGATGGCGAGCAGGAGTTTGTAGGCTATGACTTTACCAAGGCCGAATGCCGCATACTCCGCTACCGCAAGGTAAAACAGAAAAACCGCGAATTTTATCAGATAATTCTCGACCGCACCCCCTTCTACGCCGAGATGGGCGGTCAGACCGGCGACCGCGGCACCCTTACCGACACAGCCACCGGCCGGAGCATCGACATATACGACACCAAGCGTGAAAACGGAGTAGGAGTGCATCTGAGCACCACTCTGCCGGCTGACCCCGCAGCCGACTTCCGCGCGGCAATAGACACCGAAGCCCGCATGGCCACCTCGCGCAACCACAGCGCTACTCACCTGCTGCACCAGGCCCTGCGCGAAGTGCTGGGTACACACGTGGAGCAGAAAGGCTCCTTTGTATCGCCCGATGTGCTGCGCTTCGACTTCAGCCACTTCCAGAAACTTACTCCCGAAGAAATTCGCAAGGTTGAGCATTTGGCCAACAAGCGTGTGCGTCAGGCCATGGCCTGCGACGAAAGGCGCGGTGTACCCATTGCCGAAGCCCGCGAGATGGGCGCCATGGCCCTCTTCGGCGAAAAATACGGCGATGAAGTGCGTGTGATACGCTACGGCGACTCGGTGGAACTCTGCGGCGGTACCCATGTGCCCAACACCGGAAACATAGGCATGATACGCATACTCTCCGAAAGCTCAATTGCCGCAGGTATACGGCGCATCGAGGCCATCACCGGCAGCAAGGTCGAGGACTTTATCGACAGTGTTTCCGATACCCTCTACCAGATTGGCGCCATGTTCAACAACGCCCCCGACGTGCTGGGTGCTCTGCGCAAGTCGATAGAGGAGAACGCCACCCTGCGCAAGCAGGCCGAGGAATACTTTGCCGAGCGTGTGGTCAATATGACCGACAAGCTGATGCAGCAGGCTGCTTATCTGGGCGATATAGCCCTGGTGGAACTCAAAGGTCCGCGCCTGCCCGAGATGGTTAAGAACATAGCCTTCGAAGTGCGCAAGCGTGCCAAGCAGCCCACCGCCTTTGTGGGCGCTACCTTTGACCAGGCCGGCAAACCCCTGCTTACAGTAATGCTCACCGACGATATAGTGAACTCGGGCAAGAACGCCTCGGCACTGGTGCGTTCGGCAGCCAAGGCCATCAAAGGCGGTGGCGGCGGTCAGCCCGGCTTCGCACAGGCCGGCGGCAAGGACAAGGACGGACTCGGCGAGGCCTTCAACACCATAATCAACGAACTCAAAGCATGAGACTTTCACACATAGGCATCGAGGCCAACGACATCGAACGGCTGCGCTACTGGTACATGCGCTACTTTGCCATGAGTTCGTCGGAACTCTACAGCGACCCCGCCCGCGGCGTGCAGTGCTACTTTCTGCGCTCGTCCGACCCGTCGGCCTCGTCCCTCGAGATTCTGCATCACAGCGACAAACAGTCGGCACAACCCACCACTGCGCATCTGGCCGTGAGCACAGGCTCACGCCAGGGCGTGGATTTTCTGATAGAGCTGCTGCGTACCGACGGCAACACCGTGGCCTGCGAGCCCTTTGTGGCAGTCAACGGCTGCTATATGGGCGTGGTGCTCGACCCGGAGGGCAACAGGGTGGAAATAACCGAATAAGAATTTTTAACAGCCTCTTAGATATATGCGAAAGACTCTCCTTACGATAGTAATGGCGGCGGCACTTCCGGCGTTGGCCGCAAGCCCGCTCGAAGAAGCTGCCGGGATGGTTGGCCAATACCGCCTTGACGAGGCGTCGGAGTTGCTCGATAACTGGGAAACCAAGGCCAACAAATCGAAGAAGACACGCCTCACCAATGAGCAGAACGAGGCCCTCGATGCCTTGCGCGCGCGTATCATTACTATGCGCAACATGCTTGACCGCGTAGAGCAAATCGAGGTAATCGACTCGCTTACCGTCGATGCCGAAGCGTTTTTCCTCAACTACCGGCTGTCGCCGGAGGCCGGCCGGCTGACCCTCGGCACCGGTCGTGAGAGCGACTACGCCGAAGTAGCCTTTACTCCCGAGTGTGGCCGTGAGATTATCTGGGCCGCCCCAGGCGATGACGGCGTGAGCCGGCTGATGGGCGCCTCGATTCTCGACGACGGTACCATTGAGGGCGAAGGCGAGCTCGACCCCGGTCTGGGGCAGGGCGAAAACGCCTCATACCCCTTTCTGATGGCCGACGGTATATCGCTGTACTACGCCTCTGACGGCGAAGGCTCGATAGGCGGCTACGATATATTTCTGACACGCCGCAACGACGAAGGCGGGTACACCGTGCCACAGAACGTGGGCATGCCCTATAACTCGCCCTACAACGACTATATGCTGGCAATCGACGAGGCATCAGGTCTGGGCTGGTGGGCCACTGACCGCAATGCCCCCGACGGCAAAGTGAATATATATGTGTTTGTACCCTCTGATGTGCGTGTGAACTATCCGGCAGACCGCGAGGACATAGCCTCGCTGGCACTGCTCACCGACATCAAGGCCACACAGACCTCGGTGCGCGACTACAGCGAGCGCCTGGCTAAGGTGCATAGCCCGCGCCAGACGGAGGGCGAGCAGGCCCGTGGGGGCAATCTGTTCACATTGTCGGCCGGAGGCCGTCTGTATACCAACCTGTCGGACTTCCGCAGCTCCGATGCGCGCCATGCCATGACCAATGTCATAGCCTTGCAGCGCGAGCAGGCCGACATTGACGACCGTCTGTCGGCTCTGCGGGCCAGATATGCCTCCGGTGCCCGCGACCTTGCCGGCGAAATCCGCTCGCTCGAACACCGTCGCAGCTCCCTCAGCGCCGAACTCAAACGCGCCCGCAATCAGGTGGTGAAATATGAAACAGGAATGCAATAACCCTAATATTAAACCCTAATATTATTAATAAATGGAAACAACCGTAATTTTGATCATTGTGGCGGCCATAATCGTGCTGCTGGTGTTCTTTTACTATTGTCCGTTCTTCCTGTGGATTTCGGCCCGGGTTAGTGGCGTGAAAATATCGCTGCTGCAGCTGGTGCTGATGCGCATCCGCCAGGTGCCGGCGTCGGTAATAGTTCGCGCCATGATTGAGGCCCACAAGGCCGGACTGTCCGATGTGACCCGCGACGACCTCGAAGCCCATTATCTTGCCGGCGGCAATGTAGAGAAGGTGGTACATGCACTTGTGTCGGCCTCAAAGGCCAATATACCGCTGTCGCTTAAGATGGCTACCGCAATCGACCTCGCAGGCCGCGATGTGTTCCAGGCCGTGCAGATGAGTGTAAACCCCAAGGTAATAGACACCCCGCCGGTAACCGCTGTGGCCAAGGATGGTATCCAGCTCATAGCCAAGGCCCGTGTGACAGTGCGCGCCAACATCCACCAGCTGGTGGGCGGCGCCGGCGAAGATACAGTGCTGGCCCGTGTCGGCGAGGGTATCGTGTCGAGCATAGGCTCATCGGAGTCGCACAAGCAGGTACTCGAAAACCCCGACTCGATTTCGCGTCTGGTGCTGAAAAAGGGCCTCGACTCCGGCACCGCTTTCGAGATTCTCTCAATCGACATCGCCGATATCGACATAGGCAAGAACATAGGCGCCGCTCTGCAGATTGATCAGGCCCAGGCCGACAAAAACATAGCACAGGCCAAGGCTGAAGAACGCCGAGCTATGGCAATAGCCCTGGAACAGGAAATGAAGGCCAAGGCCCAGGAGGCACGTGCCAAGGTTATCGAGGCCGAGGCCGAACTGCCCCGCGCAATGGCCAAGGCTTTTACCGACGGCAATCTGGGTGTGATGGATTACTACAGACTCAAGAATATGGAGGCCGATACCAACATGCGCGAGTCGCTTGGCCGCCCCACTGAAACTTCAGCGCAGATTAAAAAATAATGTCCCGACCAGACTTCAGACAGATAGCAGCCGATACCCGGCTGTACAATTTTCATGGACATACCCAATACTGCGACGGCCGGGCCACGGTGGCGGAATTCGCCGCCGCGGCAGCGGCCGCCGGTTTCAGGTACTACGGCTTTTCGCCGCATGCGCCCATACCGGTAGAATCAAGCTGCAATATGTCGCAGGCCGATGTCGACGGATATCTGGCCGACGTGGCCGAGGCGCGCCGCTGCTACGGCGACCGTGTGAACTTCTATGCCGGTATGGAAATCGACTATCTGGGCCCTATGTGGGGTCCGTCGCACAGCTATTTCCGCGACCTCGGGCTGGACTATAGTATCGGCTCGGTGCATTTCATCCCCACACAGAACGGTACGTTGGTAGACATAGACGGCAATTTCGAGCGTTTCAGCGACAATATGCAGCGGAATTTCAACGGCGACATACGCTATGTTGTCGATACCTATTTCCGACAATCGCTCGAAATGATAGAGGCCGGAGGTTTCGATATTCTCGGACACTTCGACAAAGTAGCCCATAATGCCTCGCTATGGCAGCCGGGCATTGAAGACGAGCCTTGGTATGCCGAGTGGATTAACCGCATGTTCGAGGCTATATCCGAGAGCGGATTAATAGTGGAAGTGAACACCAAAAGCTATGTGCGGCACGGACGCCTTTTTCCGAGCATGCGCCATCTGCCGCGCCTGCTTGCCTCAGGAGCAACCATACTGGTTAATTCCGATGCCCATGATACACGGCTAATAAACGCATCGCGCGAGTATGTTTTCGGGCTGCTCGACGGCATATCAATCAGCAGCAGACAGCTTTATGCAGAAACTTGAATTATTGGCGCCGGCCCGCGACGCCGACACTGCCATAGAGGCCATCCGACACGGTGCCGATGCGGTGTATATCGGCGCCGAGGCTTTCGGCGCCCGCTCGGCAGCAGGCAATAGTGTGGAAAGTATACGGCGTGTGTGCCAATACGCCCACTGCTTCGATGCCAAGGTGTATGTGACCGTCAACACAATAATATACGACAATGAGCTGGAGGCTGCCAGCAAGCTTGTGTGGGAACTTTACCACGCCGGAGTGGATGCCCTGATAGTGCAGGATATGGCACTGCTGCGCCTGAATCTGCCGCCGATAGCACTGCATGCAAGCACACAGTGCGACACCCGCGACCCTGCCAAGGCGCGCTTTCTGGAGCAGGCCGGATTTTCGCAACTGGTACTCGCACGCGAACTGTCGCTCGACGAGATATCCGCCATCCGCGCCGCCACATCGGTGCCCCTGGAGGTGTTTGTCCATGGCGCTCTGTGTGTGAGCTATAGCGGCGACTGCCATGCCGGTGCCCTGAGCATGGGGCGCAGCGCCAACCGGGGCGAGTGCCCTCAGATATGCCGTCTGCGCTATTCGCTCAGCGACAGCAGCGGGCGCCGGCTTGCTGCCGACGGCCACTGGCTGAGTCTGCGCGACATGAATCGCCTTGACTCACTGGCAGAACTGGCCCGCGCCGGAGCATCGTCGTTCAAAATCGAAGGACGCCTGAAGGACGTTGCATACGTCAAAAATGTGGTGGCCTCGTATTCGCTGGCGCTTGATGCTCTGGTGGCCACAGACCCGAAGCGCTGGCGTCGTGCCTCGGCCGGACGCATCGAATTGCATTTCCCCCCGGACCCCGGGCGAGCCTTTAACCGCGGTTTCACCTCGTACTTCCTTGGCGGACGTCCCGCTTCCGATGTGCGCATGGCCGCCTCGGCCACACCCAAATATGTAGGGCGAAATATTGGCTGTGTGCAGACTGTACGAGGAAACCGTATTAGCCTGAAAAGCTGTGAAACACTCGCCAACGGCGACGGTATAGGCTGGTTTGGTGCCGACGGCAGGCTTTGCGGCGCGCGTGTGAATCGTGCCGACGGCAATACCCTTTACCTGGCCGAAAAGCCTGCGGACCTCAGTCCGGGCACAACCGTGTACCGCAACCGCGACAAAGCCTGGGACGAACTCATGGCCATGCATACGGCCACACGCACCATTGATGTGGAATTTACACTGCGGCCGTGTGCCGACAGGCGAGTGGCCCTCGACGCCGCCGACTGCCGCGGCAACCGTGTGAGCGTGGCCATGGAGGTCGACCTGCAGCCGGCCCGCACGCAGCAGGAAGCCAAACGGCGCGACACACTTGGGCGCCTTGGCGACAGCATTTATCGCGCTGCCGGAGTCAGCGACCGCATAGGCGACCGCTTTATGCCTGTATCGGCACTGGTAGAGCTGCGGCGCAGGGCCATCGAACAGCTCGACCGGGCACAGCGTATACGCTTCCGTAGCGACATTCGCCGCAAGGAAGACACTGCCGCCGACGCAGGCAGCCACTCGCTGAGCTATCACGCCAATGTGGCCAACCGTATGGCCCGCGACTTCTATCAGTCGCACGGCGTGACCGACATCGAGCCAGCAGCCGAAATCCGACGTCCGGCAGGCGAACCCGTTGTAATGACTACCCGCTACTGTCTGCGGCGCGAGTTAGGGCAGTGCATACGCTGCGGCGCATCGCCGGGCAGCTGGTTTCTGCAGGCTACAGATGGAAATGTGCGCATGCGTGCCGACTTTGACTGCGCCCGCTGCGGTATGACAATACATCTGCTGTGAGTGTAGGCACAAAATTACTTGTATTTGGTTACTTGTATTTGGTTATTTTGTGCTTATAATTTACTTATGGATATGCCTGTCCGTAATGTAAAAATCACTAACTTTGCAAAATAAATCGCAATCAACTATGTCAAAAACTCGTATTCTTGTTACAGGTGGCACCGGATATATAGGCAGCCATACTACTGTAGAACTTATCAATGCAGGTTTCGATGTTGTAATCATCGACAATCTTTCGAACTCTAACCGCGAAGTCCTCGACGGAATCGAAGCCATCACCGGAGTGCGTCCGGCCTTTATTGAAGGAGATGTAAACGACCTGTCGACACTCGACTGTCTATTTCAGGCTTATCCCGGCATAGAGGGCATTATCAACTTCGCCGCGTCCAAAGCCGTGGGCGAATCGGTACAGAAACCACTGCTTTACTACCGCAACAACCTCAACTCACTGATGAATCTGCTTGAGATGGTTGGAAAATACAATGTCAAAGGTTTCGTATTCTCGTCGAGCTGTACCGTTTACGGCGAGCCCGATGTAAATCCCGTAACCGAGGAATCGCCCATCAAGCCCGCAACATCGCCTTACGGCAATACCAAGCAGATAAGCGAGGAAATTATTACCGACACCATCCGTTCGGGCGCCAACTTCAACGCCATCATTCTGCGCTATTTCAATCCGGTGGGCGCGCACCCGTCGGCACTTATCGGCGAGCTGCCCCTGGGCGTTCCTCAGAACCTGATACCCTATCTGACCCAGACCGCCATAGGCATACGCAAGGAACTGAGCGTGTTCGGCAACGATTACGACACCCCCGACGGCAGCTGCATCCGCGACTTCATCAACGTAGTAGACCTCGCCAAGGCACACGTAATAGCCGTGAAGCGCATGATTGAGGGCAAGAGCCTCGACCGTATCGAGATTTTCAACCTCGGCACAGGCAACGGAGTGTCGGTACTCGAACTTATCGACACTTTCGAGTCGGCTACCGGTGTGAAAGTACCACACAAGATTGTAGGCCGTCGTGAAGGCGATATCGAAAAGGTGTGGGCCAACCCCAAGAAAGCCAATGAAGTACTTGGCTGGGTAGCGGATACCCCGCTTGCCGATACCATGGTATCGGCATGGAAGTGGCAGCAGCACCTCGCCGAGAAAAAATCATGAACCCTATGCAGACGGTGAAGCGGCACTTCTTTGCCATGCGTAACGGCATCATAGCCGATACGCTGCGCCGTGCCGGTTCGCCATACCATATAATATTCGGTCTGAATCTGCCGCAGCTGGTGGAGATTGCCGCCGTGACACCCCACAGTGTGGAACTGTCCGATGCCCTGCATGCCAATTCGAGTACCCGTTGCAGCCGCCTTATGGCGCCGATGATACATCCTGTCGAAGCCATGACCGAGGAGAAAGCCATGCAGTGGATGTCGGATGCGCTCTGCGCCGAGGAGGCCGATATACTATGCCACCGTCTGCTGCGCAAACTGCCTTTTGCCTCGTCGCTTGTGAGCAAGGCTCTGAGCCCCGGCAGCGGCGACAGGCTTACATACACAGGCCTGCGCCTGCTGGCCAATCTTCGGGCAATCGGGGCAGCTGTGCCGGAGATAGAGCTTGAGCCGTATCGCAATAGCAGCGACCCTGCAGTGGCTGCTCTGGCAAACATGATGGAATAAAAAAATCCGGGCATTGCCCGGATTTTTTTATGTTTCGTATGTTCGGATACTCATTTTTTCATTGCCGCGCGGCGGGTGAGTTCGTCGCCCAGCCACAGGCCGCCGAGAATCAGTGCTATGCCTATATAGCCAATCAGTGTTACGTGTTCGTTAATCACTATGGCCGAGATAATCATGGTGATTATAGGCTGCAGGTACATATAGTTATTGGCCTTTACGGCACCCATACAGTCGACGGTGCGGGCCCAAATCACATATGCTACCATGGAAGCTCCAACACCGAGGAACAGCAAGTTGCCGATTACCTCGGGCTTCTGCAGGGTGGCGATTAAGTTTTCGCTGCCGGGCTGCATGGCCGCGAAAGGCAGAGCTGTAAGAACACCGTAGAAGAAAGTCTTGCGGGTTATGAACCAGATGTCGTAGTTGGCGTTAAGGCGCCGTAGTACCAGCGAATATACACTCCAGCTGACAGCGGCAAGCAGCGACAGAATATCGCCTAAAGGCCGTATTTCCAGATTGGTACTACTGTTGAAAATCACACATCCCACGCCTAAGAATGCCACCAGCGAGCCTATGACAGCGCCTTGACCGGGCCGTTCCGACTTATATATCAATCCGGCCAGCATAGCTGTAAACAACGGCGATGTGGCGGTAAGCAGGGCTACATTTGTGGTGAGGGTATATTCGAGAGCTGTGTTTTCGGCAAGGAAGTAAATCGAACCTGCGCAAAGACCGCAAGAGGCGAACAGCAGTTCGTCGCGCAGTGAGTGCGCCCAAAGTTTTTTATGGCATACAATCAGAATCAGCAGGTAAGCCATCAGGAATCGCAGGATATAAATTTCCGAAGGACTGAGGCGGTTCTCCAGCAGCACTTTGGTTGAAACAAACGACGCACCCCAGATTGAAACTGTAAGGATTGCACCCAAATGGCTTAGAATAAGGTTTTTACGATTGTGGGTAGTAGATTTCGCAGAGCACATACTTAATTATGGTATAGTATTTGATTACAAATTTACCAAAAAAATGTTATCAGAACAAACTAATACAGTAAGTTTTTTGTAATTTTGTAAAACAGCAAAGGTTAAATATCGTGTAATATAGTCATAACTAAACATAAAACTCAGATGAAAATTTTCAAGATTGTATGTATGGCCCTCATTGCAGGCAGCCTTATGATAGCCGAAACTTCTTGTAACTCACTGACAAACACCGGTAAAGGCGCCCTGATTGGCGGCGGTGGCGGCGCCGGCGTAGGTGCCGGTGTAGGAGCGCTTATCGGCGGTGGCAAAGGTGCCGGTATCGGCGCGGCTATCGGCGCGGCAGTAGGTGCAGGAGCAGGTGCTCTTATCGGCAACAAGATGGACAAGCAGCAGAAGGAACTCGAGAAACAGCTCGCCGAGCAGGCCAAGGTAGAACAGACCACCGACGACAACGGTCTGCAGGCCATCAAGGTTACATTTGACGGAGGCATCCTTTTCCCCACCGGAAAATATACACTCAACGAGCAGGCTAAGGCCGACCTGAGCCGCTTTGCCGCCAACCTCAAGCAGAACCCCGGTACCGATGTGCGTATACTCGGCTTTACCGACAACACCGGTTCGCTGGCTGTTAACGAAAAACTTTCCAACGACCGTGCCGGCGCAGTACTCAGCTATCTCGCCAACCAGGGCGTTGCTGCAACCCGTATGACCAGCCAGGGTATTCCTATGGCCGACTATGTGGCCAGCAACGATACCGCTGCAGGCCGTGCCCAAAACCGCCGTGTGGAAATCTACATCTACGCTTCGCCTGAGATGATTAAGCAGGCCGAGGCCGGAACACTGAAATAAATAATGGATATAATCCTCATAGGAGGCGGAGGCCACTGCCGGTCGGTGGCCGACGCTGCAGAGAGCGTCGGACTGCATATTGCGGGCGTGATAGAGCGCCCCGGTGTGCAGTCCGACACTTTGTCTTATCCAGTGGTGGGGTGCGACGATGATATTGCATCACTTGCAGCCGCCGGATATAATTTTGTAGTTACTCTCGGCAGTATCTCCGACCCGTCGCGCCGGGTGGCTCTTGCCGCTGCGTTAGAAGCTGCCGGCGGGCGTGCGGTCACGGTGGTGGCAGCCACGGCACACGTGTCGGTGCATGCCGCAGTGGCCGACGGCACAGCAGTGCTGCACCATGCCCTTGTCAACGCCGGCGCACGGGTAGGGCGCCATTGCATAATCAATTCGGGGGCAATAGTGGAGCATGACAGCGAAGTTGGCGATTTCACCCATGTGTCTACCCGTGCGACCGTCAACGGCGGATGCCGTATAGGTGCCCGCTGTTTCATAGGCAGCGGCGCTGTGCTGGCCCATGGCGTGAGCATACCCGACGATACAGTGATTGGCGCCGGTTCGCTGGTGCTGCATTCGATAGAAAAAGCAGGTAAATATTTTGGAGTAATCTGATATGGCAGTAACAATCATAGCCGAGGCCGGTGTGAATCACAACGGGTCGGTGGAAATGGCGCGCCGGATGGTGGATGTGGCCCATGCGGCAGGCGTGGATTATATAAAGTTCCAGACATTCAAAACCGAGTGCATTGTAAACCGCTCGGCACGTAAGGCCGACTATCAGCGGCGCAATCTCGGACCGGACAGCGACGACAGCCAGTTCGGCATGCTCAAGAAACTTGAGCTTGGCTACGATAGTTTCCGAAGCCTCAGCGAGTACTGCAACAGTCGTGGCCCGCGCTTTCTGTCGACTCCTTTCGATTTGCCGAGTATCGACTTTCTGGCTACTCTGCCTATGGATTACTGGAAGCTGCCTTCCGGCGAGATTACCAATCTGCCGTACCTGCAGAGGATAGCCGCCCTCGGCAAGCCGGTGATAATGTCGACGGGTATGAGCACGCTGCAGGAGGTGGAAGATGCCGTAGGGGTATTGTGCGTCGGCGGTCTTGACATCAGCGACATAACCTTGCTGCACTGCAACACCGAATATCCCACACCCATGGCCGACGTGAACCTGCGGGCCATGGAAACCCTGCGTCGTACATTCGGCACCCGCGTGGGCTACAGCGACCACACACAAGGTATAGAGGTTGCGATTGCCGCCGCGGCCATGGGGGCAGATGTGATTGAAAAGCATTTTACTCTCGACAAGACTTTGCCCGGCCCCGACCATGTGGCCTCGCTCGAGCCCGCCGAGTTGTCGGCCCTTGTGAGCGCTGTGCGTAACATAGAGCAAGCGCTGGGCGACGGTTGCAAGCGCATCACCGATTCGGAGCGAGCCAACCGTGCGGTAGCCCGCAAAAGCATAGTTGCGGCGCGCGACATTGCGGTCGGCGAACTATTCAGCGAACAGAATCTTACTGTAAAGCGTCCGGGCAGCGGCATATCGCCCATGCGCCTGCCCGACTTGCTGGGCAAGCCGTCACCGAGGGCTTTTGTCGCTGATGATGTAATTGAGATTTAAACAACCTCTTAGAACGAAGCCTTGCCTCGGGCGAAAGCAAACACATCGGTCTGAATCCGCGAGCCCAGCAGACGGTTGATGCCGAGATATAGAGTAAGCGCCACCACAGTTTCGGCCAGCAGTTGCAGCAGAGGCGAGGAGGTAAGCGAGCCTATCCACAGCATAAGAGGTATGATAGCCAGAGTAAGGGCTGCGCAGGGTGCCAGGTCGAGCAGATAGTTCCACGGGCGTATCTCCACATGGCGGCACACCACAATCAGAGTGGCCACATAGGTTATGGCCGATGAGGCAAGCTGCCCCCACAGCAGTATGGCAAGGCCGTATACAGGGTCGTCAGCTGTGGCAAGGCCCATGTATGGGAAGGTTATGGCCAGAGCCACCACCGCAACCGAGTCGCGCAGAATCTCAAGCCACATAATGCTGCGTGCGTGTCCCAACGCAAGCAGGTAGTTATTGTACAGAGCATTCAGCACGGTAAACACTCCGCGCAGCAGCAACAGCTGAAACAGCAGAATCGAGGGGTCCCACTTGGTGCCGAAAAGCAGGTGGAACACCGGTGTGGCCAGGGCCATCAGGCCCAGCATGGCCGGAAACAGAATGTAGGCCGTAAAGCGGTTCATCTTCGAGGTCATGCGGCGGAAGCGGTCGCGGTCGTCCTGCACGGCTGAAAGCGGGGGCAGGAAACTTGAGGTAAGAGTCTGAGATATCGACATTATGCCCATTTTGCTCCACTTGTCGCTCTGGGTGTAGAAACCAAGCGAGCGCAGGCCTACAAAGGCGCCGATAAATAAGGAATACAGGTTAAGGAACAGGGTGTTCAGAAACGAGGTGAACATCATGCGGCCTCCAATGCCGAAAAACGAGCGCAGAGCCGACCACGAGAACACCGGGCTCGGACGCCAGCTGCATCCGAGCCACAGTATAGCCGACTTCACAGCCGCCGCTACAAGTGTCTGCCACACTATCGCCCACGCTCCGAAGCCGCTTACGGCCAGCCAGATGCCGGCTATGGCTCCCGCAGCCAGACCGGCAGCGTTCGATACCGTTACGGGCCGGACATTCATCTGCTTCATCAGCCGGTTGGTCTGCACAATGGCCGATGCATTGAGGATTATGGATAGAAACATTACGCGCGACAGCGGAATCAGCCTCAGGTCGTTCTGGAAGCATAGTGCAATCAGCGGGGCAGCAAACCAAAGGATGGTGTACAGCACAGCCGCCGCTCCGAGATTGAACCACAGCACGGTGCTGTAATCGGTCTGGGTTGGTTCCTTGCGCTGTATCAGGGCGAAGCTGAAGCCGCTGTCGATAAGCAGCGAGGCGAAAGCCTGAAAAACAAGCACAGCTCCCACCAGACCGAAATCGGTCTGTGAGAGCATGCGGGCCAGCACAATGCCGGTGACGGCATAGAGCAACTGCTGAAGCACTCTGTCGATGAGTGTCCATTTCAGAGTTTTGGCGGTCTTGTTCTTAAGGTTATTCAACAGGGTTTGACTTTACACCTATGGTGCGGTTCGAAATCTTTTTGGGTTTTCCACTGTAATATACCGTGCCCGAGCCGGCGCCGAAGATACTGAGCTGTTCGGTGGCGTGGCAGTCAATGGGCCCGGTGCCTACGAGTATACATTTGACAGTCTTGCATGTCAGGGCATTGGCTTCAAGAGGGCCGGTGCCGACGTTCGACAATTTGGCTTTGGACGCTTTGCCGTTTATCAGCAGGTTGCCTGAGCCGGTGCTGATTGAGGCATTGACGTTGTCGGCGTCGACATTATTTACCTGCAGCGTGCCGTTGCCTATGAGGCGTGCATTGAATGTATTGACGGGCGCCAGACGGCATACTGTCACGGTGGAGTCGCCTGAGTTCTCAACTTTCTGCAGATTGGTGGAGTACACACGCAGCAGAGGCAGTTCGTGCGATGGGATGTTCTCAAAGTCGACCTGAATGTGGAGTGCATTGTTTTTGTTGGTGAACATAAGATGCGACGCAAGGTCTTTGGGACACTCGAAACACACGGTGCCGGCAGAGTCAGCCGACGCATAATACTCCACATTGATGGCGTTGATGACCTTAAGTTCGGTAAAGTCGTGTACGTTGAGGGAGAATTTCTTTACAGGGCCCTGAGCTTTGAGCGCTAATACGGTGCCCGCAAGCATCAGAAAAGCAATGATCAGTTTCTTCATTTAGTACCTTAGTGTTTGATTTTCTTTGACTGGCGTATATTCTTGCCTTTTACATCCACTTTAGTGGCGTGGCCTATGGTGATGCCGCCGGTGCCAATGGCGTTTGCCTTGATTTCATCTGCCTTCATGTTGGCGGCGTCGATGTCACCGCTGCCTTGCAATACCAGATTCAGCGTTTTTGTGGAACCGTGGAGGTCAATGTCGCCCGAGCCTTTGACAGAACCGTTGACGGTTGTAGCCTTGAGTTTCCAGACATTGATATCGCCACTGCCCTGCAGCGACAGGTTTACATTGCCTTTTACGGTTGTTTTTTCAATATCGATGTCGCCGCTGCCCTGCAATAAAGCATCCAGTTCGCCTACCGATGCGCCTGTCAGCTCGATGTCGCCGCTGCCTTGAAGCAATAAGTTCAGTTGCGTGTTGGTCTTGAGCGATGACAGCAGAATATCGCCGCTGCCTTGTAACGTTGCTTGCGAAAGGTTTCCGTTGCTGTAGGCGATAATCAGCGGAGCGGCTTTGCGATTGCAATTCTTTTTGTGCTGGTGCATGCCTATTTTGAGTGTGACTCCGTCGGTTCGTGCGTCGAGGTCGCGCATCATAGCGTCGTTGGCAAGTACCCGCAGAATTCCTGCGGAGTCGGGCATAATTTTCACTTCTACGGTGTATACGCCTTGTACAATAATGCCGGTCCAGTTGTCGACATGAACCTCGTGCCAGGTGGTTTTCTCGAGGTATTCGGCCGGGTAGTGGTTTTTGGCCGACAATGTGCATGATGCCAGCATGAGCATCGACATGATAACGCTGAAAATTTTCATAAGTGGGTTTGTTGTATTTGGTTGAGAATATTGAAAAGATTGTCGATGTTTTCGGCCTGCAGCATGGCAATGCGTGTGGGCCGGAAGTCCGGTATGCCCTTGAACAGTGGCGAGGCCGCCAGATGGCGGCGTATGTGCAGAATGCCGCGGTAGCCGTCGATGCGTTCGATGCTCTCGCGTATCTGGCGTCGCAGCAGGTCGAGTTTCTGAGCCGGAGTCAGCGGTGTGAATGAACCGTGCAGCATGGTCTGCTTCATGTCGTGGAATATCCATGGCGCACCTATCGAGGCCCGTCCTATCATTATGCCGTCGACGCCGGAGTATTCAAAGGCTTTTACCAGCTGTTCGGGAGTGCATATATCGCCGTTGCCTATTACCGGAATTTCCAGGTCGGGCAGAGCTTTTACGCGTGCGATTGCTTCCCAGTCGGCTTCGCCGCTGTACAGCTGCGACCGTGTGCGTCCGTGTATGGTCAGTGCGCTTATGCCGCAGTCCTGCAGCTGCAGGGCCAGAGTGTCGATTATTTTGCTGTCGTGGTCCCATCCAAGGCGAGTCTTTACGGTTACCGGCAGGTCGACGGCATTAACCACCGCACGGGTGATTTCGAGCAGTTTCGGCACATCGCGCAGCAGTCCGGCACCGGCGCCTTTGCCCGCCACCTTCTTCACCGGACAACCGAAGTTGATGTCGATGAAGTCGGGGCGGGCCTCGGCGGCTATACGGGCTGCCTGAGCCATTACCTCGGGCTCACGGCCATAAATCTGTATGGCCGTGGGCCTTTCGGCAGGATTGATCTCGAGCTTGCGGGTAGTGGCGGCGATATTGCGTATGAGTGCATCGGCCGACACGAACTCGGTGTACGTCAGGTCGCAGCCCATCTCTTTGCAGATGAGCCGGAACGAAGCGTCGGTGACGTCCTCCATAGGAGCGAGCATCACCGGTTTGTCGCCAAGATCAATGTTTGCTATTTTCATATTAATATCCCCAGATGAAACAGCCCAGGGCGAAGTACGAGGCGTTGTTCATGCCAAACTGGCCGGTATCGCTTGATTCCATGGTGATTACAATTTTCTCGCACTTGTTCAGGGGTGTGAGGTCAACGGGGCTCCATTTGGTGGCATATTCGCCGTCCTTGGCCAAATAGAAGTCGACAGCGCCGGTTACCACGCCGTTGTCAACACCGGTGAATGTGAGTTTGCACCAGTCGGTGTCGGTGAAAGCTTTGTTGAAAGCCGAGCCGTTCTTCATGCTGTAGTAGCCGTAGGTGGTGTTGGTTACGTATACGGTTTTGGGGCAGAAAGTTTTGGTTGAGACGGAGGTGATTACGGTTGATGTCGATGTGAGAGCGTCGTCGGCTGTTTCGGTGGCGTCGCAGAAACCTACCATATACACATCGCTTCCGTTCACGCCGCGGCCCGGCATAGCTGTCCACTGGTGGTCAATCCAGGTACCTTCGGCGGTATAGTCCTTCAGGTCGGTGGCGCAGCTGGGGGTGAAACCTTTCCAGGAGTAGTAGGTCAGGCCGCCATATTCGGTAGCGTCACAGCTGTGGCTGAAGTTTACCGACTCGCCGAAGTTGGTGAAGGTGAGCGAGTTTTCGTATTCTTTATCGTAGCAGAACTCCCAGTATGCGTCCTTGGTGAAGGCGGTTACGGAGTCGAAGTTCACAATCCAGTCGTTGTTCGGATCATCTTTGGGGTCGTCTGAACACGAGCACATTGCAGCCGCCATAAGGGCGGGAAGAAGGAATCGGTTAAATTTCATCGGTTTAAAATTGTTTGTTAAGAAATTATTTGAATTTTGGCTGTAGTCAGCACAGGGTGAGTTTTGAGTTTCGACACAGAATTTCGGCGCAACGGCACAGGCTGTCTAGGCTTATTTCGTCTATGTGGTTTCGCATTTCGTTGCGGTCGGCTGCGCGCCCGTGGAACAGGGTGGCTCTTGCGGCTCCGAGAATGGAGTTCTCACGGTTTTCGCCGCTGAGCAGCATCTGGCCCAGATATTGTTTTTTTGCCATACGCATTTTGCGCTCGTTTATGGTTTCTCCTGCAGCCACGGCCTCGAGTTGCTGTTGCACCAGCCGGCGGCAACGCTGCTCGTCGTGGTGGTCGCAGCCGTAGTATATGCTCATAACGCCGCAGTCGGTGTATAGTGCGGTAGATGCCTCGACTGTATACACAAGGCCTCGGCGCTCGCGCAGCTGTACGTTCAGCAGCGAATTCATGCCCGGTCCGCCCAAAATGTTGGCCAGTAGCGACATGGCGAAGCGGTCGGGCGAATATAATCCGCCTATGCGGCAGCCTATTACAGTGTGGCTCTGGTGCGAGCCAACGCTGCGCGAGGTGTCGAAGGGCGGGTTGATGCACAGCTGCGGCATATCATGCGGGTTGGCACCTGCAGGCAGAGCGCTCAGGTGTCGCTCCAGGCATGTGTGCACGCGGTCGGCTCCGGCGGGTCCGCTGTAAAAGGCCACCATGTTGTCGGCTGTGTACCAGCGCTCGAGCCAGCTGCGGCACTCTTCGCTGCCGAAGCGCTCAAGGTCGGCGGTAGTGCCCAGGATGTTGTGCCCCAGGCTGCTGCCGGCGAAGAGCAGGTCGTCGAAGTCGTCGAACACGGCTTCGGCGGGCTGGTCGAGGTACGAGTCGATTTCGTCGGCCACCACCTCACGCTCGCGTTGCAGTTCAGGAGCGGGAAAGCGCGAGTTCAGCAGCAGGTCGGCCACCAGTTCGACGGCACGGTCGAGCCTGGCTGCCGGAAAGGCGGTGTACACTGTCGTTTCCTCCTTTGAGGTAAAGGCGTTGAGTTCGCCGCCAACCGCCTCCATACGGTTGAGTATGTGCCAGGCCGAACGTCGGCCGGTGCCTTTGAACAGTGTATGCTCCACAAAGTGGGCGAGGCCGAATGAGCCTTCCTGTTCGTCGCGGCTGCCCGCCCGGACGGTCACGCCGAAGTATCCGGCCGCTGCGCCGGGTGTACGCCGGTGTATCACCTGAAGTCCGTTGCTGAGAGTAAAGTAGTTGTACATTATTTATGTGGTTCAACCCAGAGGCCGTTGGCTTTTATAAGGTTAATCAGACGCGGCAGGGCCTCGTCGGCGGGAATATTGCGTTCGATACATTCCTTGCCTTTGTACAGGCTGATACATCCGGCAGCGGCGCCAACATAGCCGAAGTCGGCGTCGGCCATTTCGCCAGGGCCGTTAACAATACAGCCCATCACGCCTATTTTCAGTCCCTTTAGGTGGCCGGTAGCTTCTTTGACCTTTGCCAGAGTTGCCTGAAGGTCAAACAAGGTACGGCCGCAGCCCGGACATGCTATGTACTCGGTGCGGCTTATGCGCCTGCGTGTGGCCTGGAGTATGCCTAATGCCAGCGATTGAATGCGGGCGTTGTCGAGGGCGGGAGCCTGAATTTCAATGGCATCGCCGTAGCCGTCGAGCAGCAGGCGGCCGAGGTCGACGGCTGCAGCCACCGTTACCTCATCGGCGCTCATCGAAGCCGGATATGTGGCCCTAAGCAGCACTTTGCCTTCGGGCAGAGGACCGCTCAGGGGCACATCGCACACGTGGTAGTCGGCGGGAATGTCTTCGAGTCCGGCCACCAAAGGTTGTGATGGATTGTCGCAGCTGCCCTGCGGCATATATTGCTCATTGGCGAGGCGGCGGCGGCAGTGGTCGGCAAGCATGCGGGCCACGGGAAGCTCGGCCTCCGGCGCTTCGGATAGCGATACTCTTATGGTGTCGCCGATGCCTTCGCAGAGCAGGGTACCTATGCCGACAGCCGATTTTATACGGCCATCCTCGCCGTCGCCGGCTTCGGTTACTCCGAGGTGGAGCGGAAAGTGCATGTCTTCGGCATCCATGGCGCGGACCAGAAGGCGCACGGTTTCGACCATCACCTGCACGTTGGAGGCTTTGATTGAGATAATTACCTGAGCGAAATCTGCGTCGCGGCAGATGCGCAGGTATTCCATGGCCGATTCGACCATACCGGCGGGAGTGTCGCCGAAGCGGCTCATGATGCGGTCGGAGAGCGAACCGTGATTCACGCCCAGGCGTATGGCGGTGCCGCGGCTGCGGCAGAGCTCGATAAATGGCAGCAGGGCGCAGCGTATGCGTTCGATTTCGGCGCTGTATTCTTCGTCGGTGTACTCGAGTTTCTTGAATGTGCGGCCCGGGTCGGCAAAATTGCCGGGGTTGATGCGCACTTTTTCAACTTCTTCGGCAGCGGCAAAGGCGGCAGCCGGGTTGAAATGTATGTCGGCTACTAACGGAATGTCGCAGCCTGCGGCACGTAGCCTGCGGCGAATCTCGCCCAGGGCACGTGCATGGCTCACGCCTTGTGCGGTGAGTCGCACTATGTCGGCTCCGGCGTCGGCTATTCGCCGGCACTGGGCAGCGGATGCCTCTACGTCGAGTGTGGCCGTGTTGGTCATCGACTGCAGGCGCAGCGGATGCTCACTGCCTATCTCCACATTGCCCACCTTTACACTTATGGTGTGGCGGCGCTTTATCAGTCCGGTTTTCAATTGGTCTTGAATTTGTAGTCCTTGATTAGAGCGAGGTCGGCGTTGGCCTTCTCGATTTTCTTGGTGAGGCTGCGGCAGTAAGCGTCGTAGCGCGAAAGCAGTTCCATGTCGGACAGGGCCAGCATGCGCACCGCAAGCACAGCTGCGTTGAGTCCGGCATTGATTCCTACGGTAGCTACGGGAATGCCGGGGGGCATCTGTACAATCGACAGCAGGGCGTCCTGGCCCTGAAGGGAGGAGTCGATGGGCAGACCTATTACAGGTAGCGGGGTAAGGGCGGCTATCACACCGGGCAGGGCTGCGGCCATGCCGGCTGCGGCGATAATCACCTTTATGCCGCGGCTTGCAGCTTCGGTGGCGTATCTCTCCACGGCACGCGGAGTGCGGTGCGCGCTCAGGGCGCAGAGTTCAAACGGAACTTCCATCTGCTCGAGGAAGTCGGCGGCTTTACGCAGCACGGGCAGGTCGGAGGTGCTGCCCATTATGATACTTACTGTAGGATTCATATATTTTTGATATTACTGATTTCAAATAATTAAAATAGCATTACGGTCACCACGCACAGCAGTCCCAGCGCAAAACCGGCACCTACCTGGGCGAAAGTATGACGGTGAAGAACCAGGCGGCTTGAACTTACTATGCCGCACAGCATTATCGACACCGTAATCACTATCATGGGCTGCAACAGCAGCAGGTGGCGGAAGGCAAGCCATATTATCATACCTGTCATGCCGGCGATTGCTGTGGCATGCGCGCTTATTTTCCACTTCAGAGTCACAGCCGTGGCTATGGCTACTGCCAGGCCGGCTCCCAGAAAGAAGCGGCTTACCCACCAGGGGGCGTGAATACTGTTGAGATACCAGCATGCTCCCAGATAGCAGCCCAGAGCCAGAGCAAACGGTATCAAGCGCTCGTTGCGGCTGCTTATGGCATTGTCGGATATGCGGCCAAGGCTTTTGAGGGCGAGTATGGCGGCAGTGGGCAGCACAGCTGTCAGCAGCGCCACCACGGCCATGGTTATCAGGCGGGTGCGCTCGGGCAGTATCACCAGCGGTGTAAGCCACATCATCACGGTATATGCGTAGGTGGGTATAAGCAGCGGCGATAGTACATCGCTTATAATCTGCGATGTACGTGTTATACCGTTGCTGTTTGTGTTTTGATTTTCCATATAGGGTCTGTTATGTCAGAGAGTGCGCCGCAGGCGTGCCACGGGCAGGTCGAGTTGTTCGCGATATTTGGCCACGGTGCGTCGGGCAATGTCGTAGCCCAGACTGGTGAGCCGGTCTTTTATGGCCTCGTCGGTGAGGGGGCGGTGCTTGTCCTCCTCTGCTATCATGTTGGATATTACGTCCAGAATTTCGTGAGCCGAGGTGTCGGAGTCTTCCTTGCGCCGTTCGTTGAATAGCATTTTCAGCTGGAATACTCCGTTGGGCGTGGCTACATATTTTCCGGCTGTAGCGCGAGATATCACCGAGAGATCGTATCCGGTCAGCTCGGCTACATCTTTGAGTATCATAGGCTTTATGTCGGCAGTGTTGCCGCTTTCGAAAAAGCGCAACTGCAGCGACACTATGGCTTTCATCACTGCCATGAGGGTTTCGGCCCGTGAGTTTACCATGCGAATGAGCTGCTGGGCTTCGTCGTGTCGGGCGCGGATAAATGCCCTTGCCTCGCGGTTGCGTCGGTCGGGCAAGGCGGCGTTCCCGTCGGGCACAAACGACTCGGCAATGGCCAGCTCCGGCAGATGCCCGTTGAGGCTTACCGAAGCGCGTCCTGAAGGCTCGATTTCAACATTGAAGTCGGGTATGATATGGCGCATCCTGTCGCCCGAGTTGCTTTGCTCTATCAGTGCCCCCGGCTTGGGGTTGAGGCCTTGAATCATGTCGAGAGCTTTACGCAGGCGCTCATCGCTCAGGCGTGCGCGTGACGAAAGGCGGTCGTAATGTCGTTTGCTGAACAGGTCGAAATAATCGCGGACAATAGTGACGGCATCGCGCACCGCCTCGCTGTCTTTCATGCGCCGCAACTGCAGCAGCAGGCAGTCGCGCAGGTCAACCGCACACACGCCGGCAGGGTCCATGGAGCGGATTACATCGGCAACGGCGCGTACATGAGCTGTACTTGTTTCGATTCCGGTGGCTATGCTTACGTCGTCGGCAATCGAGGCGAACGGACGTCCAAGGTAGCCGTTGTCGTCGATATTGCCTATTATGTATCGGGCAATCTCGCGGTCGGAGTCGCTGATGTCGAAGTCGCCCAGCTGGTTCTCGAGCACGTCGATTATGGAGTGCAGGTCGTCGACCGCCAGAGGCTCCAGATAGTCGTCGTCGGCACTGCGGTTACCGGCGTTGTAGCGGTAGTTTGGCACATCGTCGTCGTCGCGGTAGTCGGCGCGCTGCAGTTCTTCGGCAGTTTCGCTGAAGTCTTCTGCATCGTCAGGCCTGGAGTCGGAGCATTCGCGTTCTTCGAGCGCCGGGTTTTCGTCAAGGGCACGACGCACCTCGTCCTCGAGCTCCGGGGCTGTCATCTCGAGGAAGCGTCCGAAAATCACCTGTTGAGGAGCCAGGCGCTGACGCAGACCGATGTTCTGGTGTAATTGAAGCGAATCGTCCATATCAAGTTGCAAATTTACAAAAAAAATTTATGTGATTATGTCTGATATGGCAAATAATTTGTTCGCTTGTTCTATACTGTGCAGATGCGGAACTCGCCGTGCTCGTACACAAACTTAAGTACTCCGGCCGATGCCAGCCGCACCACCAGGTCATCGGCCATGCTTTGCGAGCAGTGCAGTTCCAGCGCCAGTTGGCGCGAACTTATACTGCGCTTGGCAAGCAGATTTATCAGCTGGCTCTCTATATTGCTGAAACTCAGTAGTGTGCCTCCTTTCTCGGCTTCAACCCAGGCGCTTACCATAAGCGGATGCGCCACTATGTTCTCGTCGTTTACCCTATAGTACACTCTGCTGTGGCCATCGGCCTCGAGCACGGCCACAGGGCGTGTGTCAGCCTTCTTAATCAAAGCTTTTATCACAACTACGCCGGTGTCGACACTGTAAGCCTCGAATTCAACCTGTTGCGGTGGCGAGCAGTAGAGCTCGCCGGCCTGTTCGACTACGTAGATGTCTTCTTCGTTGCGCACGCCGGCCACTACGCCGTTGTCTTTGACGCCTATGAGCAGACAGCCTCCGCTGTGGTTGGCGAAGGCCGATATGCTGCGGGCTATTTTGCGGGCATCGGATATGAGGAATTTGAAGTCCTGACGTTCATGCTCGCCCTGTGCTACCAGGTCGAGTATGTGGCGCCGGCCTTTGCGTACCGTTATGTCTTTCATTTACAGCCTTGCCACAACGGTATCGATTACTTCGAATGTATGCTGCGGGGCGTCCTGCCAGAAGTTTTCGTACTGCAATATGTTGTCTTCGCCTCCGGGGGTGTCACTTACCACACGTACGCAAAGAAACGCCACATGCTTCAGATGGCATACATGGGCTATCGCTGCCGATTCCATATCTACTGCAACCGCGTCGGGATAGAGGTCGAGTATGTGACGTACCTCGGAAGGTTTCGACACGAATATGTCGCCCGAGGCAACCAGACCCCGGCGTATGTGCAGGCCTTCGAAGATGTTGTCGGAGAAAGTGCTGATAAATAGGCGCGGACAGCCGGCGGCCTGGCCGTGTATTGTGTCGGGGCCGCACCATACATCGTGATAGGCAATACGGTCGGCCACCACCACATCGCCTACGCGTGCGGCGCCGGTGCCTCCGGCCACGCCGGTATTGATTACCACCGAGGGCTTGAAGTGCTCGATGAGCGTGAGGGCGTTGACGGCGGCGTTGACTTTGCCTATGCCGCATTTGCCTACCACCACCTCGCGCGAACCCATTTTGCCGCTGTGGAATGTGAAGCCGTTGACTTCTAATGTACGGGCCTCGGTCAGGCGGGGAAGTATAAGGGCCAGTTCCTTGTCCATGGCCACTATGATAGCTATTTTCATTAGTTTATTCTGATTTATGTAGTGATATGCTGTCGACACTCAGACGCACCTCGAAGGGTGTGGCGTTGGCTCGTGTGCGTGGGTGCCCCGACAGATGATAATAGAAAACGCCCTGACGGTCGAACGATTTTATATCCACCTTGCGAGTGGAAGCAGGTGGCAGGTTCACGCCTAAGTATTCGCGGCGGCTGTGAAGCTGTCGCCCGGAGGTGTCGAGATATTCTATGTGCAGCAGCACACGTTCTATGGTATCGGCGCTGTGGTTGGTAATGAACAGCGACTCGTTGGTGCTGCGCAGAGTTTTTTCGAATCCGGCTGCCGACACTATATTGCTGTCGCATGGCACCATTGGAGCTGCTGAAGCGGCGGCAATGGAACTCGGGGGCACAGGTGTGCGGCGCTTGCCACGCCAGGTATTCTGGGCGCAGAGTGTCGTGGCAGTGCATGCGGCGGCTGTAAGTATGAGCAGCAGGCGTTTCATAAGTCGAGTCTGCTTCCCGGGTCAGGATATATCCGTACAAGCCCGTCGTGGTCGGTGGGGCGGTTTGTCCGGTCGATTACCGTTACACGAAACATGTACGGCAGCCAGCGCCACACACTTATGCGTTTGCCTCGCTTGTAGGCCTTGAGTATAAGCCGTCCGCTGTCGCCGTTTTCAAATTCGGCTATGAACGAGTGCTTGCGTACCGGCTTTTTGCCGGGCTGCTCGCACATGGTGAGGTCATAGCTGCCGCGACGCGCACCTTCTGTAGCTTGCCCTATATGCACGCAAGGTTCCACGCGATAGTCGGGCGAATCGAGCAGCCATATGTCGAAGCGGCTGTCCGACGCCCCGCAGGAGCTTATGGCAATAACAGTTTCGGGCGACGCGGTAAGGCGCCATACCCCTTCGATGGCCTGACAGTTGCCGCGGTCAATCACACTCAGCAGGCTGTCGACCCGGTTTCCGGCTGAGGCTCGGAACGGACCGACGGCGAGTAACGCAAGCATGATTGTGGCAACCGGGCGGCGCATTGTCAACTGTTGGCGAAGCGGTATGAGAAACCGATAGACAGTATTTCCTTAACCTGCAGTTTGTGCCATCCGGGGTCATCGCACGGCTGCGTGGCCGTGTCGTAGCGAGCGTGGGCGTATATCTGAGTGGTAAGGAAACGGTTGATTTCAAACAGCAGGGTATTTTCCCAGTCGGACTCAAATCGGTCGTAGTCGGTAAAGGCGAACAGTCGCGACGAGAAACTTATGTTGTATGCGATTTTCCATTTAAGCTTACATTCGCCGCTCGAACCGAATTTGCTCTTGGTATGCCGCCCCTCGGGAATATCGTACGTAGCGGCATTGACTTTGTCGTTGGTGCATGTGCGCAGATTGTAGCTCAGAGGCGATATCGAGGCGTCGAACGAGAATGTTCCTTTGGAGTTTGCATAGTTGTAAGTCATACCAAGACCGAGGTTGAGCTCGCCCGGCGACAGGAAGGCGGCGCGGGTGGTGTTGCTGTTGCTTGCATATGAATTCAGCAGCTGGGTCTTGAACTGTGTGGTAAGCGAGTAGTACCACCGCTTGGCCGCTTTCAGACCGAAGGTGGAGTTGACCTGAAACAGGTCCTCGCTGATGTTGTAGGTGTGCAGCGAGTCGTCCGGAGCGCTGTTCGTGCCGAGTTTATACTGGGCGTGTATCTCAAAGAGCAGGTTGGGATGATACTTCTGGTTGAGTTTCAGGTCCCAGTTCAGCTGACATATGGCGGTTAGGTTGCTGTTGCCGCCCTGGTACCAGTTGGGCGACACGTATGCCTGGCTAAACTGAAGCGAGGCCGAAAAGGAGTTTATCCAGTGGCGTTTGCGCAGATTCACGGCCTTGATTTCGGCATCGGCTATCAGGTCGCCTTCGAACTGGCGGATATCGAAGCGCAGTGTGCTGGGGTCGACCACGGTGTGGTACATCTTGGGGGCGTCCGGCAGTGAGGCGCGGGTGTAGCGCACAAGCTCGGGCGACTCGTACAGCAGGCGATAGCTTAGCTGGTTGGCCAGGCGCGCGGTATTGTTGGCCCGGCGCAGCCAATCGGGAACCTGCACTTTGTCAAACGGTTTTTGGCTTCCCGGTGCCGGAAATATGGCGGTGGAAACTGTGTCGGGCATGGTTATGACCGCGGGGTCATAAAAATCGTAATGATCGAAAACAATGGGCATGAAGAACTGTACGGGCAGAGGGTCGACGGTGATGGTGTCGGCCGGATTGAACGCCGGAACCGAGTCGACCTCTTCCACTACGGCCGAGTTGAAATAAAGGGCCTGGGCCGCCGCACTAATGGCGACGAGTGAAAACAGAAGTGCAAACGCTATTTTTTTCATTACCGCGTGATAGTTGGATTGGTGTTATTTTACGGCGGTGTACATTGTACACGCACCAAATGTCATGGGGCGGAAGCGGCAGTCGCTAAAACCGGCTTCGGCCATCAGTGCGCACATATCGGCTCCCTGGGGTACAGCGGCGATGCTCTCGGGCAGGTAACTGTAGGCGCGGTCGTCGTGACTTATCAGACGCCCTGCCATGGGTATTATGCGACGAGTATATAGCTGGTACAGCGGGGCGGTGATATGCCCGCGGGGTGTGGAAAGTTCCAGCACGCAGAGCATGCCGCCCGGGCGCAGTATGCGGTGCATCTCGCGATAGCCCTCCAGCAGGTGTTCGAAGTTGCGCACACCGTACGCTACGGTCACGGCGTCTGCGCTGTTGTCAGCTGCAGGCAATGCCAGGCAGTCGGCCTGATGAAGGCTGATACGCCCCGACAGACCGGCTTTCTCTACCTTTCGGCGCCCGACTTCGAGCATGCCTTCCGACAGGTCGTAGCCTGTGATTTCAGCCCCGGGTATGCGGCGAGCCAGCGCTATGGCAAGGTCGCCGGTACCCGTGGCAAGGTCTACCACCCGCCCGGGGGCGTGACGGCGGACTGTGTTTACTGCAGTACGGCGCCACAGACGGTCTACGCCCATGGTCATGGCGCGGTTCATGAAGTCGTAGGCTCCGGATATAGAGTCGAACATGTCGCGCACCTGCTCGGTTTTGCCGCGTGGGTCGCCTTCGTATGGATTTATGTGTTCGGCCTTGACTTTCACTTATTTCAGATTGGTCAGGCAGTCGAGAATATTAGTTTCGATACGGCGTTCGAGGTCGGCTTCGGGAGCGGGCACGAATTTTTCGCCGGTGATGTGCTCGTATAGCTCGATATAACGCTGCGAGATGCTTTCGCAGATTTCATCGGTCATTTCGGGCACAGTCTGGCCGGGCTTGCCCATGAAGCCGTTCTCGATAAGCCACTGGCGCACGAATTCTTTGGAGAGCTGGCGCTGAGCCTCGCCGCGTTCGAAACGCTCCTGATAGCCTTCGGCATAGAAGTAGCGCGACGAGTCGGGGGTATGGATTTCGTCGATGAGTATCACTTTGTCTTCGAGCTTGCCGAATTCGTACTTGGTATCTACCAGAATCAGACCCTTTTCTGCTGCCATGCGGGTGCCGATTTCAAACAAGGTGCGGGTATACTGCTCCATTACCTTGTAGTCTTCCTCGCTTACAATGCCGCGGGCAATGATTTCCTCGCGCGATATGTTTTCGTCGTGGCCTTCTTCGGCCTTGGTTGTGGGGGTGATGATGGGTTCGGGGAAGCGTTCGTTCTCACGCATGCCATCGGGCAGTTTCACACCGCAGATTTCGCGGGCGCCTGCGGCATAGTCGCGCCAGGCGCTGCCGGTGAGATAGCCGCGGATAATCATTTCCACGCGGAAGCCTTCGCAACGACGTCCTAATGTGACCATTGGGTCGGGTGTGGCCAGTTTCCAGTTGGGCACAGCGTGTGCGGTGGCATCGAGGAATTTGGCGGCAATCTGGTTCAGTACCTGACCTTTGTAGGGTATGCCTTTGGGCAGGATGACGTCGAAGGCCGAAATACGGTCGGTGGCAACCATTACCAACATTGAGTCGTTGATGGTGTACACGTCGCGTACTTTGCCGTGATATACGCCGGTCTGGCCGGGGAAAGTGAAGTCGGTTTTTGTAAGAGTCGTTGACATAGCTATGATTGGTTTTAATGGGTTTCTGTTCGGGTTAATGTTTAATGCCTGAGGCATCTGTCCGTTCGTCAGAGATGTCGGGCTTTGGCTTCTCGGCGTCGTGCCGTTCGTATGCCTCTACTATACGCTGTACCAGCTGGTGGCGCACAATGTCTTTTTTGCCGAATTGCACACGGCCTATGCCCGGCACGTCTTCGAGCACTTTGAGAGCCTGTACCAGACCGCTCGATGTGGTGCGCGGCAGGTCAATCTGGGTTACGTCGCCGGTTACTATCATTTTGGCGCTCATACCCAGACGGGTCAGGAACATTTTAAGCTGGTGGGGGGTGGTGTTCTGGGCCTCGTCGAGCACAATCACGGCGTCGTTCAGTGTGCGGCCGCGCATAAATGCCAGCGGGGCTATCTGTATCACCTTGCTGTCCATGTATTCGCGTAGCTTTACTGCCGGAATCATGTCTTCCAGCGCATCGTAGAGCGGTTGCAGATACGGGTCGATTTTGTCCTTCATGTCGCCGGGCAGAAAACCTAATTTTTCGCCGGCTTCCACTGCCGGACGCGACAATATGATTTTGCGCACCTGGCGGTTTTTAAGTGCATGCACGGCAAGGGCAATGGCTATATAAGTCTTGCCGGTGCCGGCCGGGCCAAGGGCGAAAGTAAGGTCGTTGTTGCGGAATTGTTCTACCAGCAGCTGTTGGTTGGGCGTGCGGGCCGAGATGGGCTTGCCGTTGACACCGAAGATTATCACGTCGTCGCGCTTCATATCCTTGGGTGCCTCGCCCTTGATTATATCCAGTATCACATCCTCGGGCAGAGTGTTGTACTTTTCGGCGTAGTCCTCCAGCTGCTTGATTTTCTCTTCGAATTCCGATGTTTCCGCATCCTCGCCAATCACCTTTATGACCGAGCCGCGTGCAGCCACTCTCAGCTTCGGAAAGAGGTTGCGTATCAGGTGCATATTGGCATTGTTAACACCATAGAAACTTACCGGGTCTACCTTGTCGATGATAATTATGCGTTCAATCATGTGGTGAATGGAATTTAATGTGCAAAGTTACTAAATCTTTACAATTCTAACAAGTGCCATTTCACCTTTGTTTCGTCTATCCGGCAAAAACATGCCATTTTGAAATTATAACTAAAAAGCGCACAGAAAAATAAGATTATCTTCTATTCCACAATGTAATCAGCAGCAGTGTCAGGGCTATATACAGTATGTACCGGTGAGTGCCGGAACTTTTGCGTTCCTGTAGTTCGCCATAGCGTCTGATTTTTATGCTGTCGGCCGATTGACTGCAGCGGGTTTCGGCCACTTGGGTGGCGATGCTGTCGCGACGTTTGACTCCGTGCGCTTTCACCCGCACCCTGGTAACGCGAGTTCGGGATAAGAACTTTATGATTTTCAACCAAGCAAAAGACAACATAGAGTATTGGGCGGCCTTTCAAGGTCGCCTGATTTATTTGTACAGTTTGGTGTTGTTAATCCCAGAGGACAAGCTGCCCGTTTGA
>CAJTRC010000008.1 GCA_910578365.1 uncultured Muribaculaceae bacterium
CTTTCGGTAATCATGATACAGTATTTATTGTTTAGTACCTCTAAATTACTAAATATCAGTAATATTACCAAGAGAATCGGCAACTTTTTTAAGCTGCCGATTCAACTTTTTTATGGTGTTCCTTATCCCGAACTCGCGTATTTTGAATTGTTTGGCAGCGAGTGGGGGAAACGGTCGGCAAGCCTCGGCAATGCCGCAGCGGCACGCGCCCAGAACTCTTTTGCCAGCGTGGTGCGCTTGCCGCTCCGCTGCCGCTTGCTCACATGAGCGTCCCAGCACCGGCGGAAAGCGTTCATTATTGCCGCGTTGCTGGCATACTCCAAAACTTTGTCCTCAGGCAAATGCCGTCCGTCGCTCAGCGTATAGCTCTGGAAAAAGTCAAAGGCTGCGCCGTCAGGCTCCACAGTGTCCATAAACACCCGGCTCTCGGCCTGTTCCTTTGCGTCCGGGTATCGCTTGTAAACCTCCGTTCGCCATTTCAGCGCGAAACTGTCGACGGCATACCAGGCCTGCCGACCGTTGCCGCCCTTGACCACTTGCTTGACCTGGCCTTTTCTCACCAGGGCTTTAAGATTGGCCGTGGTGATAATCCGCCCGGTGAGCTCCGCGTGGCTTATGCAAAGTGTGCCGTTGATTATTTCCATTCCTTTTACTATCTTTGTGGCCTGTTACTCCAAGAACTATCCTTATGAAAAAGCCTACTGTTATTAATCCTTGGGAAATCGCTTTTGCTGTAGTATATCCCGGACGCTATGCACTGTTTGAGAATCGGGAGTTAGTCCACAAGACTCTACAAAACTTAGCACAGCTGCAAGACATTCAGTGTATTTCTCCCTCGGTGCCCGCCATTTACGCAGGTTCTGCCGGTAAAGCCGTACAAGCAGGAGAAGAACTTTGGATTGAAGAGCATTATCTACGGTCCGGAGAGCATCCGCCAATGCCTCGATATATGTTTGCCCGTCTGGTAGCTTCAATTTTTCAACGGTATTGGGAAAATACCGACGCGCCATTTCACGTCTCGCAACTGGGGATAGCACAGACGCGAGTTCTTCGGTTGAATATACGTACTTTGTAACTCTTTCCATAATCCTACATATTTTCAGCCATCACCTGAATTTCCGTCAGCTGCGGGATAGTTATGCACTGCTTGTGCATAACCGTTTCGCCGCGTCGGTTTGTGACCCAGGTTTCCCCGGTCTGTTTGTCTATCTCCAACTTCACGCCGTTGTCGAAGTTCTGCACCATGAGTTCGCGCCCGTCCTCCGTGACGTTGTGCAGGGGCTCGCACTCCGGGCAGTGGAGCATTGGCGTAGCGCCATACACATGCTCCGCCGCATAGCGGATCTTGCGCGCCTTTTCATTGTCTGCACTATAGGTCAGGCACATATAAACGTATTTCGGGGTCACGTTGAAAACCTTGGCGAGCTTCGCCTGCGCCTCCGGACTTGCATCGATGTAGCGCTTTGTTACTACTGTTCTCATATCCTTTTACTTTTTGATTGTTTCTGTGTACTGGTCCTCAAACCACCGCTCCGCCTGTGCCTCGACCCATGCCGTGCCGCAGCAGCCTTGCGTTACGATTATCGCCGTAGTGTTGTCTATCGCATAGGCGAACATTTCCGCCTCGGCGTTTATCATCTCCACGAAGTCGGGGAACTTCGACCACTCCCGGAACCCGATGCTTAGCTTGATTGCTTCCATTGTCCTTTTACTTTGGTTTCTAATGCGTTTAACTCCGTGCTACCTTTGGCCACCTCCCCATTTTTTTGTATCTTTGGGGGCGCTTACCTCGGTAACACGCTGCAAAGATAATACGCATTTGCGGAAATAAAAAATTTTTCAGCAACTTTTTTACGCAGATGCGGAATTTTTAATGATTTCACCATGACTATAAACGAACGTTTCAACAAGATAATAAAAGCGCTATTCGGCGGCAATAAAAGCGCCTTTGCCAATACAATAGGCGTAGCACCGTCTGTTATTGACAACATAGTTGGCAAGCGACAAGGCAACCCCTCATTTGAAGTTCTTGAAAAGGTTTCCGCAATCGCGGAAATAAACTTAGAGTGGCTGATTGCCGATAGGGGAGAGCCTTTTGACTTTCGGAGCGAAGACGAAAAAAAACAACCGGGTCGCCGGTCCTCTGAAATAGAATTAAAATTACTCGATATTCTCAGTCAAAAAGACCTCACCATTAGACAACAGGCGGAAGAATTGGGGCAGTTGCGTGAACAGCTTGCACAGGCTCGCCGCGAAATCGAACGACTGGAAAAGGAAAAAAACGAGAATATCATTGCACAGGTCCATACGCAGACAGCCCCCGCCGTTGCCCCATGAGTCGCATTTGCTTTCCTTACCGTGTTTTTCCGTGCCCTCTAAACTGACCCCCTCCAGCTCCCCTAAATAGGGTTTTTAAGCGTTTTTTCTCCGTATTTTCAGCCCTTAAATACATTAAACGCTTATTATCAGCCACTTTAATGAATTTTAGCCGCTGTTTTAAGGGGGGCGTTTCTGACATTAAAGGGGGTCGTATCGCTTCAAAATTGCGGTTTTCATAGCCGATTTTGTCCGTATGGGGGTGCGTACCTATGCGCCAATGACCACCCAACTGACTATCCAACTGACCATCCAACCCCTTTTTTCAAACGAAACGTGCACATTTTCGACCGCTCTTTTACCCCCGTTTTACCCCTCTCAGAGTACCCCGCAGCCATCGCCATTTAACGGCATATTTAACACCCGACCTCCCCGTTGGATCACTCATGTACATGGGCGCGCTGCGCTCGCTTCTTTCCGCCCTGCCAACCAACCGGCACAACTTCCCACAAACGCCGTAAACGCTTGAATTTCGCGCCCTCTGACCCTCTCCGGCTCATTCTACCGCCCGCACAACAGCAGCAGCCACACAGCCGGCGAAAACCAGCCATGCAGCCGCACAATATTAAAGCCAATTAAAGGGGAATTAAAGCCGCATTAAACGCTCGTTAAACGGCGCGGCCCGATTATTAAAGCCCAATTCAACTAAATTCAAGTTTTGGTAGTGTTCGTTTTTATATTGTCATTAAACATTATTGTGTGTATACGCTTAATTTATAGTGTAATACACTCAAAACATCTCAGCTGCTATTGGTAGTTTTCGTTTTGATGCCTATAAATACAAATATCGGCCTGCCGAAAAAATACAAACTTTTTTGCAAATCAGTCGGATATTTCGTGCCAATTCACTAACTTTGTGTATTAAATACCAGCCGACGATGAACGAAGAAGCAATGAGCCAATTGTATCTGAAAGATACAGCCTTTCAGAATCTGATGCAGAGCCGCGTATTCAGCGTGTTGCTTATAGCATCGCGCTACGACGCCTTTATGATGGAGGAAGACGGGCGTGTGGAAGAGCAGCTGTATTTCGAATATGTGGCGCTGAATCTCAGTTCGCCGCCGCGGGTTAAAAGAGTGTCGCATGTGAGCGAAGCCATTGAGGAGCTATCGCACAAACACTTCGACCTGGTTATTGCCATGCCCGGAGTTGAGTTGTCCGAAACATTCGAGGGAGCGCGCCTTATCAAGGCCTTCGACCCCAACATCCCTATAGTGGTGCTTACACCGTTCAGCAAAGAGGTGTCGCGCAGGCTGCAGAACGAAGATTTGTCGAACATCGACTATGTGTTCTCTTGGCTGGGAAACATGGACCTTTTACTTGCCATCATAAAGCTGCTCGAAGACCGACTCAATGCCGCCGACATTGACAATGTAGGCGTGCAGATGATACTGCTGGTGGAAGATTCTGTGCGCTTTTACTCGTCGGTACTCCCGCATATATACAAATTCCTGCTCAAGCAGTCGATGGCCTTCAGTACCGAGGCCCTGAACGAGCACGAACAGATGCTGCGCATGCGCGGACGTCCGAAGGTGATGCTCGCCCGCGATTACGAAGAGGCTGTGGCGCTTTACGAGCGCTACGGACAGCATTTTCTGGGCGTGATTACCGATGTGTCGTTCAAACGCGGTGGTGTCAAGGACTCCGGAGCCGGCCTGAGGCTGGTGAAGTATCTGCACGACCGCGATGCCACACTGCCGGTGATTGTGGAATCGTCGGAAGTGGAAAACGCCGCCCCGGCTCGGGAACTCGGATGCACATTCCTTGACAAGAACTCCAAAAAGCTGTCGGTAGACCTCGGCGAGGCTATCATGCACGACTTCGGCTTCGGCGACTTTGTGATACGCGACCCCAAGGACGGGAGCGAGATAATGACCATACGCAACCTTAAGGATTTGCAGCGGCGCATACTTGATATTCCGGCCGACGCATTGTATCACCATGCGCTCAACAACGATATATCGCGCTGGCTGTACAGCCGTGCCCTATTTCCCTTGGCAGAGGTGATAAAGGAACACCGATTCAACTCTGTGGAAGACGCTCCGCGCGCCAGCCGCCTGTTCTTCGACCTGATAGTGAAGTACCGCAAGATGAAGAACCGGGGCGTGGTGGCTGTGTTCAAAAAAGACCGTTTCGACCACTACTCGAACTTTGCCCGCATAGGGCAGGGCAGCCTCGGCGGTAAAGGCCGCGGCCTTGCTTTCGTCGACTCAATCATAAAAAAGAATCCTGTGTGCGACAACTTCAGCGGCATGACCATAACCATACCGCGCACCGTTGTGCTATGCACCGATATATTCGATGAATTCATGGCTCAGAACCGTCTGTACCCCACGGCTCTGAGCAACATATCTGACGACGAGATTCTGGCATACTTTCTGGCCGCACGTCTGCCGGAGTCGCTGATTGAGGACTTTTTCGCTCTGTTCGAGGTTATCGACCGTCCGATGGCGGTGCGATCCTCGAGTCTGCTCGAAGACTCGCATTACCAGCCCTTCGCAGGCATATACTCCACCTACATGGTGCCGTGCCACCCGGACCCCTATGAGCGCATGCGCATGCTCGGCGAGGCAATCAAAGGCGTGTACGCTTCGGTATTCTATCAGGCCTCAAAGGCATATATGTCGGCCACCAGCAATGTAATCGACCAGGAAAAAATGGCCGTGATAATACAGGAAGTGGTAGGGCACAGCCATGGCGACTATTACTTTCCGTCGCTTTCCGGTGTGGGCCGCTCGCTCAATTACTATCCGCTGGGCGACGAGGTAGCCGAGGACGGCGTGGCCGAGATTGCGGTAGGACTTGGCAAATACATAGTCGACGGTGGTGTAAGCTTGCGCTTTTCGCCGCTGCATCCCGACAAGGTGCTGCAGACCTCGACCATCGATTTGGCCCTGCGCGATACACAGCGCGAACTCTATGCGCTGCCAATCAAGGACCAGGGACGCACATTCTCGGCCGACGACTCGTTCAACCTTGTGAAACTGCCCGTGCAGCAGTTTGCCGACACCGGCGTGCTGCGCTACATGGTATCGACTTACGACGCCAACGACTGCATGATATACGACTACGAGCATGGCCGCGGACGCAGGCTGGTGACCTTTGCCAATATACTGCGCGACCGTGTAGTGCCTCTGGCTCCGGCCATCGACTTCATGCTCAAGCAGGGGCAGAGCGCCATGCAGCGCCCCATAGAAATTGAATTCGCCTGCAATATCACCCGCAACGCCGCCGACCCCACGAAATCGAAAGGACATATATACTGGTTGCAAATCCGGCCTATTATCGACCGCAAGGAACTGGTCGACGACGCCGCCCTCGATGTGCCGCCCTCGCGACTGCTGCTGCGTAGCAACACTGCCCTGGGGCATGGCCGCATCGACAATCTGTGCACAGTGGTGTATGTACGCACCGATACTTTCGACTCTGCAAACAACCGCGCCGTTGTGGCCGAACTCAACGACCTTAACCGCCGCTTTGCCGAACTTAACGAAAACTACATACTCATAGGACCCGGCCGCTGGGGCTCGAGTGACGAGGCTCTGGGCATACCGGTACACTGGCCCGATATATCGCAGGCCCGTCTTATTGTAGAGGCATCGCTGCCCGACTACCGTATAGAGCCGAGTCAGGGCACTCACTTCTTCCACAATCTCACTTCGTTCGGGGTGGGGTACTTTACCGTCGACCCGGCCAGCGACTCCGGTCTTTACGACAGCGGATACCTCGATTTGCAGCCTGCCGAGTACGAGAGCCGCTTCCTGCGGGTAGTTCGTTTTGCCAGTCCTCTGGAGGTAGCTATCAACGGCAGACGCGGAGTAGGTGTGGTGATAAAGCCGGATACCGATGCAACAGTATAGAACAACTGAATAATAACGTTTGAACTATAGAATATTAATGTCTTTTTTTTCCAAACTTAAACATGCGCTCGGCTTCGGCGACGACCTTGCCGACGACCTTATGAGCGACACCGAAGAGGAAGTTGCACAGTCGCAGGCCGCCACCGGCAACGATGCCGGGTCGGATACCGTTGAAGCTACTGCCGGCGAACACGACGACAGTGAATTCAGCCCGCAGGTACGCAGCCGCATTTTCGACCATGTTGTGGCCGTGTTCAACGGGGCCATGCCCGATTTTATCCGCAATTCAGTTGATACCAACGCTCAGAGCGAGTATATATACAACACCCTTGACGAGTCGATTAAACAATACTTCGACACCTTCGAGGTATCGTTGCGTCAGCGTATGGAGCGCGCGCAGCAGCAGCACGATCAAGAGCTTAATGCCGAAATCGAGCGTCTGCGCAGCGAGTCGAAGAAAATCGACAACGACCGCAGCGCCATTAAGGAACGCCAGCTGAGCGCCGACCGTCAGAAGCGAGCTCTCACCGACCGTGTGCATGAACTCGAACAACAGCTGGCTGCGCTCGATGCCGAACGCGAACAGCTCCAGCTCGAAAACAAATCGATGCTCAACAAACTGAAAGTAGCGCAGATTCAAGGCTCCGACGAGCAGCTGCAGCTAAAATGCCACGAACTCGAACAGAAAGCCGCCGAGCTCACCGCTCAGAACGATAATCTTGCAAAAGATAACGCTCGACTGCACGAAGCAATGGACAAGCAGGCCGATATGCACGCAATAAGCGAGGCCATGATGGGCGACCTGCGCCAGTCGGCGGCAAAAGCCCGCGAGGAACTCAACAGCCGCAATGCCGAGTATGATGCTGCGGTGAAAGAACTCGAACAGACCCGCGGACGCCTGGCGGAAGCCGAATTGCTTGTAGCCGAAGCCGGCGCCGTGAATGAACAGCTGGCTGTGCTGGTGGCCGAACTCGACAAACGCGAATCCCGAATAAACAAGCTGAAGAAAGATAGAGCGGAACTGCGCCGCCAGCTTGATGCCGCACGTGCCGAGTCCGATGCCGCAAAGGCTGTGCAGCCGACTACGGCTTACGGCAATGATACCGCTGCTCCGGAAGCTGTTCCGGAGGCAGGCCCGGAGGATTCCAAACCTGCGCCCGCTGCAGCAGCTCCGGTATTGCCCAAACCGGGGCCGAAAATGCCGCGTATTACCGACGAAGCTCTCGATGAAATGGAAGAGCAGTTCAACAACGAAACCTGGACTACCGACTCGCATGAGAGCGCCCGCCCGACCCCCGACAAGGAAACTCCACGTCAGAGCCGTCGCAAGCATACTCCGGCCGACGATGTACAACTGTCGCTTTTCTGAAAATCATTGTTCACCTTAAATATATGACCAAAATCCGCTTTACGGCCTTAGCAGCCGTTTTATCCATGGCCTCTGTGGCCTTTGCGGCTACTCCGGCCGACGAAATAGCTCCATATGTGTACCCACGCAACACACCTGCCAAAGCCCAGACCATAGGGCAGATGATTGATGCCGATACCTATCTGACATTGTCGGACAACGGCAAGGTAATCGAACAGCGCGATGTAAAATCGGGCAAGGTCACCGGTACTTTGGTTGACCTCGCGAATACCCGCGAAAACACCATCGAGAACATCGAAGGCTTTGAACTCAGTCCCGACGGCTCCAAAGTGCTGCTCTGGCGCGATGTCAGGCCTATATACCGCCACTCCTACACTGCCAGCTATTATGTGTACGAGGTGCGTTCGAGGCTGCTGCGGCCCTTGTCCGACAACTTCCGGAGCCAGCGCATGGCCAAGTTCGCGCCAAATTCGCGAATGGTGGCTTTTGTGGGTGGCGACAACAATATTTATCTTAAAAAACTCGATTATAACACAGAGGTGGCCGTAACTACCGACGGCGAGATAAACTCTGTTATAAACGGTGTGCCCGACTGGACATACGAGGAAGAGTTCACCACCGACTGCTCCATGATATTCTCGCCCGACAGCGAAACATTCTGCTTCCTGCGATACAATGAGCAGCAGGTGCCGCTGTACTCGCTGCCTGTATACGAGGGCACCTGTGACCCACATAAGGAATATGCCCTCTATCCCGGCGAGTACAGCTACAAATACCCTGTGGCCGGACAGCCGAACTCCAAGGTGACTCTCCACAGCTACGATATCGACGAACGCAAACTCAGCGAGCTTACTCTGCCGGGCAGCTTCGAATATATTCCCCGCATATTCTATACCCCCGAAGGCAAGGTGCTGGCAGTAACTCTGAACCGCGACCAGAACCGCATGGAAATATACAGCGTGAATCCGGCCTCGAAGGTAGCCAAGAGTGTGTTTGTCGATGAATCAAAGGCATGGATTTCGCCCGAAACTTACGAAGACCTGCAGATCTGTGCCGACGGCTTTATTGTGAATTCGTCGCGCAGCGGTTTTGCATCGCTTTACAAATACAGCTACACGGGCGCACTGCTGCGCACTGTGTGCGAGCAGCAGTCCGATGTAACCGCATGCTACGGCCAGGATGCAGCCGGAAATATCTACTATCAGATTGCCGCGCCAACGCCCCTCGACCGCACAGTATGTCGCCTCGACATCAAGGGCAAGACCACCACATTGGGCGAGAACGATGGCTGGAACGTGGCCTCGTTCTCAACCGACATGAACTACGTGGTGGTTAACCACAGCAACGCTACCACTGTGCCTGTGTACACTCTCTATAAGGGCAACGGCAGCAAGGTGCGTGTGCTTGAGGACAACGCTGCCTATGCGGCACGCGTGGCCGACCTGCCCAAGTGTGAGTTTATAACCGTGCCTTCCGACGGCAACACCCTCAACGCCTACATAATCAAACCCGCCGGCTTCGACCCGTCGAAAAAATACCCTGTTGTGATGCATCAGTACAGCGGCCCGGGCTCGCAGAGCGTGTGCAACCGCTGGCAGCTCGACTGGCAGCAGTACTTTGCCATGCAGGGCTTTGTGGTAGTGTGTGTCGACGGTCGCGGCACCGGAGGCCGCGGTACAGCATTCCGCGATGCCGTATACCGCAATCTCGGCCACTATGAAACAATCGACCAGATAAATGCCGCCCGCTATATTGCGGCCATGCCCGGCATCGACGGCAAGCGCATAGGCATCAGCGGCTGGAGCTACGGCGGATACGAGGCGCTGATGTGCGCCACCGTCAAGGGCACGCCTTTCGCTGCTGCCTGCTCCGTGGCCCCTGTTACCGACTGGCATTACTACGACACCGTATATGCCGAACGCTACATGCTTACACCACAGCAGAACTTCGAAGGTTATGAGCAGTCGTCACCGCTTAACCGTGCCGCCAACCTGGCTTGTCCCCTGATGCTGATGTACGGAACTTCCGATGACAATGTACATCCGGCCAACAGCCTGCAGTTCGCCTCGGCACTCCAGAGCGCCGGTCTGCTTTTCGACATGATGGTGTTCCCCAATATGAACCACAGCATCAACGGCTGCAATGCCCGTGCGGTAGTCTACGCCAATATGCTGCGTTTCTTCAAGCGCGAACTTATGTAAATATATTAGCCGTAGCGCGGCATCGGTATAGCGGAAGGGTGTTGCAGAACCTGTGGTTTTGGCAACACCCTCCTTTTATATACGAAAATCTTTTATCAATCTCGTGGCAGCCGGCTGGACGCTGTCGTCAACTACAGACAACTGCAAAATAAAAAGGAACTCATCCCTGAGTTCCTTTTTATTGGTTTCCAATAGGTACAATTTCTAAGGTAAAAAAGATTGTTTTAGGTTTGCGCTACAAAGTTCACGTTTTTTTTTGTGCTTGCCAAATAAAAATATATGTTCTTTGACATGGTTTTTTAACCTGTTTTTCGCCGACATTATTTTTATTTTGGATAATGAGCTATCAATCAGTGCAATATTACAAAAATCTCAAAAGAGATGTTAAGAGAACTTTAGTGTCAATAAATGTTAAATTAAAGGTTTTAACCCTTGTACTCTGACAAAATGATGCTTTTGCCATCGAAAACAGCGTATGTACTGCGGTGAATCCATTCGCCTAAAATAATCAGGCGGCAACCCGTAGACAGCCGATAGTCGACCGGCACATGGTGATGTCCCATAACTATATATTGCAATTCCGGGTGTTCGCGGCTGTACTGTTCGGCCCATTGCAGCACACGTTCTCGCATGGGCCCGCAGAATTCGGCTGCCTTGTCGGAACGGTAATCGCGGTTGCGACAGCTCCATCCGAATCCAAGCGGAACAGTCCAGCGCGGATGTACTGCTGCAAAGAGCAGCTGGCAGAAGCGGTTGCGGAAGGTACGCTGTATGAGCTTGAATCCCGCCGGCTCATTGCCGAGGCGGTCGCCGTGGGCAAGGTAAAATCGGCTGCCCATCAGCGATGCAGACAGCGAGCCGTCGATAACCGTTATGCCCAGCTCGTCGCGCAGGTAGTCGAACAGCCATATATCGTGGTTGCCTGTGAGCCATGTTATTTTCACACCCGAGTCGGCCAGGCGGGCCAGGGCGCCGAAGAAGCGCACAAAGCCTCGCGGTACCACGTGGCGGTACTCATACCAGTAGTCGAGAATGTCGCCCAGCAGATACAGCTGTGTGGCATCGTCAGCGATTTGCTCCAGAAAGCGCACAACACGGGCTTCCGACTCGCGCCGGGGCAGGTATGAAGCACCCAGATGCAGGTCGCTGATAAAATATATCATAAGAAGCCCAGTTCGAGTTTGGCTTCCTCGCTCATCATGTCCTGAGTCCATTCGGGCTCGAACACAATGTTGATGTTCACCGAAGTTATGCCGTCGACAGACTCCAGCTTCAGGCGTGCATCTTCGAGAATAAAGTCGGCTGCCGGGCAATTGGGGGCTGTGAGGGTCATGTCGATATTGAGGGCGCCGTCGTCGGCTATATCAATTTTATATATAAGACCGAGGCTGTATATGTCGACAGGAATCTCGGGATCGAAAACGGTGCGGAGCATTTCCACCACCTTCTCTTCAAGTTGTAATTTACGTTCAGGGGTCATGTTCAGTTGTCTTTAACCGGGCACTAAATTTATGCAAAGTTAAGAAAAAGTGGCGGATAGTTTGGTGAAAGCAAAAAGAAATTTTAACTTTGCAGTTAAATTCACTCAAAATCACAGATTATGAAATCAATCAAACGCTTTTTTGTGGCTCTGGCTGCTATAGTGGCTGTAGGTGCAACTGCCTCGGCTCAGTTCGCATGGGGTCCCCGAGTTGGTATGGAAGTCAACAAACTCCACTTCAATAATAACATCGGCAACGATCTTAAGAACAGCGACAACCGTGCCGGCTTTACCGCCGGTCTGCAGGTTGAGTTCACCGTACCGGTGATAAATCTCGGTTTTGATGCGTCGGTTATGTATGTACACCGCTCAAAAGTTGACGCTCCTGTTGCCGACCTGGGCAATACATCGATGGACGCTGCCGGCACCACTAAGAAAATAGGCGGCGATTATATCGAAGTACCCGTGAACTTCAAGTACAAACTCGGTCTGCCGGTTATCGGCAAGATATTCACTCCCTATGTGTTCACAGGCCCCAGTTTCGCATTCCTGACCTCGAAGCAGGCCATCAGCGATGCTATCCAGAACAAGAAGGTAGACATCGCATGGAACTTCGGTCTTGGCATACAGCTTATCCAGCACCTGCAGATTGGTGCCAGCTACGGCGTGGGTCTGACAAAGACTGTGGAGAAAGTAAGCGGATGGACCGGCACCGAGCCCATCGACGGCAAGAACAACTACTGGACGGTAACAGCAGCCTGGCTGTTCTAAATCAGTATAATATTAAAAACAGAAACGGCATCCGCCCGGATGCCGTTTCTGTTTTTAATATTATCATCGCGTCGGAGAACATAGCTAAAAGCGGCGTAACGCGTGGTAGAGATCATGCAGAGGCAGGCCCATTACATTGTAGTAGCAGCCGTGGATGCTGCTGATGCCTATTGCGCCTATCCACTCCTGTATGCCGTAGGCTCCGGCTTTGTCAAATGGACGGCAATTGGCTATGTATGAGTCTATTTCTTCGTCGCTTAAACGGTCGAAGTGGACCTCGGTTGTGGTGGCGAAGCTGCTCTGGTGGTTTATGTCGGTGAGGGTGACACCTGTAACTACACGGTGGTCGTCGTCGCTTAGCAGGTGCAGAATGCTGCGGGCATCGGCCACGTCGTGCGGTTTGCCCAGAATGTCGGCGCCGTGTATCACCACGGTATCGGCTGTGATTAAAAGTTCATCGGGCTTGAGGTCGGCTTTATATGCATCGGCTTTTAATCTGGAGAGGTAAACGGGGACATCGTCGGCGGGTGTGTCGGCCGGGTAGATTTCTTCCACATTCTTTACTGCGGCTACGGTGAAATCGTCAACAAGCATGCCTAACAATTCGCGTCGGCGAGGCGAGTTGCTGCCGAGTATCAGCTTTCGGTCGGTGGAAAGGATTACCATGAATACACCTCCTTGTCGCTTAGCCATAGGTCCTGGGCGCGCATAATCTGTTCGAGCAGTTCGCGGGCCACTCCGTGGCCGCCTGCGGCAACTGTGATATATTGTGCTATGCTTTTTACTTCGCTGGCTGCATCGGCGGGTGCTACCGACAGGCCGGCGATGCGCATGGCCGGTATGTCGGGTATGTCGTCGCCCACATATGCCACCTGTGCGGATTCGAGTCCGTTTTTATCCATCCATTCGCGCAGGCAGCTTTCTTTGTCGGGGATGCCGAGGAATACGTCGTGGAATCCCAGACCGTGGTAGCGGCGCTCAACAGCTTCGGTTTTTGCTCCGGAGATTATTGCCAGCCGGAGTCCTTTTTTTACGGCCAGCTGCAGAGCATAGCCGTCTTTGATGTTTGCCATTCGCATGGGCACGCCGTTGGCATCCATTGGTACGGTCGAGGGCGACAATACGCCGTCGATGTCGAATACCACTGCTTTGATAAGGTTGAGGTTGTATGATGTCTTGCTCATTTTTGATGGGCTTTTATTATTGCTTGTGACAGTATATCGTATATCCGGGCTGCATCGGGGGGTAACAGTGATTTGTGCTTCTCGATTGTGGCTATATCGCCCCTTATGGCCGGACCTGTCTGTGCCGCAAAGGGGCCTGCTTCCATGGCTTTGGCCAAGGTGGCTTCGATAAGCGGACGCACAACGTCGAGTTTGTACCCGTCGGCGGCCAGGGTTTCCGCGCTCAGTTGCCACAGGTAGTTTACAAAGTTGCACGACAGTACCCCGGCTATGTGCAGGGTGGTGCGGCTGCGCGAGTCGGCATGGTGCAGACTGTCGGAAATCATAGCTGCGTAGCGGTCGATTCGGGCCAGTGTGTCGGGGTCGGATGCTTCGGTGAAGAAAGGCACTCGGCGCAGATCGACGGCTGTCCGGCGCGAGAAGGTCTGCAGCGGGTATAGTACGCCGGTGTGGTCCGATGCCGCTGCCAGCACATCCATGGGTACACTGCCGGAGGTGTGTACCACAATGCCTTTTACACGGGGCATGGCGGCTGCGAGCGGGGCTACAGCGCTGTCGCTGCTGGCTATGATATATAGGTCGGCGTTGGTGTCGATGCTGTCAAGGCTGTCGATGGCGTAGCAATCTGCAAGTCTGTCGGCAAGGCGGCGTGCATGCGATATGTCGCGGCTATAGACTTGGCAGATACAACAACCGGCAGCTTCGAGGCCGCCGGCTATGTGTGTGGCTACGTTGCCGGAGCCTATGAGGATTATTGTTGGTTGTCGTGACGCCATTTTCCAATATGAATTTTTTCCCAGAGCAGTTTGTCCGGGTCGACCGGTTTGCGGGTTTCGTCCTGATAGCCAAAGGTCATTATACATGGTATTTTAAGGCTTTCGGGAATGTCGAGAATCGAGCGGACTATGTCTTCGGCCGATTCTTCGCCTTTGTCGCGTCCCATCACCTGAATCCAGCAGGATCCAATGCCGAGGGCGGCTGCCTGCAGGTGCATGAATATGGCGGCAATCGACGAGTCTTCGAGCCAGCAGTCGCTCTCCAGCGGGTCGGCAACTACGGCTACTGCCATGGCTGCTTTTGCTATTGGCTTGCCGCCGAAGTCTTTGCACTCGGCGAGTGCGGCCAGCACTGGGCGTTCGTCAACTATTACAAATTGCCACGGACGCTTGCTTTTCGACGACGGTGCCAGCAGCGCGGCCTCAAGTATGGTCTTGACGTTATCGGCCGGAATCTGTTGGTCGGTATAGCGGCGTATGCTGTGTCGTTCGAGCAGCAATTGGTGTAAATTGGAGTCAGTCATAATATGGGATGGGGTATTAGGGTTAACCATTGATGTGGCCGAGGGCTACTGTGTCAGCGGCGGCATACCCAGGCTCCGGGGAAGCGTTCGAACAGACCTTCGGCCGCGGCCTGTGCCTTTACGTCGTTGATGGTGTTGCCGCTGAGTGCGTACACACGGTAACGTCCGTCGTTCTCAAGCACATGCAGCTTCATGGTGCTGTTGGCAGTCAGGAATTTATGAGCTTCCTCGCCGCTGTTGAGCGATGCTATTACCAGACAATAGCGGCCTTGAGTGTTTTTACGGGCTGCTGCGGTCTGTTTGAGTTCTTCGGCGCGGCGTATCAAGTCGGCTTTATATGTGGCTATGGCAGCGGTATCGGCGTGTATCACGGCTGCTGTGTCGGCCACACGGTTGATTTGCAGTGCGCCGTATTGCCGGCCCGGCTGGCGCATAAGACTTTCGGTCTGCGGCATCTTGGGCTTGAACTGCTCAACTACCGGCGATGCGAACTGGGCGTTTTCAATCGGGGTGGGGGTCGAGAGCACGAAGCCTAATACGAGTATCACTGCAATAGAGGCCGCTACTTTGAGCCGGCGCAGATTGGCTGCAATATGTTCGCCGCGCTTGGCTGCAATGCCTGCGCGGTAGTTTTCATCGTCGTTGCGGGCCATATCGAGTACGTTCTGCAGCTGCAGTACGGGCAACCAGGAATCGGTCTGAGAGGCTTCGAAAGCAATGCAGCCTGCGGCATCCATGCGCATAGTGCCGCGATCGCCGACCGCCACTACGGCGCCAGATTCAAGAGTTGCGCGCAACTGCTCGATGTCGCGGGCAAGGGAGGCTGAGGCCTCGGAGGCTTCGCAAAGCATGCGGCGGGCGTATGAGGCCGAGAGTAGCCCGTCGTTATGGTTGACATTCGGGTTGAATACCAGTATGCGGGCGGGCGGGCAGACCGAGCCGTCAGCACCGGTCGAAGCGCATCTGACAGAGGCAATAAACGCACCGATTCCGGGCACAATCACGCAGTCGTTATGCCGCAACAGATAGTCGATATGTAGTATTAGTTCTTGCATATTGCTGATAAGTAATGCAAAATTACGAAATTTTTACCGAACGGGCAAGTTTTCGGCCTTGTTTTTTGCGCTTTCCGCGGCTGATTATACGCATATGTGATAAGTTTATTTATAATAATTTCAAAAACGTTTGTTGTTGTGTTGTTGTTTCTAAACAAAACATATTTAGATATTTGAACTTATGAAACGGACATTAATTATTGTAGCCGCAGCCCTGATTGGCCTGGGGCTGACAGGCGCCACCGCCGCCACTGTAGGCGAGGTGAAGAAGGATGGCGCAGAGCGTGCCTATGAAAAGGTAAAGAAAGAAGTGAAAAAAGATTATAAGGCAGCCCGCGACGGCACTGTGAAAACAGTCCGAAAAGCAGGCAAGGGCAGCGAAAAGGCCTACGACAAGACCAAGGAGGGTACCGAAAAAGTGGTTCGCAAAGTAGCCGCAAAATCCAAAACTACCTATAAAAAAGCTGAGAAGGGTACCGTAAAGGTTGCCAAAAAGGTAGGCAAGGGTACCGCCAAGACATACAACAAAGCCAAAGACGGCACTGTAAAGGCTTATGAAAAAGTAAAAGAAAGAGTTAGCCGATAGTGGCTGTACCAAGGCGATATGCCGGAGAAACCGACGGGTTCATGCCCGCCCACGTATTCCGAGAGCATATCGCCTTTGTTTTCCCCCGTCAGATTTTGAAATAAATATTTTGAGTATTGGCCGAATTTGCGTAATTTTGCGCTAATGAATAAAAACGACCAAAGCAAGACAGGCATTATAATCCGCTTTGCCCTTCTGGGTGTGATATGGCTTGTGCTGGTGGCCGCCATCATACTGCGTACCGAGAAGTTTACTTTGTACCAGGCATTTGTGATAGTGGCTTCCGGTATAATAGTGTTCGTGCCGATGTACAAGAAATATTTAGGAAATGATGGAAAACATTAGTTCCTCCAATCTCAATATTCCATTGCTTTCGGCAATCAACTCGCCGGAAGACCTGCGCCGTCTGCCTAAAGAAAAGTTGCCACAGGTATGCGCCGAAATCCGCAGTATGCTTATTTCGGAACTATCGCGTAATCCCGGCCATTTTGCCTCAAGTATGGGTGCGGTGGAGCTGACGGTGGCTCTGCATTATGTGTTCAACACACCATACGACCGCATAGTATGGGACGTGGGACACCAGGCTTACGGCCATAAGTTGCTTACCGGCAGACGCGATTCGTTTAAGAACAACCGCAAGCTGGGCGGTATAAGCGGTTTCCCGAATCCGGCTGAGAGCGAGTACGATACATTTGCAGCCGGACATGCGTCAAACTCTATATCCGCGGCTCTGGGCATGGCTGTGGCCAGTCAGTTGCAGAAAGACTGCCCGCGCCGCAACGTGGTGGCTGTAATAGGCGATGCAAGCATCAGCGGAGGCCTTGCCTTCGAGGGTATAAACAACGCCGCCAACACGCCCAATAATCTGCTTATAGTTCTCAATGACAACGATATGAGTATCGACTCCAATGTGGGGGCGCTCAACTCGTATATGGCTCATCTCACAGCCTCGAAAGGCTATAACGACATGCGCTACAAGCTATATCGCGGATTGCGCAAGATGGGCATGGTCACCGACCGCCAGAAAGGGTCGATAATGCGTTTCAATAACAGTCTGAAATCATTGCTGGCCCGCCAGCAGAATATATTCGAGGGGCTCAATATACGGTATTTCGGGCCTTTCGACGGGCATGACATAGACAGCATAGTAAAGGTGCTGAATGACATACGCGACATGGACGGCCCGCGTATACTGCACCTGCGCACCGTTAAGGGCAAAGGTTACAAACCCGCCGAGGAAGACCCCGCACACTGGCATGCGCCCGGACGCTTCAATCCGGCCACCGGCGAACGTACCGAAACCAAAGGCAGTGCCGGCGCTGCACCGCAGAAATATCAGGACGTAGTGGGTCAGGCGCTCACAGCTTTGGCCAAGGACGATCCTGCCATTGTGGGTATTACCGCCGCCATGCTCTCGGGCACCTCCATGTCGGTGATGCAGGCCGCGATGCCCGGACGGGTGTTCGACGTAGGCATCTCCGAAGGTCATGCGGTGACATTCGCCGGCGGCCTGGCCAAAGACGGCATGAAGCCATTTGTGGCCATTTATTCGAGCTTTCTCCAGCGAGCCTACGATCATATAATACACGATGTGGCGCTGCAGAATCTGCCGGTTACATTCTGTATTGATCGTGCAGGTCTTGTGGGAGAGGACGGTCCCACTCACCACGGAAGTTTCGACCTCAGCTATCTGCGCTCGATACCAAATATGACCGTGGGCGCTCCTTCCGACGAACAGACCCTGCGCGACATGCTCTACACAGCCGCCACCGCACCGCACGGACCGATGTCGATTCGCTATCCCCGCGGAGCAGGCCGGACAGTGCCGCCATACGCGCCTATGCAGATTATGACTCCCGGCAAAGGGCGCATGATAACAGAGGGCGAAGCCGATGTGGCAGTGCTGTCGCTGGGTGTGACCGAAGCCGCCGAAGGCGTACGGCTCGCAGCTGAACAGAACGGCGTGAAGGCCGCCCTCTACGATATGCTGTGGTTGAAACCGCTCGACCACGAAATGCTGCGCGAAGTAGCAGGCCGCTACAAGCGTATAATCACCGTCGAAGACGGTTGCCGTCAGGGCGGTTTCGGCAGTGCAGTTCTTGAATGGCTGGCCGACAGCGGCATAAGTAATATCGAAGTTACCCGTCTGGCCCTGCCGGACAAATTTATAAGCCAGGGCACACCTGCCCAGCTGCGCCAGATTTGCGGCATAGACGCCGAGGCTGTGCGCCGTGCTATCGTAAAAGAGTCCGGAATATGAAAATAGTTATTGCCGGAGCAGGCGAGGTGGGTTCGCATCTGGCCAAACTGCTTTCTACCGAAGACCAGGACATAACTTTGATTGACCGCGACGCCGAGAAACTGTCGGTGCTCGACGCCAACTACAACCTGCTGACGGTAGAAGGCAATCCTACGTCGTTCGCCTCGCTTCGCCATGCCAATGTAGGAAATTCCGACCTGTTTATCGCCGTGACACCATACGAAACCGACAATGTGGTGGCTTGTGCCATGGCCAAGACTTTCGGAGCCAAACGTACAGTGGGCCGCATCGACAGCTACGACTATATGGACCCGCGCAACCGTGATTTTGTGAAGCGCATGGGTGTGGACCGTGTGATTTATCCCGAATTTCTTGCCGCAGGCGAAATCATAACCGCCCTCAGGCATTCCTGGGCCCGGAACTGGTTTGAACTCTACAACGGCGAAATCATACTGGTGGGTGTACGTCTGGGGGCGCAGGCCCGCTTATGCGGCATGCAGCTCAAAGACCTTGCCACACAGAGCCACCGCTTTCATATCTCGGCCATAAGGCGCAACCACGAAACCATTATTCCGGGCGGTTTCGACATCATGCAGGAAAACGACATACTCTACATCACCACCCAGCGCGAGTATATCGACGAACTGCTCACTCTTACCGGCAAGGTAAATAACAAGATACGCCGTGTGCTGGTGATGGGAGGCAGCAAAATTGCCGTGCGTCTGGCAAATATGGCCGGCGATAAATTCCGCCTCACCATAATTGACAATGACCTCGAGCGCTGCCGCAAGCTGCCACAGCTGTGTCCGGACTGCGATATCATTTACGGCGACGCGCGCGACATCGACACTCTTGCCGATGCCGGTATTGACGAGATGGACGCTTTCGTAGCTCTTACATCGAGCAGCGAAACCAATATCCTTGCCTGCCTTACCGCCAAAGAGCTGGGCATAAAGAAAACTGTGGCAGAGGTAGAAAACATACAATTCATATCACAGGCCGAAGGCCTGAATATAGGCACAACCATAAACAAGAAACTTCTGGCGTCGAGCACCATCTTCCAGATGATGATAGACAGCGACGCCTCCAACGCACGCTGTCTGGCGCTGGCCGATGCCGAGGTGGCCGAAATTGAGGTTAAACAAGGCTCCAAACTCACCAAGGCAGCCGTAAAAGACCTCAGACTGCCGCGCGACATCACCTTCGGCGGCCTGATACGCGACGGCCACGGCATGCTTATCAGCGGTCTGACACGTATTCAGCCCGGCGACCATGTGCTTGTATTCTGTCTGGCCGGGGCCATACGCAAAGTCGAACGATTATTCTCGTAATGCATCGGATAGAACGACATAACATCAACTTCCCGCTATTGCTGCGGGTAGCAGGCTGGCTGCTTATTCTCGAAACAGTGTTCATGATGGTGCCACTGGGCACATGTCTGTATTACGGCGAGGCCGATTGGCTTTGCTTTGCCCTCACCTGCGGCTTCACGCTGCTTGTAGGGCTGTGTCTTACTCGCCTGGTACGGTCGTCGCAGAACCACATGGGCAAGCGCGAGGGCTTTCTGCTCACGGCCCTGGTGTGGGTGGTGTTCTCTATCTTCGGCATGCTGCCCTTTATATTCTGCACCACACCCATAAGCGTCACCGATGCTTTTTTCGAGGCGATGTCGGGCTTTACCACCACCGGAGCCTCGGTACTCGATTCCATATCGCACATGAGCCACGGCATACTTATGTGGCGCGCCCTTATGCAGTGGATTGGCGGCATGGGTATCATACTTTTTACCCTGGCCGTATTACCCATGCTCAACCATTCGGGAGGCATGCAGATGTTCAACGCCGAGGTCACCGGAATCACACACGATAAACTGCGCCCGCGTATCAGTCAGACAGCCAAGAGTCTGTGGCTGATATATATAACGCTTACCATAATGCTTATGTTGCTGCTTTGGGCCGGTCCGATGACGGGCTTCGATAGTATATGTCATGCCTTCGGCGCCATCAGTACGGGCGGCTTCTCCACGGCCGAAGACAGTATCGAGGCATGGCACTCGGTGTATGTCAAGGTGGTGATAACCATATTTATGTTTCTTGGCGGAGTGAACTTCGGCCTGATATTCAAGGCCGTGAACGGACAGTGGCAACAAGTGCGCTGCAACGACGTGTTCAAGGTTTATGTCGGTGCTATATTTGTGATGCTGGTGCTGTTTGTAATATCAATAATCGGCGCCGGCGCTGTACGCGACAGCGACGACCTGTGGATTAACCCGCTGTTCGCCATCGTATCCACCATTACCTCCACCGGCTACTCGGTGGGCAACTTCGAGGCCTGGGGGCCGTTTGTGTTGTCGCTCACCTTTCTGATGATGTTTTGTGGCGCCTGCGCCGGCAGTACCAGCGGAGGCGCCAAGCTCGACCGAGTGCTGTTTCTGGTGAAAAACTGCCGCAACGAAATATATCGATGCGTGTATCCCAACAGCATCCGTTCGGTAAAAGTAAATGGCAAAGTAGTGAATCCCGACCTTGTAAACAAGGTCATCGCCTTCCTTTGCCTTTATATGATACTTGTATGTATTGGCGGCACCTTGCTCACGGCCATGGGTTTGCCGCCCGTCGACTCGTTTTTCTCGGCCTTCAGCTGTCTGTCGAACACCGGCCTTGGCGCCGGAGTCACCGGCTACGGCGGCGGTTACTCGCTGGTGCCTACCGCAGGCAAGTGGCTGCTGGCGCTGCTGATGCTCATAGGCCGTCTGGAGCTCTTTACGGTGCTGCTACTGTTTGTGCCGAGTTTTTGGCACAGATAATTCACCAAGAGCCTGTGTAATAACTAATGTGAACGTTGGCTTTGCATCTTTAATCACACTCTGGACAGTTCACCGGATACAGAATCCATGATGAAGCCCTGCACGTTTACGCCTGTAGGTGGCATAAGCGGGTGGCGTGCAATGGCATCGACAGTTTCACGTACAGCCTCATTGGTGTTTTCAAAGCCGTGAAGCCACTCGCGCAGGTTAATTCCGCAGTGTTCCATAAGAGTAATGTGATCCTCATTCACGCCACGCTCTTTCATTAGGTGCAGCATCTCGTCGGCATCCATTCCCTGCACGCCACAGTCGGTGTGGCCTATTACCATAATCTCGTTCACGCCGAGTTCGTATACTGCTATAAGCAGGCTGCGCATGGTGGAGTCGAACGGATTTATGATAGTGGCGCCTGCATTTTTTATGATTTTGACATCGCCGTTGCGCAGGCCCAGGGCCGCGGGCAACAGTTCCACCAGGCGTGTGTCCATGCAGGTTACAATGGCAATTTTCTTGTCGGGATACTTGTCGGTGGCAAAGCGGCGCGCGCCGTCTTCGGCCACGAATTTACGGTTGTATTCGAGAATCTCCTGTATCATTTCAGAAATATTTAGTCAAGCCAACTGAAACACGGTGTTCGCGGAAACTTATTTCAGAGCGGTAAACATCGGTTACACCCAGCGAGGCGTCGATGCTCACAAACCAGCTGCCGAGGGGCACGCCAATGCCTACTTTCCACGACAATGCGAAACGGTTCTGGCCATTGGGCCCGAAAAGGCTGAGATCGAAGTCTTCCTCATTATCGTCGAGCCGTACCTTGCCTGCCAGAGCCACGCTCAGCTCCGGGCCTGTGAATACCGACATGGTACCGCGGCCAATGCCGAAACTGTATCCGGCCACTACAGGTACGCGCAAGCCGAATTTATACAGCGAGGGGTCAACGGCAGAAATATTGCCGGTGGCATCGGTTACACTTAAGTCGCTGTACGAATAGCTGTCGTAGAACAGCGATACGCCGGGTTCGAGATAAAAACCTCTGCCGAGATATAGATTGCATACGGTGCCGAGTGTGCCGCCGTAGCCGTGATTATACATTTTTACATTACTACCGTTGATATGCCAGTCGCCGGGGATATTCATATCGAAAGCCGCGCGGACTCCCCACATCGGGGCAGTATCCTCACTTTCCTGGGCCGCCAGGCGGGGGCATAAAAATAAGGTTGCCAGCGTGAGGATTAAAATGACTCGTTTCATAATAAGTTTGTTTGGATTGCTAATATATAACGAAGTTTAACGGCTCTTATTATATACCGGACGTCCAAACCCGGTCATAGCGAGCCTGAAAAGCACCGAGTATTGCAGAATTCGATAAAAAACATTAAATTTGTAGTCTGAACCAATCACATACCCAATGAAAACGATACTGACATCATTACTATTGCTGGGGGCCGGCTCCCTGTATGCGCAGACTACCGGTGGAATCAGCGCCGAAAACCTCGGTCAGCTTCGCCGGTCGTATAACAACGAAGCCTCGACACGTGCCTTGCATAACGCCATTGCCTCTACCGATATAAATACTCTTGCACGCAGTGCCCACGCCCGCCTCGGAGTCGATGCCGAAGTTAGCCACCGTGTGCCCAGCAAGGGTATCACCAACCAGAAGTCATCGGGTCGCTGCTGGCTTTTTACAGGCCTGAACGTGCTGCGTGCCCAGGCAATGAAGAACCACGACCTGCCCCTGCTGGAGCTGTCGCAGAACTACAATTTCTTCTACGACCAGCTGGAGAAGGCCAACCTGTTTCTGCAGGGTATAATCGACCGTGTCGATTTGCCGCTCGACGACCGTATGGTCGACTGGCTGTTTATGAATCCGGTGAGCGACGGCGGCCAGTTTACCGGTCTGGCCGACAATGTAAGCAAATACGGCGTTGTGCCCCGCGAAGCCATGCCCGAAACTTACAGCAGCGAGAACACCTCGCGCCTGCGTCAGCTGCTGAGTACCAAACTGCGCCGCGACGGCATGGAGCTGCGTCGCATGGCAGCCGGCGGAGCCAAGGCCAAGGCTCTGGAAGCGCGCAAACAGCAGATGCTGGCCGATGTTTACCGTATGCTGGCACTGACTCTGGGCGAGCCTCCGGCGGAATTTGTCTGGAAACGCAAAGACAGCAAGGGCAACACGGTTGACAGCCGCAAATACACTCCGCAGGAATTTTACGCAGAGTATTTCGGCAACGACCTCAAAGGCAACTATGTGATGCTGATGAACGACCCCTCGCGTCCGTATTATAAGGTGTACGAAATAGACTACGACCGCCATACCTACGACGGCGACAACTGGCGCTACATCAACCTGCCTGTCGAAGAAATCAAGGCAGCCGCAATTGCATCCATCAAGGATTCCACAGCCATGTATTTCAGCTGCGATGTAGGCAAGCAGATGGACCGTACCAACGGTACACTCGACCTCGACAACTACGACTACGAGGCACTGATGGGAGTGAGCCTGGATATGGACAAGCGCGACCGCATACTCAGCCATGCCAGCGCCTCGACCCACGCCATGACACTGGTGGGCGTGGACATCGACGCGAATGGCAAACCAACCTCATGGCTGATAGAGAACAGCTGGGGGCCGGGCGCCAACGACGGTCATCTGCTCGCTACCGACAACTGGATGGACGAATACATGTTCCGCCTGGTGGTGGAGCGCAAATATCTGCCCGAAGCAACCCTGAAACTGCTCGACCAGAAGCCTCAGATGCTGCCGGCCTGGGACTTTATGTTTACAAACGAAGAATGATAATATGATAGAATATATCAGAGGTCGTGTGGTGCGACTGAACCCTGCCGCCGTGACTATGGAAACTGCCGGCGGTGTGGCTTATCAGCTGAACATAACTCTGCCCACCTATTCGGCCCTTGAAGGACAGCCCGAGGCAGTGCTGTGGGTGCATGAATCGATACGCGACGATGCCTGGACTCTCTTTGGCTTCCTCGAAGAAACCGAACGCGAACTTTTCCGCCAGCTGGTGGGCGTCAGCGGGGTAGGGGCAGGCACAGCCCGCATGATACTGAGTGCCATACCAGCCGCCGAGCTGCCCGGAGTGATTGCCGGAAGCGATTTGCGCCGCCTCAAAGGCGTGAAAGGCGTAGGGGCCAAAACAGCCGAACGTATAATCGTAGACCTCCGTGATAAAATAAAAACGGGTGATGCTACGTTAATACAACAGTCGCCCGCCGACAGCGAGGTTTTCGAGGAGGCTCTGGCAGCTTTGGTAATGCTCGGCTTTACAGCCCAGCAGAGCCGCAAGGTGCTGGGCAAACTCTTTGACAGCGAGCCGGGTCTGAAGGTCGAAGTGGCCATCCGCAAGGCTCTGCCGCTGATGTAAGACATGAGTTGCAGGCGCCGCTCAGGCGATGCTGCGTCATAGCATATATGAAGCGGGCGACACGCAATTGATGGAAAAAGCAAAGAACAGAAAAAATAACTATGCAATTTTCAGGCGTACGGCGATTATGCTCATTACGGGCATAGTGGCCGCGCTTGCGTATATAGCCGTGGCGCGTCCGCAGTCGCAGTCAACCATGGCGCCGCCTGCTCCGGCGGCTTATCCGGCACAACTGCCGACTATTCCGGCCGACAGCATAATGTTGCCGCTGGGCGCGCAGCAGACTGTGCCGCAGACCTACGAAGACCTTATGCGCGAGGAGTTCGCATACGACCTCGACACCCCCTCGAATATTACAACTACAGCCGAGTTCGATCCTGTGACCCGCTGCTATGTGGTGCGTACAAAGGTGGGCGACATGGAAATCGCCACACCGTTTATGCTCAACGAGGCACAATACAACAACTGGCAACTGCGCAAATCAATGGAGCGTTACTACCATGAGCGCAACTCTATGGTAAACCAGGGCAAAGACAAGGAGCCGTTCAATATCTTCGACATGAACTTCCAGCTCGGCGCCCTCGACAAGATATTCGGCCCCGGCGGCGTTCAGCTGAAAACACAGGGTACGGTGCAAGTGCAGATGGGTATCAAGAGCAACAAGACCGACAACCCGTCGCTGTCGCTGTCGTCGCGCCGGAAAACTTATTTCGATTTCGACCAGAAGGTGCAGGCCACCATCAATGCCTCGGTGGGCGACCGCATGAAGTTCAACATGACCTATAACACCGACGCTACCTTCGATTTCGACTCCAAGAATCTGAAACTGGCCTACGAAGGCAAGGAGGACGATATAGTAAAGAGCATAGAGGCCGGCAATGTGTCGATGACCACCGGTTCGTCGCTTATACGTGGCGGAACGGCTCTGTTCGGCTTCAAGACCAAATTGCAGTTCGGCAAGCTCACGGCCACGGCGCTGGTGTCGCAGCAGCAGTCGGAGTCAAAAACCGTAAGTTCGAAGGGGGGCGTGCAGACCACTCCGTTTACCATCAATGCCGACGAATACGACCAGAACCGTCACTTCTTTTTGGGCCATTTCTTCCGCAAGAACTACGACCGCTTTGCCTCCAAGGTGCCGTTTGTATCGTCGGGCGTGAACATTACCCGTATCGAAGTATGGGTAACCAACAAAAGCGGCAAGTACGAGCAAAGCCGCAATCTGGTGGCCTTTATGGACCTTGGCGAGGATTCTGACCTGGCCAGCGACTATTGGCAGCCGAATCTGTCGTTGCCCAACCCTTCGAACAACTCCAACAACCTGCTGTCGGTAATCAAGACCGAGTACCCCGGCGCGCGCAACATAGCCGATGTGACCCAGGTACTCCAGCCGCTTGGAGCATATGGCATAGAGGGCGGCCGCGACTATGAGAAAGTAGAGAGTGCCCGCCTGCTGTCGTCGAGCGAATACACCGTCAACACCACTCTGGGCTACATATCGGTGAAATCGGCTCTGAATGCCGACGAAGTCCTGGCTGTGGCCTACGAATACACCTACGGCGGACAGGTATATCAGGTAGGTGAGTTCTCGAGCGACATAACCACTACCGACCAGTCGCTGTACTTGAAGATGCTCAAAAGCACCACCACCTCGCCACGTCTGCCAATGTGGCGGCTGATGATGAAAAACGTGTATTCGCTTGGCGGATATCAGGTGCAGAAGTCGAACTTTCGCATGAACATACAGTATCTTAGCGACACCACCGGCACTAAAATCAACTATCTGCCAGTACCCGGGCTCAACAACCAGTCGCTGCTACAGGTAATGAACCTCGACCGCCTCGACAGCAACGAAGAGTCAAATCCCGACGGCTTTTTCGACTTTGTCGACGGCTATACCATCTATCCTGCCACAGGCAAGATAGTCTTTCCTGTAGCGGAACCATTCGGCAGCTACCTTGCCGAAAAAATCAGCGACCCGGTACTTGCCGAGCAGTACTGCTATCCGCAGCTCTATGACTCCACGCTGGTGGTGGCACGCCAGTTCGCCGACAAGAACAAATTCATACTCAGCGGCGAATATCAGGCCTCGAGCGGCTCGCAGATTAGGCTCAACGCCATGAATGTGCCGCGAGGCTCGGTTATTGTCACCGCAGGCGGCGTTACCCTTACCGAGAACTCGGACTATACCGTCGACTACTCCATGGGTATCGTCACCATTACCAATCAGGCTATTATCGACTCCGGCCAGAGCATAAGCGTAACACTCGAAAACCAGTCGCTCTTCTCGCTTCAGCGCAAAACCTTGCTGGGCCTCGACCTGCAGTATCAGCTGACGCGCAACCTTAACATCGGCGCCACGCTGCTTCACTTCAGTGAGAAAGCCCTTACCGAGAAAGTGAATATAGGCGACGAAACCGTCAACAACTCAATGTTCGGCTTAAATCTGGCCTACAATGGCGAATTTATGTGGCTGACCAACCTTCTGAACAAGATTCCCACTGTCAACGCCACCCAGCCATCGCGCCTGAGCCTTGTTGCCGAATACGCACGGCTGATGCCGCACCAGCAGAAGACGGGCTCCAACCGCGGCTCGTCGTACGTCGACGACTTCGAGGCTACCCAGACCGGCATAGACTTGCGCAATCCTTATTCGTGGTTCCTTGCTTCGACTCCCTACGACAGCGGCAAGGATCCTCTCTTCCCCGAGGCTGCGCTCAACAACAACGTAGACTACGGCAAAAACCGAGCATTGCTCAACTGGTACTATATCGACCGTCTGTTTACATCGCGAAATTCGTCGATGGCCCCCGGATATATAAAGAGCGATCTGGAGCAGTTGTCCAATCCGTATGTTCGCGAGGTGAAATCGAGCGAGATATTCCCCGGCCGCGAACTCAGCTATGGCGAAACCAACTACATTCAGACACTGAACCTGTCGTACTATCCCAACGAGCGCGGCCCCTATAACCTCGACGCCGAAAATATCGATGACGAAGGCAACCTGCTGCAGCCTGAACGTCGCTGGGGCGGCATTATGCGCAAGATGGACAACACCAACTTCGAGCAGTCGAACATCGAGTACGTGCAATTCTGGCTTATGAGTCCCTTCCTGGACCCGGAGAATCCGAACTACGACGGCGGCGACCTGTATCTGAACTTCGGCGAAATATCGGAAGACATTCTGAAAGACGGTCTGAAGGGCTATGAAAACGGTATTCCTGTCGACGGCAACGACCAGTACCTTACCGAAACCGCATGGGGCCGTGTAAGCACCCAGAATTCGCTTACCTACAGTTTCGATAACAGCAGCGGAGCCCGTGTGCTGCAGGATGTTGGCCTCGACGGTCTGCCTAACGACGATGAATTCACTTTCCCGTCGTACAAAGACTACCTCGACAAACTTCGCCTGCGTCTGTCGCCCGATGTAATCGCACGGATGCAGGACGACGAGTTCTCGCCCTTCAACGACCCTTCGGGCGATAACTATCACTTCTACCGCGGATATGATTACGACGCACAGCGTCTGGGTGTGCTCGAACGTTACAAGCGTTACAACGGAGTGGAGGGCAACTCGCTATCGCCCGAAGATGCCAGCGACCCGCTGTACCAGTCGTCGCGCTCCACCCCCGACGTGGAAGATATAAATCAGGACAATACCCTCAACGAATACGAGCGCTATTTCCAGTACAAGGTGTCGATTCGGCCCGAAGATTTGGTTGTAGGCCGCAACTACATCACCGACAAACAGGTGTCGGTAGTACCAACCCGCGACGGCAAAGACCAGACAGTGGAGTGGTACCAGTTCAAGATACCTCTGCACGACTACGAGAAGATTGTAGGCTCCATAAGCGACTTCTCCACCATACGCTTCGCGCGAATGTTCCTTACCGGCTTCAAGCAGACCACCCACCTGCGTTTCGCCACTCTGGAACTTGTGCGCGGCGAATGGCGTCCCTACGACTTCAACCTCAACAGCCGCGGCGATGCGCCCGCCGAAGGGCAGCTCGACATTTCGGTGGTGAACATCGAGGAGAATGCCCGCCGCCAGCCGGTGAACTATGTGTTGCCTCCCGGCGTGAGCCGTATCACTGACCCGGGCCAAAGCCAGATTGTTCAGCTCAACGAGCAGTCGATGTCGCTCAAGGTCATTGACCTAAATGCCGGCGACGCTCGCGGTGTATACCGCAATACACAGCTCGACCTGCGCAACTACAAGCGCATGCAGATGTGGATTCACGCCGAGGCGCTTATCGATGACAACACCGACCTCAAAAGCGGCGACCTCTCGCTCTTCCTGCGCCTTGGCAGCGATGTGAAGAATAACTATTACGAGTACGAGATACCCCTGCAGCTTACTCCGCCGGGAGTGTATAATAACGACCTTACATCGGCGCGATACGAAGTATGGCCCGAGAACAACTATATGAACTTCTCGCTTCAGTCGCTGGTCGACCTCAAGCAGGAGCGTAACCGTGCCAAGCGCAACGAGGAGCCCGGTGTAGGCTATAGTGTGCTGTACACCGGCCGCGACCCGGACAACGAACGCAACCGCGTGGCAGTGATGGGCAATCCCTCGCTGAGTGATGTGCGTGTGATGCTGGTAGGCGTGCGCAACAACTCAGCGTCGACAAAAGACGGCACTGTGTGGGTCAACGAGCTGAAAGTTACAGACTTCGATGAGTCGGGCGGCTGGGCCGCCAAGGCCAACGCAACCTTGAGTATGAGCGACGTTGCCACGGTGAATGTAGGCGCGCACGTAGAAACCTCAGGCTTCGGAGGTGTTGACCAGAGCCTTAACGAACGTCGTCTTGACGATTATCAGCAATACAACGTGGCCGTACAAGCGGACCTGGGACGTTTCCTGCCCGCAGCCGTCAAACTGCGTGCGCCTGTGTACTATTCGTATTCAAAAGAAAAGACCTCGCCAAAATACAATCCGCTCGACCAGGACGTACTGCTGAAAGACGCCCTCGACGACTGCAACACCAAGCAGGAACGCGATTCGATTAACGCTTACGCCATAGAAACCAACAGCAACGAGAACTTCTCGCTCAGCGCTATGAAGTTCGATGTTCAGTCGAAGACTCCCATGCCATGGGACCCCGCCAACTTCACCATCAACTTCAGCTACAGTAAGCGCAAGATGATTAATCCGACAACGGAATACGAGAACACAAACGACTATCGCGGCTCGCTGCAGTACAGCTATTCGCCCATGATTAAGGGCTTTAAGCCTTTCAGCTTCATACAGTCAAAAAACAAAAACATGAAGTTTTTGAAAGACTGGGAGCTGCATTGGCTGCCCAACAACATCAGTTTCCTGACCAATATGTCGCGCTACTACTACGAACAGCAAACCAGGACGGAAACCGATGTGATGTTCCAGCTGCCGGTGTCGGTGAGCAAAAACTTTCTGTGGGACCGTCAGCTGTCGCTCAACTGGAATCTGACAAAGTCGCTTACGTTAACATTCAACTCCAACACTTCGGCCCGAATCGAGGAAACAGTCGGAGCGGTGAACCGCCGCCTTTTCCCCGACAAATACCGCGAGTGGCGCGACACAGTATGGCAGTCGATATTATCCATGGGTACGCCATGGAGCTACAACCAGACCTTCACTGGCCAGTACAAGGCACCTTTCTCGAAGATTCCGGTACTCGACTTCCTTACAGGTTCGGTAAGCTATAACGCAACTTACCGCTGGGATCGCGGAGCAACCATCGACGGTGTGCGCATGGGCAACTCCATTGCCAACCAGGCATCGTGGACTGCCGACGGACGCTTGAATTTCGAAACATTCTACAAGAAAATTCCGGTGCTAAAGAAAGTAAACGAACGCTTTGCCAACAAGCGTCCCACAACTAAGCGCAAGCCCAAGAAATTCGAACGCAACTTCAAGTTGCTGCCCGACACCACACTCGATATAAAGCATAATCTGAACGTGCCCAAAGTAAAGGTGACGGCAATGACAATGCAGAACACCCCTGAGCTTGTGCGATACGAAATCGTCGACAAAAATACAGTGCGCATTCTCAACCGCGGCGACCAGACGCTGAAATTCATTGTCAATGAAGTACAGAAAGACGAGCGCAGCATCTGGACTCATCTGGGCGAGTACAGCCTGCGACTGCTTATGACACCACGCAATGTGGCCGTACGCTACCGCAACACACGCTCGCTGTCGCTGCCGCTGTTCCGTCCCGATATTGGCAACATCTTTGGCCAGACACGTTCGGCCGGCCCGATGTCGCCCGGCCTGGACTTCGCTTTCGGCTTTATCGGCGAGGATTATATCGACAAGGCACTGAGCCGTGGCTGGCTTATAACCGACGACGGCCAAACTTCGCCGGCATTATGGTCAAAGACCAACGAGCTCAACGTCGATGCCACACTTGAGCCCTTCAAGGGCTTTAAGATACAGCTGACCATGAACCGTACCGACAACCGCAGCAGTCAGGTACAGTTTATGTATGCCGACATGCCCACTACTCTCGCTGGCAGCTACACCAAGACCCATGTGGCTATGGCCACAGCCCTGCGCGGCAGCAACGCCGACAACGGCTACAACAGCGAAGCCTTCAACAAGTTCCTCGCCTATATACCGGTGGTGCGCGAGCGGGTCGAGAGCCGTTACCATGGAGTGCGTTACCCCGATGGCGGTTTCCTCAAAGGCTCTCCGGTGGCCGGTACCGAATTCAATCCGGCAGTGGGCAAGGTGAGCGAAACCTCGAGCGACGTGCTTATTCCGGCATTTGTGGCCGCATATTCGGGCAATGACGTCGCCAAGGTGACTCTCGATCCTTTCCCGTCGTTCAAGTTCGTGCTGCCAAACTGGCGAGTGACCTACGACGGCCTCATCAACCTGGGCAACATGCGCAAAATATTCAAGTCGTTCACCCTCAACCATGCCTACCAGTGTACATATTCGGTAGGCAGCTATTCGAGCTATCTCAACTGGATATCGGCCGACGGCGGGTATATGGGCTTTACGCTTGATGAACTCACCGGACAGCCAATACCGTCGTCGCCATACAACATTTCGTCGGTGGCTATCACCGAACGCTTCGCTCCGCTGTTCGGCATAAACTTCACACTCAAGAACGAACTGCAGGGCAATGCCGAGTACCGCGACCAGCGTACACTCACACTGAACTCTTCGGCCGGTCAGGTAGTGGAAGCCACCACCAAGGGGCTGACAGTGGGCGTGGGCTACAAGATTGTGGGCTTTAACACTGTGCTGAAAATGAAAGGCAGCGCGCAGGGCGTGAGCAACGACCTTACCCTTAATGCCGACTTGTCGTTGCAGAACACCAAGGCGCTCATACGCCGCATCGAGAGCAACTACACCCAGCCCACATCGGGCACCAACACTTTCTCGGTGAATTTTACAGCCAGTTATATACTCAGCAAGCGCATCACGGTGGCTATGTACTTCTCGCACCAGGCCAACACTCCGGTGATTACAACCGGCAGCTACCCCACCACCTCTACAAGCTATGGCCTGTCGCTGAATCTCAACCTGGCCCGATAGTACGCAAGCGTGTCCCGGTGAACCAAGAGGGCCGGCAAATAGTTTAGTATATAAAACTATTTCATTTATGGACACCCGAGAAACGATTGTGGTGGTCGGAGCCGGCTTCGGCGGTCTGAAATTTGTAAAGGCTGTTGACAAAAAGAAGTATCGCGTGATTCTGATTGACCGCAACAACTATCATTGCTTTCCGCCGTTGCTGTATCAGGTGGCTTCGTCAGGCCTTGAGCCCGGCTCGATAACTTTTGCCCTACGCCGCGAGATGCGCTCGCGCCGTATACGCGGCTGCGAGTACCGTATGGGCGATGTATGTCGTATCGACACCGCTCGCAAACTCGTGTACACACAGTACGACACCGTGGCCTACGACCGCCTGGTGCTGGCTGCCGGTACCACCAATAATTTCTTTGGAATTCCCGACTTGGAAAAGAAGGTTTTCACCATGAAGACCATCGGCGAGGCCATACGTCTGCGCAACCGCATCATCGACCGTATGGAGCGAGCTTCGGCGTGTTCTGACGGCCTCAGAAGACGCAGCATGCTCACCTTCGCCGTCATAGGCGGTGGCCCTACAGGAGTGGAGATTGCAGGCGCCCTTGGCGAAATGAAACGCTATATAGCCCCTCGCGAGTACCCCGAACTTGCCTCCTCCGAAATACGGGTAGTGCTGATTGAAGGCTCCGACAGGCTACTGCGAACCATGAGCGGGCGGTCGAGCGCTGATGCTCTGAAGCAGCTCGGCAATCTGATGGTGGATGTAGTCACCGGAAAAAGCATGAAAAATTACACTGACGGTGTGATTACATTTGCCGACGGCACGACCCTGGATGCCGACACCGTGATATGGACAGCCGGAGTTACGGCCCGACCGATTGAGATTACAGGCGCCGAGCCATCCTATGGTACCGGCGGCCGTCTGATGGTGGATGAATACAACCGGGTGAAAGGTATCGACTCGTTCTATGCCGTGGGCGACATATGCTGCTGTGTGAGCGACCGTTACCCTCATGGCTGTCCTCAGCTGGCACAGCCCGCAATACAGCAGGGTCGAAATTTGGCCCTGAACATCAACCGTGGCCGCTTTGACAGCCCCTTCGACTATAAAGATAAAGGCTCAATGGCTACCGTAGGCCGCAACCGCGCCGTGGTCGACATGGGTAAGGTACATTTCAGCGGCTACTTCGCATGGCTCACATGGATGGGTGTTCACCTGATGTCGCTGTTGGGCATGCGCAACAAACTGGTTGTGCTGATAAACTGGATATGGAACTATTGGACATACTCAGCTGCCCTGAGGGTGTTGCTGCGTCCGGCCGCGATGCCGCTCAAAAGCGAACTGCCGGGCAACGACAAGGCGGCGCATTGTCCGGCAAACCCAAACAAGACTCTATGAAACGTAGCGAGGATTACAGAAAATTATACGAATCGAGCTTCCGCGACGATGCCGTGTGGCTCGACTGGATGATGCGGCAGATATACTCCGACTCCGACCTGATGCTGCTCGACGATGAAAGCGGCACACGTACGGTGAGCGCTATGTTGCTCCGCAGCTATGGCTGGCGTTATTTCGGCACAAACCTCGACATGGCCTATATATTCGGAGCCTGCACCTTGCCGCGCTACCGTTCGCACGGTTATATGGGCCGTCTTATCGACGAGAGTCTGCGGCGCGCACTGGAACGCGGTGATGCCCTCTGCACCTTGATTCCGGCCACCGCGAGCCTCTACGACTATTACGAACGCTTTGGCTTTGCCCGTGCGGTGTATATCGACCGCGAGCGCTATACCGCCTTGCACCATTTCGACACCGCGCAGGGCTACGGGCCAAGAACCGCAGAATACAGCGACTTCAACCGTCTGGAGTCCGAGTCGGACAACACCGTGCTGCATAGTCCCGGTGAGTATCGCAATATAATCGACGATTTGCATCTCGACGGCGGCGATGTATTCGCTGTCGGCCGCGACGACGGGCCGGTCAACGCCATGGCATTCGCTGTGGCTCATCGCGAAATCATACACGTAAAAGCCCTCTATGCCCACAATAACATGGCTAAAAATGCCGTGCTGGCTCTTGTGCGCCGTAAGTTCGGCGAGCAGATGGTAGTGGTTGATTGTTTTGTCGACAGCCGAAAGCGCGCCCTGCAGCCGCGCGGCATGGTGCGTCTGCTCGATGTCTACCAGCTGCTGAACGCCATGGCCGCGTCGGAGCCGTCGCTGCAATGTACCTTGCAGGTGCGCGACGACCGCATAGCCGGAAACTCCGACCGCTTTACCATAGCCGACGGCATCTGCCGCCGTGGCGGCGACACACCGGATCTCGATGTCGACATTGACACACTGACCCGTATACTCGGCAGCAGCGAGGCCACAGGGCGTATCATGGGGCTGCGCGCCACACACTATCGTCTGCCGCTGATGCTCGACTGATTAACTAAAATTTTAAATTATTTTATGTTATAGATTGATGAATATTGACTAACTTTGTAGACATAATGCAAAGAATCATATTCGTCATATATATAGCACTTGCTGCCGCGCTTGGCATAGTAGCACAGGTGAATACCGACCAGGTGGTGCGCATAGGCCAGAATGCGTTGTACTTTGAGGATTATATGCTGTCGATTCAGTATTTTAATCAGGCTATACAGGCAAAGCCTCATCTGGCATACCCTTATTTTTTGCGTTCAATAGCCAAACTGAATCTCGAAGACTACGAGGGCGCCGACACAGATGCCTCGAAGGCACTCGAGCTTAACCCCTATTTAACCGATGCCTGGGAGGTGCGCGGTGTGGCACGTCAGAACCTGGGGCGTAATGCCGAGGCTGTCGAGGACTACGACCACGCTCTGGAGCTGGTACCCCGCAACCGTCAGCTTCTGTTCAACAAAGCGCTGGCACAGGTGGAAATTGAACGTTACAGCGGTGCCGACAGCACTTACTCCGAGCTTCTGCGCTACTATCCCAACTTCGACAACGGTTATCTGGGCCGCGCACAGCTTAGTCTGGCCAAGGCCGACACCATTGCAGCCCGAGCCGATATCGACAAGGCTCTGCAGCTGAACTCCAAATCGGCCACTGCCTATGTGATGCGCGCCGAACTGGCCATAAAGCAGGGTCAGGACTATGAAAGCGCAGTGAAAGACCTCGACGAGGCCATACGCCTTCAGCCTAAATATACCAATCTGTATATCAACCGCGCATTCCTGCGCTATGCGCTCAACGATTATTTCGGAGCCATGGCTGACTACGACTATGCACTGGGGCTCGAGCCGTATAACCCCACGGCTCTTTTCAACCGTTCGCTGCTGCTCACCGAAGTTAACGCCAATGACCGCGCTCTGGCCGACCTTGACAGTGTGCTCGAACTTGATGCCGATAATATACAGGCACGTTACATCAGGGCCATTGTACGCGGCAAAAAAGGCATGTACAGCGAGGGTATAGCCGATATCAACAAGGTTATAGAGCAATTCCCCGAGTATCCGGGCGCGTGGTTCATGCGCTCGCAGTTCAACCGACAGCTGAAACAGAACCAGCGGGCCGAACGCGACTATAACAAGGCAATGGCTCTGGCCAAAACTATTCCGCTCGACGGCGTGTCGGTAGCTGACCCTGCAACCACTGTAGCCGATGTGGCAGAGGCCGAAGCTCAGAAATTCAACAAACTTCTTACAGTGGAAAATTCCGCCGAAATACAGGAGGAATACAACAATCAGGCCATACGCGGAAAGGTGCAGGACCGCAATCTGCAGGTGGAAACCTCGCCTATGATGGAGTTAGCCTACTACTCGGTGCCCGACGAACTTGGCGAGAACACTTACTATGTAAAGGAGGTCGACGATATCAATAGCTCGCGCCAGCTGCGTTTCCGCATGGTGGTGGCCACAAACGAGCCGATAATCGACGAAAGCATATTCGACAACCACCGCCAGTCGGTGGCCAACTACAACAGCTACATGTCGGACCACCGCGCCCGTGCGGTCGACTACATAGGCCGTGCCATGGACTTTGTGACACTGCGCGACTATGACAATGCCATGCGTGATGCCGAACGCGCCATAGGGCTGACTCCCGATTACCCCCTGGCATATTATCTGCGCGGCCAGATACGCCACCGCATGATGCGCATAAGCGAGTCGGACAGCGGCGACGATAACGCTCCCGGTCACGATGCCGTCAGTCGCGGCACACTGCGCCGGGCCGCTCTGGCCGAGGCTTTGGCCGATTTCGACAAGGTGGTGCAGCTGTCGCCGCGTATGGCTCCGGCATGGTTCGACAAAGGCAACCTCCACCTCGAGCTCGGCGACTATACCTCGGCCATCGCAGCTTACTCCAAGGCTATCGAACTTGCCCCCGGCATGGGCCAGGCATATTATAACCGCGGATATATTTACCTGAAACTGGGCAACCGCCGCGCCGGCATCGCTGACCTGAGCAAAGCCGGCGAAATGGGCATTGTGCCGGCATATAACCTTATAAAGAGAATGAGCAATTAAATAAATTCTAAATATAAACTTATGAATCTTACAGAAAAAGACACGCAGCAACTGGCAAGCAAGGGTATCAGTGTAGCGAAGCTCCAGGCTCAGCTCAATGACTTCCGCACCGGCTTCCCTTATCTGAAATTGGCCGGCTCGGCTGTAAAAGGCAACGGAATACAGCAGCTTAACGTAGCTGACGAAGATGCGGCTGTGGCCCGCTGGCGCAAATATCTGGTCGACGGCGGCGATGTCCAGAAATTTGTACCCGCCTCCGGCGCGGCATCGCGTATGTTCAAGGACCTCTTTTCTTTTGTAAATGGCGAAGCCGATGTTCCCGCCGAAGGCTCGGCGCCGGCCAGGCTGATTGCCGACCTCGACAAGTTGCCATTCAAGGCCGAGCTTGATGCCGCCACCACACGTCTATACGGCATGGATGCCCGTGCTCTGGCTGATGCAGCCCGATACAAAGACCTTATCGGTGCAATCATACTGCCCCAAGGCATGAACTACGGCCAGCTGCCCAAGGCCATGCTGACTTTCCACCGCTATTCCGACGGCAGTACGCGCACATCGCTCGAGGAACAGTTTGCCGAGGGCGCGCAGACCGCAGCCGTCAACGGCAAAGTGAAGGTACACTTTACCGTGTCGGCCAACCACCGCGAACTTTTTGAAAAGAAAATCGCCGAGGTCAAGCCCAAAATGGAAGAGAAATTCGGTGTTACATACGACGTGACCATGAGTGAGCAGAAGCCCGCTACAGATACAGTGGCCGCTACTCCCGAAAACGAGCCCTTCCGCGACAACGACGGCATGATTGTGTTCCGTCCCGGCGGCCACGGTGCTCTTATCGAGAATCTCAACGACCTCGACTCTACCGTGGTATTCATAAAGAACATCGACAACGTAGTTCCTGACAGCCGTCGTGAATCCACCGTACGCTATAAAGAAATCATAGCCGGCGAACTCATACTCGTCCACGATACCATCGAGCGTTATCTGCTGCTGCTCAAAGGCGGTCAGCCCACCGATGCCGACCTGGCTGAAATGAAGCGCTTCGTGGCTGAAAAACTGTGTATACTCGAGCCGCGCCTCGCTACCATGGACAAGGCCGAACTGGTACAATGGCTGGTGAAGAAGTTCGAGCGTCCGCTGCGTGTCTGCGGCATGGTACGCAACGAAGGTGAGCCCGGCGGCGGTCCATATATAGCCTACAATGCCGACGGTTCGGCATCGCCCCAGATTCTTGAGTCGTCGCAGATTGACAAAAACGACGCCCAGGCCATGGGCATGATGAGCCACGCCACCCACTTCAATCCGGTCGATCTGGTTTGCTACCTGCGCGACAGCAATGGCGGCAAATTTAATCTGCCCGAGTACGTCGACCCTGCCACCGGCTTCATCAGCGAAAAGTCGCTTGGCGGCCGCGAACTCAAGGCTCTGGAACTTCCGGGCCTGTGGAACGGTGCCATGAGCGACTGGAACACTGTGTTTGTTGAAGTACCCGCTTCGACATTCAACCCCGTCAAGACAGTCAACGACCTGCTGCGTCCTGTGCATCAGGCGTAATATCGATATTTGTAACAGAGCCGACAGTAAGTACAGAGTTTTATGTACTTACTGTCGGCTCTGTGTATAATTCGGATTACAGGCCTTTATAAATTCATTTCCACCTCCACCGGGCAGTGGTCAGAGCCGAAAATGTTGTTGTGGATGCGGGCTTCGTTGATCTTGTCGGCCAGACGGTCGCTGACCAAAAAATAATCGATACGCCAGCCGGCGTTGCGTTCGCGCGCACGCATGCGGTAGCTCCACCACGAATATGCACCTTCGAGGTCGGGGTAAAGATGGCGGAAAGAGTCGGTGAATCCGCTGTCCAGCAGTTGTGTCATGCAGGCACGTTCTTCGTCGGTAAATCCGGCGCTGCGGCGGTTAGTGGATGGATTCTTGAGGTCGATTTCCTTGTGGGCCACATTCATGTCGCCGCATACTATCACCGGCTTACGGGCATCGAGGCCAAGGAGATACTCGCGGAAAGCGGCCTCCCATTCCATGCGGTAGTCAAGGCGCAGCAGACCGTCCTTTGAGTTGGGCGTATATACGGTAACCAGGAAGAATTCAGGCATTTCGAGTGTGATTACACGTCCTTCGCTGTCGTGTTCCGCTATGCCCATGCCGTAGGTGACGCTGAGAGGTTTATGACGGCTGAAAATGGCTGTGCCGCTGTAGCCCTTGCGCTCGGCATAGTTCCAGAACGCCTCATAGCCCGGAAATTGCAGGTCGAGCTGGCCCGCACTGAGTTTTATTTCCTGCAGACAGAAAAAGTCGGCGTCGAAGTCGGTGAATATATCGGCAAAACCTTTGCCGCATACGGCCCGCAGGCCGTTGACGTTCCATGATACGAATTTCATTTGAATACTACTAATCTGTTATAAACAAAGTTGCAAAGGGTGTACACCACATTGCCCAGAAGGGTGGCCACGCCATAGCCCGACAATACAAAAAAGTGAAGGTCGAACTCGTAGTCGCCGAAGTTCGACTGGTTGAGCACCATCACCACCGCCAGCTGCGCCAAGTAGCATAGTCCGCAACCCAGCATAAAGCGGATGGCCTCACGCGAGTAGCGCCCGTGCGAACGGAATACCCACCGGCGGTTCCACAGAAACGAGTTGAGCACGCCCACTGTATAGCCCAGGGCGTTCGAAACGTAGGGATTGATTCCGAACAGCGATTTGCATATAAATATCGTGCCCAGACACACCAGAGTGTTCAGCACTCCGACCATACAATATTTCACAAACTGTGCTATGTTGCGTTTCTGCATTATTTCTCAGCGTTTTCAGGTAATGATTTTTTATCGACTTTAAGTATTGGCAACGACCAGTTGTAGCGTACGGCCAGCACTCGCAGGCCTATCACTACTATGGCGCAACTGATTTGGGGTACCAGTTCGGGCATGCCTGCAAGGCTGATAAGCCAGTAGGCGATGCCTCCGGCCAGACAAGCGGTGGCATAGATGTCCTTGCGAAAAAACAATGGTTCCTCGTTGATGAGAATGTCGCGCGTGACACCGCCGAACGAACCGGTGATTATGCCCATTACCACTGCTACCCACATGGGATATCCGGCCATGAGAGTCTTCTGTATGCCCACCACCACAAAGAGCGCCAGACCTATGGCGTCGAAAATAAATAGTGTGCGCATACCACCCACAAGGGCGCGCTGGAATATAATCACGGCGGCCAGCGACAGACCTGTAACAGCCATGTAGCTCCAGTTATCCATCCAGAATACGTTGATGTCGAGCAGCACATCGCGCAGTGTGCCGCCGCCGATAGCGGTGATTAGGCCGACTACGTATGCGCCGAACCAGTCGAAGCGTTTTGCGGCGGCCAGACGTATGCCGGAGATTGCAAAGGCCACAGTGCCCAGCATCTCTATTATAAATATGAATGTTTCTTCCATATCGAGCGCCGAGGCGCTTATGTTTGTTAAACAGCTGAACTGTTTACGTTTTTTTCGTTTTGTGAATAATAGCGGCAAAGATCTTTGAGGCGACATTCATCGCACAGTGGCTTGCGGGCTTTGCATACATAGCGGCCATGAAGTATCAGCCAGTGATGGGCTGTGGCAATGACCTCGGACGGAAGCATAGCCATAAGTTTGCGCTCGGTGGTCTGCGGGTTTTTGCTGCGGGTGGTGAGGCCTATGCGCTCGCTGACGCGGAACACGTGGGTGTCGACCGCCATAGCGGCCTGCCCGAATATCACCGACAGGATTACATTGGCTGTCTTGCGCCCGACTCCGGGTAGACTCAGAAGGTCGTCCATGGTCGAAGGAACTTCGCCTCCGAAGCGTTCGCACAGCGCACGGGCCATGCCTGTGAGCGACTTGGTCTTGTTGTTCGGATAGCTCACCGACTTAATAAGGTTATATACGTCGATGTCTTCGGCGTCGGCAAGAGCCGCGGCATCGGGGTATGCCTCGAACAGCGCCGGAGTAACCATGTTGACGCGTTTGTCGGTGCATTGAGCCGATAGAATCACAGCCACGAGCAGCTGAAACGGGTTGTCGTAGTGCAGTTCGGTTTCTGCCACCGGCATAATCTGCCGGAAGCGTTCTACAATCAGGCGATAGCGTTCTTTCTGGGTCATTGCTTAAGCAGATGTTCGGTGCCGAACAGGCCTATGGCGCAGCCGCCAAGTCCTCCGATAAATGTGATTGCTATGTAAAACATCGCCTGCATGGCACGGCCCTGCTGCACCAGTTCCATGGCGTCGAGCGTAAATGCCGAGTAGGTGGTGTAACCGCCAAGCAAGCCTGTGAGAAGAAACAGGTACCACATACGGTCGGCGTTCCAATAGTGCAGGAGTGCCCACAGCACACCTATGATTATGCAGCCGGTGATGTTTATGGCTACGGTGTAATAGTATTTGTCGTTGTCGAAAATACCAATATGCTCCACACCGTAGCGGCTCATGCATCCAATTGCGCCACCGGCAGCTACAACTGCCAGGTCGGCAAGAACCTGCATGCCCATTATCAGTGTGCCGAGGTAAATTCTTCGAGGAAGCGGACGTCGTTTTCCGAGAACATGCGCAGGTCCTTTACCTGATACTTCAGATTGGTGATGCGCTCTATGCCCATGCCAAGTGCGAAACCGCTGTAGACTTCAGGGTCGATTTTGCAGCTGCGCAGCACATTGGGGTCGACCATGCCGCAGCCCAGAATCTCTACCCAGCCGGTGCCTTTGCAGAACGAGCAGCCCTTGCCGCCGCAGAGGTTACAGCTGATGTCCATTTCGGCTGATGGCTCGGTGAAGGGGAAATAGCTTGGACGAAGACGTATTTTGGTGTCCGGACCGAACATTTCCTGTGCGAAGTACATCAGGGTCTGGCGAAGATCGGCGAAGGTTACGTTTTTGTCGACGTACAGGGCTTCGACCTGATGGAAGAAGCAGTGTGCGCGGGCCGAGATGGCTTCGTTGCGGTAAACGCGTCCCGGGCAGATGATGCGGATGGGCGGTTCGGTACATTCCATTACCCGCGACTGCACCGACGAGGTATGGGTGCGCAGCAGTACATCGGGGTTGCTCTGTATGAAGAAGGTGTCCTGCATGTCGCGTGCCGGATGGTCTTCGGCAAAGTTGAGCGATGAGAACACGTGCCAGTCGTCTTCGATTTCGGGGCCTTCGGCAATTGTAAAACCAAGGCGGCGGAATATGGCTATGATTTCTTCGCGTACAATCGACAGCGGATGGCGGGTACCCAGGCGCACTGGCGACGCGGTGCGGGTAAGGTCGATGCCGCTGAGGTCGGCTCCTTTGTTTTCAACAGCTTCGCGGAGTGCGTTGATTTTGTCGGTAGCGAATATTTTGAGTTCGTTGATGGCGGGGCCTACGGTTCGCTTCTGGTCGGCGGGTACCAGACGGAAGTCGGCCATGAGCGCCGGCACGAGGCCTTTTTTACTCAGATATTTTATGCGTAATACCTCTACTTCGGCAGTGTCGGCAGCGGTAAGTGCGGCTATTTCGTCGTGTAGTTGTTTGATTTTTTCGAGCATCTGTACGTTATTTAAATAATGTGCAAATTTACGACTTTTTCCGTAAATACACAAAATCTATGGTCAGAAAGGATAGCCGATTGCAAGATGGAAGGCGAGCGACTTGCCGAAGGAGGGCATGTTGTAATAACCGCCGTGTCCTGTATCGTAGGGGGCGTGTATGCCTATGCCTAAGTCGCCGCGCAGCACCAGCATGCCTATGTCGAATCGCAGGCCTACGCCGGTGCCCAGCGCGAGGTCGCGCAGGAAGGTCGATGCCTGCAGTTTGCCGCCGGGACGCTGCGGGTCGTCTTTAAGCAGCCATACGTTGCCGGTGTCGAGAAATACTGCTCCGTGCAGCGGGCCGAATATCGGGAAACGGTATTCGAGGTTGGCCTCGAACTTGAATGTACCGGTCTGGTCGAAATTGTCCTCGGGGGTGCCTTCGGGTGCATGGTAGCTGCCCGGGCCTATGCTGCGGACTGTAAATGCGCGTATGGAGTTGGCTCCGCCTACATAGAACTGCTCGGCATAGGGCACCTGCGAGGCGTTGCCGTAGGCATGGGCGGCTCCTGTGGCGATTCGGCCGACAAGCCAGTTGTCGCCTGTGAGGCGGCGGTTATACACCACCTGCGTGGTGCCTTTGATAAACTGAGAGAAGGGGGTGCCGAAGAGTTCCTTTTCGCCGTGCCTGCCGCAGAGTTCATATATGCCCCAGAACACATTGCCGGCCTCTTGCACTGAGAATTGCCAGTTGATGAGGTTGTCGCGGTCGAGAGCCTTGTCAAATGTAAAGGAGTACATCATCTGTGGTATGAACTGCGAGCGGAAACTCAGAGCCACAGCCTGGTTGGCGTCCATTATGGAGTCGAACACTTCGGTTGTGTTCATAAGCTTGGTGTAGGTGAGTTTGAAGGGCGTGAAGGTGTTCTGTATATGGCGGGTCACACGCCAGTCGTAGGACATCGACATGTTGAACTGGGCCATGCGGAAGTAATGCGGGCGGTTAAGCAGGTCGGCGTTGAGCTGGAAGCGCGTCCAGTTGAGCTGATACCTGCTGCGGCGCACGAATTTGGGTGCAATAAGGCGCGGCACTGCCAGCGAGGTGGTTATGCCAGCTTCGTAGGAGTTGAATATGCCGCCTTTGCGTCCGCCGCCTGTCTGCCATTCGTAGCTGCCGTTGAGTTTTACCGACAGCTGTTCGCCTCCGCCGAATATGTTTCGGTTGGTTACTCCCACAATCAGGCCCGGGCCGATATATGAGTTGGATTTGGATGTGGCGTTGGCTTCGACCGATACTTCCAGAGGCTTGTCGAAGGTGCAGTTAATCTGCACGTTCAGTCTGGGGTTGTCGGGCGAGGATGCGGTGTCGGGTATGGCTTCTATTTCTATACCGCTGAATATACCCAGACGCGACAGGTAGGTCTGGGTACGGTTCATGTCGCGAACCGAGAATGTGCGTCCGGGTCTGAAGCGGATGCATTCGGGCAGAATACGGCGTCGCAGGCGCGATGGCATCATCTGCACTATGGTTATGTCGGGGTATTGTATGGTGTCGGGGGTTCCTCCTCCGTTGGCCCTGAATATGTTCACGGTTATGTGTCCGGTGGAGTACTTCCGGAGGCAGAAATCGGGAATTTTCGACGCCAGCACCATACGCATGGCTACTTTGCCGGGAGTCTGTACGGTGTCGGCCAGATACTCGATGTACGATGGCTGGAAGAAGTAGTATCCGTTGTTGCGCACCCGGTTGGTGATGCGTATTCTTGCGTCGCTCAGCGAGTCGGTGCTGTAGCGCATTCCGCTCATAAGGTAGCTGTCCTTGCGGGCGAAGGAGTCGATAAGGTGGTACAGGTGCGATGTGTCGGGCAGCAGTTCCATGCTTTCGATGGGGTAGGGTTGTCCGGGGTACACGGTATATGATATTGACGCTTTCTTGGGATTTTTGGCTTTGTTGAGCGTGTACGATGTCGCACCGCTGAAGTAGCCGTTGTTGTCGAGCAGTTGGTCGAGCATCTTTGTGCGTACCTCGGGTCGCACATCCGACACCAGCACAGGTTCTTCAACCAGTTTCTCGTATATCCAGTGCTTGAATCCTTTGGGCGGGTTAGGCCAGTTGTTGTACACCCACAGGCCCAGCGGGAACGGATAGCGCCAGCCCACAAGCTTCCAGTAGTTGTTGGGGGCGACATTCACTGCCGAGCGTATTTCGCTTTTGAGTTCGTCGGGCAGTTTCACCGAGTCGGCATTGTCGTATCTGATGCCTTTTAGCCCGGTATAGAGCATTTCATCGGCCGGAATTCTGCCGGTGGTAGAGCAGGCGGTTGTGGCAATGAGCAGCAGCAGTGCGCCTATATATGCAGTGATGCGTGGTGTTTTCATTTTTCGTCGCTAACGGGTTTGACTTCGGTTGTGCTTTCGGCGGGGGCCGGAGTTTCGACCGGAATGTCAGTCGGCGGCACCGGCTTGCGCTTTTTGGGACGCAGGAATTTGAACATGTCGGCAATGCGGTTAAGCTTGCGGCGATACACAAAACCTACGCCGGTTTCGGTGACTTCGCCTTCGATAATACTTTCATATCCGGTATGGCGGAATATGCGCACATACATCGATCGGCTGTTGTTCAGATAGTACAGGAACGATATATCGTTGATGAGATTCTGCGAGAAGTTTTCGTCGGCGTTGGCGTCGGTGGAATAGTTGCCGCCGACTACAATCTTGAAGCGGTCGTTGAATAGCGATTTCGATACCTGATAGCTGTAGCTGGTGGTCTGCGATGATGAACCGTCAACGGTACGGTCGTACTGGTTGATGCCGAAGCTTATGTCGATGCCGCGTATGTTGTTGGCTGCCCATGAGTTGAGCTGCGATTCCAGGAAGCTGAACAGCGGGTTGCCCGAGAGCGAGGCGTTGGCCTTTGTGCCGGGGCCGGTGTAGACGTTGTACAGCAGCAGGTTCATGGCCTGGTTGGCGCGCTGTTCGGCAGACATCGACTCGAGTTCGTTGGCCACGGTGATGTCATCGCGTGTGGCCAGGTCGAAGCCCACGTTCATGTTGTTGAAGGTGCCGGTCACGTTGAGTATCACATCGAAGTTCACCAGACGCGAGTTCTGGCCTTCCTGGGTGACATTGGCTTTGAGTATATCGGTGGCGTGGATGTTGAGCGTGGGATTCATGACCTCGCCATTGAAGGCTATGTATGAGCCGTCGTTGAAAGTGAAATACTTTTCCGACATCAGAGGCGGAGTGTAGCGCACGAATCCCTGCTCGATGTTGAAGCGTCCGGTAAGGCGCATGCCGCTCAGGGGCGACATCACGAAGTCGAGGTCGGCCTGCGGCTGTACCGACACCTTGTTGGAGCCGTTGGTCGAAAGGTCCACATTGATGGTGCTGCCGCTGCTTATGAACAGGTTGGCGCGCAGGGCCAGGTTCATGGCCGACTGTTGCACGCTGTCGGCCATGGCCATGGCGGCAGAGTCGGTGAAATTCACAAAGGTGACCATTTCGCCGGTGCCCTGCGACTGTATGGCGCTTGTGGCGTCGGACATCACGTAGGTTACGTTTGTGCCGGGGCGTATATTAAGGTCGGCGTTTACGTTGAGCCACTGCATGCTGCCTTTGACATTGGCGTCGATGTTTATCAGTGCCTTGCCGTAGATATCGGCGCCTTTGGCGGCGCGGTTGTTGTTTATCAGCATCATGTCGTTGGCCTTGAATTTGAGATCTATAAGCGGCGAGGTGAGTTCCTTGATGTTTACGCTGCCGTTGATACGCAGGGGGTTCTCGTTTACGCCGGATATGGCGAAATCGTTGAAGCGCACCACGTTGTTCTCCATGGGTATTTTTGTTTCGCTGAACTTGTACTCTACGCCTGTCATGGCCAGCTTTACGGCTGTGGAGTCGAAATCAAGGGTGCCGTTCACTATAGGGTTGTCGGCATCGCCTTTTATGTCCATGTTGCCGTTGAGCACGCCGCGCAGTGTGGCTACGTCAGCGGGCAGGAACGGATTGACGGCTGTGAGCGGGAAGCGTATCATGGAGAAGTTGAGATTGTATGGCGAGCCGGTTGTCATGTCGTTGAGGTTGCCGGACAGAGTCATGGTCTTGACTCCGTCGATGCTTACATCGGTGTTGGCGTATAGCACTCCGCCCGGACGTGTGCTGACATCGACATCGGCCAGGATGGTTCCCACCCGCCGCCGGTCGTAGAAAAATTCGTTGAGGCCCACGGTGCCTTTGGCGTTAATCTGCTTGTCGACCAGACTTAGCCGCATGTCGGCATTGAGATCGCCGCTCATCTGCGGAGCAAAGGGGTTGATGGCAATCCAGTCCTGTATGTGTATGTCGCCAACCTTTATAATCAGGTCTTCTTGGCCGGAGTCGTGGCTGTGCAAGCTTGAGTCGTGCTCGGTGTATATGGCCAGCGACGAGTTGCCGCCGTTCATGTGCAGATTGGCGTCGATATGTCTGGTGGGCAGATTGTAGCTGATGAAGTTGTCGGCGTTTACCTGCCATTGCTGATAGCCGATTATGGGGTCGAGCGGTGTCAGGCGCGCTATGAGGGTGGAGTCGGGATGCAGTTCGGCGGCCATGCCTATATAGAATCCCTGCTGACGGCGGGCATTATGCTGGTCAATCAGCACCTGGGCCCGGTTTTCGGCCACGCTGCCCTTGACTTGTACCTGCTTCCAGGCGTCGAGAGTACCGGGTTGGTTGCCTATGTATGCCCCGAACAGCATCGAGTCGGCGTGTTGGTCGGCCTTGAATTTTATGGTGTCGAGGCGTGTGCTGCCGGTCCGGAAGTCAAGTATGCGCGAGTCTATTGAAAGCAGACTGTCGTTTGCCGCTTCCAGTGTCAGGCGCCGGAAGTCCATGTCGGAGTCGTGCAGTATGTCGGTGAGCATGTTGTCGCGTCCGGCATTTATGTCGAGCACAAAGGGCGGGAGCACTTTCTGGAGGCGGCTGATGTCGATTCGGCGGTCTTTTTCCTGCTGAAGCATTTCGAGCGAAGTGGCGCTGAGGCTGCTTATAAGACTGTCGAGGCCACATTCCGATGAAAAGAAGGCATAGAAATCGCGGTTCTGCATCGACAGGTTAGTGACGGAGTCGGTGCTGTTGAGGTGAGCCGTGACGTTGCTGATGCTCATATTGCTTTGGCCGCTGTTGTAGTCAAGGCTGTTTAGTTTCAGATTCACGCCTATGGTATTTGTCGAGGGTGTATAGCTTGCATCGGCGGCCATAGCCACTTTTATGCTGCTTTCGGTTTCGGACAGATTAAGGGCGTACAGGTCGATGTTGGTGCCGTTGAGTGTGGCGTTCCATTCGTATGTGTCGCCGCTGAGGTTGCCGTCGGCTGCGAGATGCAGGTCGAGATCGTCCGACGAGCTGTCGAGTTTCACGTCGGCTTTGCCCTCGGCCAGACGGACCGTGGCGTCGATGCCGCGGTAGGAGGCGTTGCGGTACATGGCGGAGTCGATACGCAGTGTCACGTCGGCTGCTGTGGACGGACTGAAAAAGTCGAAGCCGTGTCCTTTTGCCGCCAGGGAACCGCTTACGCGTCCGATACCTAAGGCGGGCGCGAAGGCGTTGACGGGCATGTCGCGCAGACTGAGGTCTACGCTATAGGCTCCGGCGCGTCCGCGCAGATAGCCGTCGAGGGCGAGCGCTCCGCCCATGGTATGAGCATTGAGCCGGGCATCGTAGTTCTGTCCGTTCATGCGCACATGCCCGCCAAGAGTCATGGGGGGGATGTTGTACTGCTTTACTATTTCGGCCGGCAGGAATGCGCCCATCAGGCCGCGGGCCCGCTGTATGTTGCCGCTGAGGTTGAGGTTCACTCCCAGCCTGTAGGGCGAGAATATGTTGCTGAGGGTGCCCTTGGCCTGCAGTTGTATCACACCGTTCGAGCGCAGGTACAGACGCTTAAGGTCAAGCAGCGAGGGAGTGCCGTTGACGTCCAGTTCAAGGCCCAGGTGGCCGTTGCGCGGCAGGCCGTAGAGATATGCGCTCAGAAATGGAAACATCATGCGCAGGTCGGAGTTCGATATGTCGCCCTCGGCTTGGAGGCCCATGGGCAGACGGGGGTCGGAAGTCATATCGCCCAAGCCAAGGAAGCCGTTGGCGCTTAGGGTAGTTTCGGCTGTGCGGATTACAAAGTTGTCGAAACTCATCACTGAGTCGGCGATGGCGAATGTGCCTTTTGCGCGCAGGTCTATACCGCAACGCTCATGTGCGCTCAGTGTCAGCGGCAGACTGATTTCAGATGCCCGGTTGTAGAAATCGCTCACATGGAGGTGCATCGAATCGGCCTGAATGTAGGTGAAATCGAGCCCCGGTTGCGGAGTCACGCCGCGTGTGGTGTACAGGGCATTTGATTCGGTGAAGTCGATGGCCGTTATTTTTATCGTCCACGGCGCCGCAGTGCTGTCGCTGCTTTCGCCGGTCTGAGGTGTGGCTGCGATTGTGGCCGAGTCGGGGGCGATGTAGCTTGCGCCCAGTCTGGAACCTTCAAAGGAATCTATGTTTATAGTCTGTCGTTTCAGGTCTATTACAGCATTGCTGACGGCTGCATCGGCTATATGCGCGCCAAGCGAGTCAATTACAGGCAGCATGCGCATGCGGAAGGTGAAATCGTTGAGATTCAGCTTGCCGGCATTTATCACCATTGTGGTTGGCTCGGATGCTTTTTCGTTGGTGGCGGTTGTATCGGGGTTAAGAGTCAGGTCGAGGCAACCTCCGTAAATATCGCCACGGCTCAGGTTGATGTTCATGTCGGCAAGACTTACGCTCGAAGGACTGAGGTCGAGCCGTTCGGCCTTTATGCGCATGTACATGGCCGAGTCGGGGGCCCCCATGTTGTATCGGGCGTCTTCGGCGCTTACCGAATTGATTTCGGCCACACCCTGCAGCAGCGGCAGCATGCTTACGTCGGCATGCAGCTTCGAGGCGGCTACGAGAGTATCGCCGTCGGCAGCATAGCAAAGGCCTCCGAGTTCGACCTGCAGCGGAAAACGGAGCCTGAAACTGTCGAGGCTGAACTGTACGCCCGGCATCGAATTGAGATACTCCACCGCCTTGCTGCGGCTTAGCTCCTGCATCCAGGGCGAATACAGAGCCAGAACCGCTCCGGTTACAAACAGAATCGGAACAACGGCTATAATTATCAGAATCTTTACTGTTTTGCGGATGAATATTGAAGCTTTCACGACAGAATGCTGTTGAATAATGTGACGAAAAAACTCAGGCCGAGCCTGCATATACATTAAAACATTGGATGTGCCATTTGGTTGACACAACAAACGAATTGGCCATCCGGACTCACTTATAATTTTTTCATTTTGTAAAATTAAGTAAAAAATGTGAATAGAACAAGATATTGTTTGTAACTTTGCATCTGAAACAGTTACAGCGGTCAGAATCATAGAACAAAAGACCGTTGGCAAATGTTAACTGATATGAGGCGGCACATTTACGTGGCCGTCTTGTAAAAATTCCGAGATTATGAAAAGTATGTTCGACATTCTGATGGGATTGCCTCTTTTCCGAGGAGTCACGCGCGAGCGCATGGCCGAAACGGTGGGTATGGCGAAGTTTCACTTCCTTAAATATCTGCCCGGAGAAACGGTTGTAACAGCCGGTGACCCATGTACACATATAAAGTTTATCATATCAGGAAGCGTGAGGATGACAATTGAGAATGCCGACAAACGCTTCAAGGTCGCGTCGTCGCTGGCTGCGCCCGAAGTGATTGCCCCGAGTTTCCTTTTCGGTCGTGCCACCGACTACCCCTGTACGGTAAAGGCTATTGAAGATACCAGTATTCTTCAGGTGACAAAGCAGGATTATCTTAAGATTCTGAATTCCGATGCCGTTTTTATGCTGAATTTTCTTAATATGCTGTCGGTCAATGCACAAAAATCGGTCGACGGTGTGCTTGCCCTTACCACCGGCAGCATGGAGGAGCGTATAGCTTTCTGGATAGTGGCGCTTACCCAGCCTGCTGCAGCCGACATAGTGCTTTCGTGCCGCCAGCGTGATTTGTATTCATTTTTCGGGGTGCAGCGCAGCAGTTTTATTGCCACGCTCGAAGCTATGAAAGAGCAGGGGCTGATTACATACCAGGGTAATGAAATGAATGTGGTATCGCGCAAAGCGATGCTCGACTTACTTGCCAGCTGTCGTATGACCGACGAGCAGTCCGAAGAATAAGGACAATTTATTAAGGCCCCATAGAACGCAAAAGCCGCTTCGTCACGGAGCGGCTTTTGTGTTTGTAAATCGAAACAAACCTAAATTTACAATTCTCTAATCTAATCTACCTTGCAAAATTGTAGTTCAGAACCGCACTGATGCGGCCTGTATTTCTTTGTTTTCGGTGCAAAGTTAAACAGAGATTCGCTATATTCAGCCGTAATCAAGGTGTATATCACGGTAATATAAATTAGCATAATTATTAAAGCACTGATATTGCGGATAGTTATATGTTGCAATATAGTTAAAAATATAAATTAAAATTTTGGTTTATATAAGGAAAAAAGCTATCTTTGCAACATTAAAACTATTGCCATGAGAAATTATGTAGTGCTTCTATTCCTGATTTTGGCTCAATCGCTTTGGGCCGAACCTGCCGACTTCAAGGCTGCGGTCGACTCTCTCGACATTCTTCTGCAGAATCGCGGGTATTATCAGCAGCGTCGCAGCCAATCAATCGACAGCATCCGTGCTACTGTGCCGGCAGCCGGCCACGACCGTCCGATGGCCTGTAAGCGTTTGGCCGATAGTTACCGCCGCTTTAATATCGATTCCGCGTTATATTACTATGATGAGGCATTGAAGTCCTTTCCGGATTCCAGCTCACTGGATTATAAAAGGATAGGCTGGGCTAAAAGCTCTATAATGCCGGTGAACGGCTTGCTGCACGAAGGACGCGAACTATTCGAATCATTAAAGCCTGAGGCTGCCGACAGCTCAATTATGCGGGAGTATTATGCCAATGGGGTGGGCCTGTACCTGTATATTACCGATTATTATCCGCGGTCGGTGTATAAAAAGAAGTATGGTGATATTGCTTTTGCTTTGAACGACAGCTTGTTGCCTTATTTCCAGCCGGGTAGTGACGAATATCGCCTGCATAAGGCTTTCAGGGATATTTATCATGGCCGGAATGCGTTGGCTGTAGGCGAACTGAATGAATTGCTCAAGCAGCTGACTCCCGAAGATAATATGTACGCGCGTGTGCATGCGGTATTGGCGTCGTATTATACCGACGAAGGACGTCGCGAAGAGGCCGGATATCATCTGGCTTTGGCGGCTGCAAGCGACGTTATAACTGCCAACCAGGAATTTACCGCGCTTACTCAATTGGGAATAATGCTTTACGAAGACGGCGATGTCGACCGTGCATACCGATATCTGATGCAGGCGCTCGAAAGTTCGGTGGCCGCTGGCAGTAGGTTGCGTACACTCGAGAATGCCCGCCGGCTACCCCTTATATCGCAGGCATTCGGCGAGCGCGACCGCAGGCGCACCGTATGGCTCGTTATTGCAATGATTGTGCTGTCGGCGGCCTTGGCCGCCATTGTGGTCATGATGGTGATAATGCGTCGTAAACAGAGGGATGTCAATGATATGCAGCTGAAGTTGAAAGATAATGTACAGCTCAAAGATGCATATATAGGTCAGGTGCTGTCGATGTGCTCGCTGTACATAGAGCGTATGGAAGAATTCAACAGACTTGCAGGTCGAAAAATCAAGGCCGGCCAGGTGCAGGACCTCTACCAGATGATAGAGTCCGGCAAAATATTGCAGGAACAGGCCAATCAGTTCTACGAGGTATTCGACAAGGCATTCTTTGGCATTTATCCCGATTTTGTCGACCGTGTGAATGAACTCCTGTTGCCCGACAAACAGTTTAGCCTGCCGGCTCCAGGACGGCTGACTCCTGAGTGCCGAATATTGGCGTTTATGCGCCTTGGTATTGATGACAGTACCAGACTGTCGAAGTTTCTCGGACTGTCGCTAAACACTATATATACCTATCGCAACAAGCTTAAATCGCGGGCTGTTGACCGGGGTTCTTTTGAGGCTGAAGTCAAAAAAATAGGTCTTATACAGTGAATTTTTACTTATATTGATTGTAAATACCAAAAATGCCAACACTCAGATAATCAGCCTAAAAATTTTATATTACCCTTATATTTATTTATATTGCATCTTGATATGCGCTGAATTGTGTCCGGCAGATGCTAACTTTGCAGTGTAAATAATTATTAGGTCTAAGATTCAAGGTTATTATTTAGGATTTATTGAATAGTTAACAAAAAGGATTTTTAAATGGTTTTAACGCGAGTTCGGGATAAGAACTTTATGATTTTCAACCAAGCAAAAGACATAGAGTATTGGGCGGCCTTTCAAGGTCGCCTGATTTATTTGTATAGTTTGGTGTTGTTAATCCCAGAGGACAAGCTGCCCGTTTGACTC
>CAJTRC010000009.1 GCA_910578365.1 uncultured Muribaculaceae bacterium
CACCGAAGAAGGCCATTATCTTATTGACAGCAACCCCGTCGAACAGGGGCAGCGGCCCTCAGTGCTCGGCCGCAAGAACTACCTCTTCAGTCAGAATGACCGTGGAGCCGAAGACAACGCAATCTTCTACACATTCATAGTCTCATGCGAGAATCTCGGCATCAATCCACGTCAATGGCTAAATGATACGCTCGAAATAATCAGGCCCGACATGGACGAGGCAGAGCTCTCCAAACTCTTACCCTGCAACTATAAAAGCTAATGCCGACTTGAAAATCTAAAATCAAGTCGGCTTTTTTCGGACGGATACTTTTGTATGCCTGTGCCTGATTGGGCTGGGGCTCGCACTTCGGGCACAAAGCGAGCCGACGTGAGGAAAGCAGGTGAGCGCTTAGAAAGTGTATACAGGATTGGGCGCGATGCGGATATTATTATTAAACACCCTCTAAATATGTATTCCGGAAAATACTTACGACGTACCCTGGCATAACGCCGGAATATTTATGGCATCTGAAACGGCATTCCGGCGCCGAAGGCAAAGCAGTAGTTGCTCTGAACTTTCGGCGGATGACATTATTCTCCGGATATGACGATTGCTGCCATGCTGTAAGCCGCGGAATATGTAGGGTACGGCCGGCGTCGAGGTATTCAAAGCCCTTGTAAAATAAACATGCAGATTGACAAAAACTGAATTGCGAAGCTCCCATTGCGGTCCCATTGCAGCGGAGGCTTCGTTTTTTTATAATGCAGACTTTTGACAAGTAATTAATTTTGCCTATCTTTGCAGAAACTAACTCTATCATTATGAAAAAACTGTTGATACCCGCTGCCTTGACGGCAGCGCTGTGTGTCCAGGCCGGAGGTCTGGACTACCGTCTAAATATGATTGACGCTCCGGCCGATACAGCCGCGGCTGATTCAGTCGAGAAGTTTGTGTTTACCGATGTAACCGTAGTGCCTACCACCTCGGTTAAGAACCAGAATAAATCGGGTACATGCTGGTGCTTCGCAGGAACTTCGTTTTTCGAGGACGAGATTCTGCGTATGGGTGGGGACAGCCTTGACCTGAGCGAGATGTTTACCGTACGCTATTGCTATGCCGACAAGGCTGACCGCTTTGTGCGCAACTACGGCGAGTGCAATTTCGCTGCCGGAGGTTCGATTCTTGACGTGCCTTATGTATGGGAGCGTTACGGCGCGGTACCTGAAGAGGTGTACACCGGCCTGCAGTACGGCGAGGACAAGCATGTACACGGCGAATTCGACGGAGCATTGGCCGGGCTTGTAAAGACCGTGGTGGCGAAGCCCAACCGCAAGGTAAGCAGCGCATGGAAGAAAGCTCTCAACGGCATCCTCGACGCTTATCTGGGCGAGGTACCCGAAACTTTCACATACAAGGGTAAAACCTACACACCGCAGTCGTTTGCCAAGTCGCTCGGTATTAACCCCGAGGATTATGTGGCTGTGACATCGTTCACACATCATCCGTTCTACAAGCCATTCGCCGTAGAAGTGCCCGACAACTGGCTCAACGGTCAGTATCATAATGTGCCCATGGAGGAGATGAAGGCCATAGTAGATAATGCACTGCAGAACGGTTATCCTGTTGTATGGGCTGCCGACGTCAGCGAGGGCGGTTTCAAGTGGCGCGAAGGCGTGGCTCTGATGCCCAAGGGCAAGACCGAAGGGGATATGAACGACAGCGAGCTTTCGCGTTGGGTGAAGCTTACAGCAGCCGAGAAGAACAACGACAAGTATAACTTCCAGGGCCCGGTTGACGAAATAGAGGTGACTCAGGAGCTGCGTCAGGAGATGTTCGACAGCCAGGAAACTACCGATGACCACGGCATGGAGCTGGTTGGTATAGCCACCGACCAGAAGGGCAACCGCTACTATAAGGTTAAGAACTCGTGGGATACCAATCATATTTATGGTGGATTCTTCTATGTTTCGGAGCCTTACTTCCTGGCCAAAACCATGAACATTATGGTTCATAAGGATGCCGTGCCCAAGAGCATAGCAAAGAAAATAGGCGTGAAATAAAAGTCTGTAAAAAATTAATGCAACTGATAGGCATACTTTCAGACACGCACAGCTGCTGGGACGACCGCTTCGCCATCCACTTCAAGGACTGTGACCAGATATGGCACGCCGGCGATGTGGGAGATATGAGTGTAATCGAACGTCTGCGGTCTGTGTGCCCCGAAGTGCGGGCCGTCCGCGGAAATATCGATTCGGGCCGTGTGTCCCGTGAATTTCCGGAGGTCGACAGCTTTGAGGTAGAAGGAGTGAAAGTATGGCTGACTCATATAGGCGGCTACCCCGGGCGTTATGCTCCCGGGGTACGCCGCATGCTTGTGGAGGCGCGTCCGAAACTGATGGTATGCGGCCACAGCCATATACTGAAGGTGATGTACGATAATGAGCTGGATTTGCTGCACGTGAATCCGGGAGCTGCAGGCTATCACGGCTGGCAGAAGGAGCGTACACTGATACGATTGGTAATCGATGGCGATGCTATGCGCGACCTGGAGGTAATAGAGCTTGGCAAGGTTAAGATATGAACAGCTTTGCTGCGCTTGCGCGCCCGACCGGCTGCGCATACGGTTTGCAGAAGGTTTCTAATTTTGATGATTATGTACAGAAGGTATCTATTAATGTTGCTCTGCCTGCCTCTGCTATGGGGCTGCAAGACCAATGAGAACAACTACCGCCAGGCTTACGAGAAGGCGATGGAGGCCCGGGAAGCAGCCGATGCCGACCTGGACAGTACCATATATGGCCGTGCCCGCCGCGATTTTGCCATGCAGCAGCTGGTAGTGGGTAGAGATACGGTGGACGTGAAGGTGCAGCATGTAAAGGTGACACCCGACGGCGGCGGTATCAACGAAAGCCTGATGCGCTACAATGTGGTGGCGGGTCAGTTCAAACAGCTGTTTACGGCCAAGTCGATGCGCGAACGCCTGTTCGAGGCCGGCTATCCGGCTTCGTTTGTAGTACAGACTTCAGAGCCGTATTATTATGTTATATCGTCGAGCCATAACGATGCCGCTGCCGCAGTAGAGGCACTGCATCGTCTTGAAGCCGATCGACCGGTGGGCATGAAGCCGCCGGTGCCATATATACTTCAACGAGCCGGAAGATGATAAAAGAGATAACAGACCTTGCCGATGAACGTGTGGCCGTGTACGGACGTCTGACGGAAGCCCAGCTTCGCAACCGTCCGGATCCGGCCAATGCCGTGTTCATAGCCGAGAGTCCCAAGGTAATCGACGTGGCGTTACGCTCCGGATATGAGCCGCTGTCGCTGCTGTGCGAGCGCCGTCATATCAATGGCGATGCCCGCGACATAATATCCCGCTGCGGCGATATACCGGTGTACACAGGCGAGCGCGCACTGCTTGCGGGCCTTACAGGCTATATACTTACCCGCGGAGTGCTCTGCGCCATGCGGCGCCCGGCAGAACGAACTGTGGCGGAGGTATGCATGAACGCCAGGCGTGTGGCTGTAATCGACGGTGTGACCGACACCACTAACATAGGCGCCATATTCCGCAGTGCTGCCGCGCTGGGCATGGATGCCGTGTTGCTGACACGCACCAGTTGCGACCCTCTGAACCGACGCTCCGTGCGTGTGAGCATGGGTTCGGTGTTTCTGATTCCGTGGGCGTGGATCGACGGCCCTGTAGTATCGGCTCTGCATGCGCTGGGTTTCCGCGCGGCCGCCATGGCACTGACCGACCGCAGCGTAGGAATCGATGATGCGGCTCTGCGAGCCGAGGAACGCCTTGGTATAATATTGGGCACCGAGGGCGACGGCCTGGAGCAGAGCGTAATCGATGCCAGTGACTATGTAGTGAAGATACCCATGGCATACGGCGTTGACTCGCTGAACGTAGCAGCCGCTTCGGCAGTAGCTTTCTGGGAATTGAGAGCTTGTTTGAAAGCCAATGCTGACACCGGGGCGGTCAGCCCTTGAGTGATTATGTGATAAAGATGAGGGCTGTGGCTGTAGCCACTCGACCGAATAGTAATTACAAAAGCACCAATAACAGATTATGGAATGGAATAGACTCATAAGCGACAAGCGTTTTGGTCTGGAACACTATCACGACCCAAAGAAGAGTGCCACCCGCACCGACTTCCGCCGTGATTACGACCGACTGGTGTTTTCGTCGCCTTTCCGCAGACTGCAGAACAAAACACAGGTGTTTCCGTTGCCCGGAAGTATATTTGTGCATAACCGCCTGACCCATTCCATGGAGGTAGCCTGCGTGGGCAAGTCGATGGCCGACAATATATCGCAGGCTCTGCGCGCCAAGTATGCCACCGAACCGTGGTGTGGCGAGTTGCACCACCTGGGCGACATAGTCGCCGCCGCCTGCCTGGCCCACGACCTGGGTAATCCGCCCTTCGGACACAGCGGCGAGAAAGCCATAGGCACATTTTTCAGCGAGGGCGCCGGCAAAGTTCTCGAACAAAGGCTAAGCGAGCGCCAGTGGGCCGACTTTATAAACTTCGAAGGCAATGCCAACGCCTTCCGGGTGCTTACCAACAGGTTCAAGGGCCGTCGTGAAGGCGGATTTGCCATGACCTACAGCACCCTGGCTTCGGTGGTGAAATATCCGTACGAGTCGCTTTTGGCAGGCAAAAAGGGCAAGTTCGGTTTCTTTACCAGCGAGGTAGAGAGCTATCAGCGAGTGGCCGCCGAACTGGGCCTGCGCCGTCTGAGTGCCGATGGCGAGCCGCTGCGATATGCCCGTCATCCGCTGGTATATATAGTAGAGGCAGCCGACGATATATGCTACGAGGTTATGGACCTTGAAGATGCCCACAAACTGCGCATCATCACTACCGCCGAAATCACCGACCTGCTCTTAGGATACTTCGAGGGCGAGCGCCGCAGCCGCATAGTGACGAACATGATGCGTGTCGACGACCCCAACGAGCAGGTGGCCTATCTGCGCTCATGTGTGATAGGCGCGCTGGTAGAGCGTTGTGCGGAGTGCTTCATAGCCAACGAAGAGAGCATCCTTGCAGGCGAGTTCGAGGGTTCACTGCTGAAAAATATAAGTGGCATCGAGTGTGAGGCCTACGGGCGCTGCAACGAGATGTCGTGGCGGAAAATCTACTGTGCTTCCGATGTTGTGGACATAGAGCTGGCAGGTAACCGCATTATCACCGACCTGCTGGATATACTTGTAAACGCCGTGGTGAGGCCCGAACTGAACTACTCGCGGCTTCTGCTGTCGCAGGTGCCGCGGCAATACGATGTCGAGGCACCAACGCTTTACGGCCGGCTGCAGGCGGTGGTCGACCATATAAGCGCTATGACCGATGTGTATGCCCTCGACCTTTACCGCAAGCTCAACGGCAGCACCCTGCCGGCAGTATAAAATAAATTAACAGATTATTACCGGGGAAATGAGATATGCAATTTTGGCCGGCGGCCATGGCAGCCGCTTTGTGAAGGAAGGTGTGGCCACCCCCAAACCGATGATAGAAGTTATGGGGCAACCCATGATTGGACGCCTTGTAGAACTTCTGCAGAATTGTGGAGCCGAAACAATCAGCATCGCGGCTAATCCGCGAATGGAGGGCTTTATACCTTATCTGGAGAGCCTCAGGGCAAAATACGGCAATGTGGTGATTAATCCTATCATTACCGAAAACTCGTATGAGAGTCTGCTGGCTGCCACCAATTGCCTTGACGGTAAATTCATAGGCATGACAGTAGATACTATCTTTCCCTTAGGTGAGTTCCGCGCATACGCCAAGGCTGTTGAAGAAATGGCTGCCGACGAGTCGGTGATGGGTCTGACACGCTATATCGATGACGAAAGCCCGCTCTATGCCCGCATAAACAGCGAAGGCGAGATTATCGACTACCGCTACGGCGGCGAGCCCTTTGCCGAGGGAGCCATTGTGTCGGCAGGCCTGTACGGCCTCGACCGCGAGTGTATGGACGCGGTGAAAAACAGCGGTCACTATCCTGAGTCGCTGAGCGACTTCCAGCGCACCCTGGCCACACGCACGGCCATAAAGGTGCTGCCGTTTGAGTTCAGCCGAGCCTTCGACATCGACAATCTGCACGACCTCGGTCAGGCAAATGAATTTATAAATGAGTTAAACTGCAGTGTAAATGTTTAAGAGCATTGCTGAAGAGTACCGTTCGACGCTTAAATCGAGCGATACCGAGGAGAATATCGACCTTTGCTTTTACCGGCCCATAGGTTTTGCCTGGGCATGGCTGTTCCGCAAGCTTGGTGTTCACCCTAATGTAGTGACCATAGCGTCGATGTTTTTGGGTGTAGGCGCTGCGATATGCTTTTATTACAGTAATATATGGATAACGCTGCTGGGGATGTTCCTGCTGGTGTGGGCCAACAGCTACGACAGCGCCGACGGCCAGCTGGCGCGCCTTACCGGCCAGTTTTCCAAGCTTGGCCGCATACTCGACGGTGCTGCCGGCGATGTATGGTTTGTGAGCATCTACATAGCCATCTGCCTGCGTACTGTGCGCGATGTGCCGTTTTTCCATGAACATCCGTGGCTGATTTGGGTGGTGGCCGTGCTGGCAGGTATATGCCACGGCCGGCAGGCCGCATTGGCCGACTATTACCGCCAGGCGCATCTGTTCTTTCTCAAGGGCAAGAATGGCAGCGAACTCGACTCGGCTGCCGAAGTGCGCGAGCGCTGGCAGAAATCGAAGGCCGAGGGCAAGTGGTTTCAGGTGCTTGTCGACTGGTTCTATTTGGGTTATACGCAGAAACAAGAACGCAGTACACCTAATTTTCAGCGTCTTAAAGCCGAGATACGCAGCTTTGACGAAGGTACGCCCGAGTACGACAAGATACGCCGGCGTTTTCTGCCGCTGAGTTTTCCGCTGTGCAAGTGGGAGAACTTTATGACATTCAACTGGCGCTGTATTACCTTGTTTGTGTGTCTGCTGCTGAATATGCCCTGGGTTTACTTTGTGGTGGAGCTTACAGTATTCAACGTAGTGCTGGTTTACACGCGCATGAAGCACGAGCGCTTGTGCCGCACGGTGTTGGAGGACTGAGTTTTTCAGTTCTGCAACAGCCTCCGAGAAAGCATATTAAAACCCCTTTACGGGCGACGGCGTATATGCCGTCGTTCATAAAGGGGTTTGTTATCAGTATGCTTTAGCCGCTCAGGGACTATGGAGGAGGCATGTGAGCCTCCACTCCGCGCGGTTTAGTTGGTGACTTTGAAGCCTGAGGCAATGAGGGCCCGGCGGATGGAGTCGATGTGGGCCTGGTCGCGGGTGTCCATTTCGACGCGTACGGTACAGCCGTTGATTTCAGCGGCGGTGTTCACACGCTCGTGGGTCACGGACTGTATGTTGCCACCCTGGTCGGCCACTACGTTGCAGACACCGGAGAGCTGTCCGGGCTTGTCGTCGAGGTCGATTATGAACGAGTACTTTCGTCCGCTCTTGGTAAGGCCACGGTTTACGATGCGGCTGAGAGTGGTAACGTCGACGTTGCCTCCCGAAACGAGGCAAATAGTTTTCTTGCCTTTAATGGGCAGTTTGTTGAACATTGCTGCAGCCACAGCAACTGCACCTGCGCCTTCAGCCACGAGTTTCTGCTGTTCGAGCAGAGCCAGGATGGCCGCTGCAGTTTCTTCGTCGGTGACGGTAACGATTTCATCGACGTACTGCTTGATGAGTTCGAAGGTGAGTTCGCCGGGTTCTTTTACGGCGATGCCGTCGGCAATAGTCTGTACGCGGTCGAGGTGCACGCGGTGTCCTTCGTGAATCGACTGGAACATCGAAGGAGCGCCTGCGGCCTGAACACCGTAGACCTTGATTTCGGGTCTGAGGGTTTTGATAGCGAAAGCTACGCCGGCAATTAGGCCGCCGCCACCGATAGGTACAATCACCGCTTCGACATCGGGCATCTGGTCGAGAATTTCAAGACCGATTGTGCCTTGTCCGGCTATCACCAGAGGGTCGTCGAATGGGTGCACGAAAGTATAACCATGCTCTTTCTGGAGTTCCATGGCTTTGGCGTAAGCGTCGTCGTACACTCCGGGTACGAGGCAGACATCGGCGCCGTATCCTTTTGTAGCTTCAACTTTTGAAATGGGCGCTCCTGCAGGCAGACAGATTAGAGCTTTTATGCCGTTGTGAGTGGCGCCGAGCGCTACTCCCTGGGCATGGTTTCCGGCCGAGCAGGCGATAACGCCGCGGGCTTTCTCTTCGTCGCTGAGCTGCGAAATCTTGTAGTATGCGCCTCGGAGTTTGAACGAACCGGTAAGCTGGAGATTTTCGGTCTTCAGAAAAATATCGGCTTCGGGATTGATTTTTGGCGCCGGAATTACGGTAGTCTTGCGTGCGACGTCCTTCAGGACCGCCGACGCATTGAAAATCTCGTTAATCTGTAGTGGCATGGTTTATAGATGTTAGTAGGTTTGATGTTTCGCGGCTGTTAGTCCAGCTGTTTGTCGAGATGTGATTTTATATCGGCGAATATTTCGTCGACGCTTCGGTTTCCGTCGACGGGGATGTACTGGCCTTCGTTGAGGTAGTATTCCCGCAGCGGAGAAGTCTGGTTGTGGTAAACGTCGAGTCGTTTTTTGATTGTGTCGATGTTGTCGTCGGCACGTCCCGATTCCTGTCCTCTTCGGAGCATTCGCTGAATCAGGTCGTCTTCAGAAACTTCCAGTCCGATAACTGCGTTGACCGAAGTGTTTCGCTCAGCGAGCATTTTTTTGAGTTCGAGGGCCTGAGGGATAGTTCTGGGGAAACCGTCGAAAATAACGCCTTTGGCTGTTTTTTCGGGGTTGTTGTCGAGAACATGAGCCAGGACTCTAACCATGAGGTCGTCGGGAATCAGCTGACCTTTCGATATATAAGTGTCGGCTATTTTGCCCAGTTCGGTTCCGTTGGCGATATGGTGGCGGAGCACTTCGCCGGTGCTGATATGGTGAAGGCCGTATTGGTTGATAAGTTTTTCGCTCTGAGTGCCTTTGCCGCTGCCGGGGGCACCGAAAACAATAACATTAAGCATTTTTTACTCCTTTAAAACGTATATGTCTTTGAGGTTACGGGCGAGTCCGTTGAGGTCAAGTCCGAAGCCTATGATGAATTTCTTGGGAATTTCGAAGCCGACATAGTCTGGTTTGATGTCGAACTCAAGCGCATCGGGTTTATAGAGGAGAGTAGCCACTTTCAGTGCGGCGGGATTGCGTTCGCGAAGTGTTTCGAGCAGACCGGCAATGGTGCGTCCGGTGTCGACGATGTCTTCCACTACGATAACGTTGCGACCTTCGATGTTTTCCTTCAGCCCCATCATTTCCTTTACCTTGCCGGTGGAGCCCATGCCGTCGTACGATTTAAGGCGTACGAAGGTGATTTCGGCGTCGATGTCCTCGACCTCGCGGAAGAGGTCGCTGGCGAACGGAAAAGCTCCGTTGAGGACACAAATAAACAGCGGCTTGGTGTTGCCGCAGTCGCGTACGATATCGCGGCCTATTTCGGCGATACGGTTTTTGATGGTTTCGGCGGTAATATAGGGCTCGAAGGTCATGCCCTCGTAGGTGACTTCTTTCATTTTTAGTGAAAATAAAATTTGTGCAAAGTTACGCATTTTTTTTCAACTGATGAAGCGTTGTTTTAAGAAATTTTATCAGACAATGCGCAATGCCGCCGTGATTAATTTTGCGCTTAAAAATTTATGATGGAAATGGGAAAAAAGACAGACTACATTGAGTGCGGGCTTGTGCGGCCCGAAGCTGTAGCCGAGGGTGTGCGTGAGTCGAACGGCTGCGCCATGCGCACTGTGCGCTGTGTGAATCTGCGGCCTGCCCCGGGGGCCGACGGCCGGCCTGTGCTGCAGGGTGTGGGGCGTCCGCGTCGCCTGTGTGGTACGCGGCTGGAGTGTGTGGGGGTGCTGCCCGGGCCTGATGGCGGCGATGCTGTGGTGCTGTGGCGCGAGCCCGAGGTGTGGGTGCTTGCACCCGGTGAGGCGGAGCCTGAAATGGCCGGAAGCATACGCGGCACCCTGTTCGGCTGTACTCTCTGCGGCAAGAAGCTGTTGCTTTGCAGCAGCGAAGGTATGTGGCAGCTGGAATACGGTGCCGACGGTAGCGGCCTATGCCTGGGCCGGGTGCCGCAGGCCGAAGATTATCACGGCATAACGTTGAGGGTGTCGCACCACAGCATATTGCGCTCCACGGTGCCTTCGCGTACGCTGCACCGCGAGTATCTGCCGGGCGAAACGGTGGTCGACGGTGCCGACTCGCGGCTGCTCGGCAGAGATATTGGCGAGGCTTACGAGCGGCTGTGCGACAGTGCCCGCGGGCAAGGCTGTTTCGTGCAGCCTGTGATTGCCCGCTACAAGGTATACGACAGCACCATGCACGAACTGTACTGCTCGGCTCCGGTGCTGCTGGGCCATCCCGATGGGCTGCAGTGTTCGGAAACTTTATTTCTGCGGAGTCTTGACCGCCGGAAGGTGGAGAGTTATGAGCTTACGGCGCAGACCTGGCAAGTGGAGCTGCATATACCGGCCGGACTGCCCGCAGGGGCGGCTTATGCAGCTGTGTTTGTGTCGCCGCAGTTTCACCCGTATGACCCTGACGGAGGTTGTGCCGTGGCGCTTTCGCGTAGTCCGGGTTCGACCAACGAGTTCGGCCATATAGTGTTGCCGGGAACCGAGCGAACTGAGGCGCTTGTGAGGCAGACTCTGGGCAGTCTTTCGGCGCTCGAACGGCCTGCAGGCAGTTTCGGGATAGGGCCGAATGCCGGTGTTGTGACCATATCGAACGGGGCGCCCGATGATGTGCGCTCCGAAATCAAGATTCTCGACAAGGCCTGGAAGCACCATGCCGTAAAGTCCGGCGCACTGCAGCGGCGGCTGTCGCCGCCGAACAGTTTCACAGCGCGCAGAGGCTGTGCCGGTCCGGCCGGGGTGTTGTGGGGCGGTATGCGCAGTCGGCGCTACGGAGGATATCCGCTTCAGCAGCTGGCTGTACAGACCGAGCCTCGCGACTGGGAGGCATGGATAAAGGTGAATTTTGCCGACGGCAGTTCGGTGCTGTGGACAGGTGAGGGGGTTGATTCGGCGCCTGTGCTGATGAATCCGGTGCTGAGCTACCCATCGTCCGACGCCATAAATATGGTTGTAGGCATAATGTACCGGGGTCGTCCGGCCTGCGAGCAGTCGTTTACGCTTACCGCCGACCCTGTATCGGACACGGCGTCGTATATCCACAGCAGTCTGGCACCCTTCGAACTGCAGAGAGCCGAGGACGGGCAGACTAAAAAGCCCGCGGTGCCGGAGAAGTGGACCGACTATGCCGATACCCTCGTGCTGGCCTCCGTGACTTCTCCGCTTTTGCCGTGTGCGGTGTATAATCCCGGCATGGGCGGCATAAACGCTTTGGTGGCTGCCGGGGGCAGTCAGAGTGCATGGGATTTCGGACGCTCGCGTTTCTATGCTTTCTGCAGCGGAGGAATCCTGGCGGTGAACTCCACCGAGGGCCTTGGCCGTATGGCTGCCACGCCGGTAGACTACAGGGTATGTCCAGGGCCCGGGGCCGTGACAGTTGCCGACGGAGCGGTATGGGCGGTTGCCTCGGGCGACCTTATAAGGCTGCAGGGCAACAAAGCCGTAACCGAGCGCAACGACTGCGGCTATACCGCTCTGGCGTGGCGCGGTACGCGCCGTGAACTGCTTGGCATGCGCGCCGATGGCACACTGGAGGCAAGTTCGTCCGACTTCGGCATGAGCCGTTTTGAACTCAATTACCGTCTGAGTGCCTTACAGATGTATTCGCCTCACGGCAGTATGGTGATATTGTCAACTTCCGAGGGACTGTATAATCTTGCCGAAGAAGGAGTAAGCACAATGCTCGATGTGGAGTGGGTGGTGAACCTGAGCCATCTGCAGGCCGCCGCCGCACTGAGCGGAATAGTAGCCGACATTGGCGCTGATCGCTTCAGCGGCACTGTGAGCATAAGCCGTCGCAATGGTGCGGTGGTGGCACCATCGGCCGATATGGGCTTGATAATCAAGGGCGCTATACACTCGCCGGTGGGCAGTCGTATAATATGCCGTCCGGCCCGCGGCTGGCAGTTGCGGGTGGCCGGTAACGCCAGTAATATTACAATTTCGGAAGTTCTTATAAGTTATGAAAAATACAGCGGATATAATAAGTGAAAACAGAAAACGGATGCGTAGCGACCGCCGGGCCGACCGCTTCGACCCCTTTGCCGGAGTGGGATGCAGCGGCCGGCGTCGCAAGGTGTCCACGCCGGTGGCCGGGCTGCCCGAGGCACTTGTGCCGGTGGAGATGCTAAAGGATACCGGCTATGGCGCAGCGATGTCGGACGCCACAAAGTGGAAGCAGTTGCGCTGCCGCCACGACTTTGAGTACTGGTGCGCGGCGTGCGCCACGGTAAAACATAAACTCGAGGGGCGCGATGTGCCCTTTGTGCTCAATCGCCCCCAGCGCAGGGTGGCGGCTATAATGGAGGCCGACCGACGTGCAGGGCGTCCCATACGGCTGATTATGCTGAAGGCTCGCCAATGGGGAGGAAGCACTCTGGTGCAGATGTATATGGCCTGGATTCAGAGCTGCCACCGCCGCAACTGGAATTCGCTGATATGTGCCCATGTAAAAGATACCGCGGCCTCGATACGGGGCATGTACACCAAGATGCTGGCATGCTATCCGCCCGAACTGTGGGAGGGCGATTGCGCGCCGCAGTTCAAACCCTTTGAACGTTCGCTGAACATACGCGAGATTTCGGGTCGTGGCTGCCGGGTGACACTGGGCTCGAGTGAAAATCAGGAGGCGGTACGCGGAGGCGACTATGCCATGGCGCACCTGTCGGAAACAGCCTTCTACGCCTCCACCTCGCAGCGCTCGCCCGATAAATTCATACAGGCAATCTGCGGCGGCATAGCCTACCATCCGTACACTCTGATAGCCATGGAGTCAACGGCCAACGGAGTGGGCAATTACTTTCACAGCGAGTGGCTGCGCTGCGAGCAAGGCAAGGGCGACAAGCGCGCGGTGTTCGTGCCCTGGTATGAAATAGACATATACCGCCTTGAACCGGACGACCCCGCCGCTTTCATTGAAAGCTTCGACGATTATGAACGCCGGTTGTGGACCGACTTAGGCCTAACACTCGATCGCATCTGGTGGTATCGCTGCAAAAGCCGCGAGTACAGCAGCCGCGAGCAGATGCAGGCCAATTTCCCGACAACTCCGCAGGAGGCGTTCATAAACACGGGCAACAGTGTGTTCGACACTGCGGCGGTGGAGCGCATGCGCGCCGATTGCCGCTCTGGCGAGCGAGGCGATATAGGCAGAGGCGGATTCTCGGCGGCATCCAACGGGCTGCTGGAGCTTTGGCAGAAGCCGGCGGTCGGCGCCTCATATGTGGTGACGGTTGATGTCGGGGGCCGTTCGGCAGCTTCCGATTGGTCGGTAATCGCGATTATGAAGCGAGGCACTCTGCCGCAGGTGGTTGCCCAGTGGCGCGGACATATCGACCACGACCTTCTGGCCGCCAAGGCTGAGCAGCTGGCAAGGTACTACAACAACGCCCTGCTGATGATAGAGAGCAATACACTCGAAAGCGAGAATACCTCGGGAGACTCCAATCTGTTTGTGCTGGCACGTCTGGCCGAGCGCTACCGCAACCTTTACAAGCGCGAAAGCTACGATACTGTCACACGCCAGATTACAACGCGAGTGGGTTTCCATACCAACCGCTCCACCAAGGCCATGCTGATAAGCGGACTGATAGAGGCCGTGCGCGACGGGCGGTATATAGAGCGCGACAGCATGGCCTGCAACGAGTTGCTCACATATGAACAACTGTCCGGCGGGGCATACGCCGCTAAGGCAGGTTTCCACGATGATATATTGATGACGCGCGCCATGGCGGTTTTAGCACTGTCGCAGACAGCTTGCATGCGGGTCGGACAGCGTCCGGTCTGCCATCCCGGGGGATGGTAGACCCGGCATTATATAAAATGGGCATAGAGCTCACACAACTCTATGCCCTCTTGTTGCTATAGTTGGATTTACGTTGCCCAATATCCGTCTCGGTCAGGCAATGCGGAATCAATAAACAGTGCAAAGTTACAAAGTTTGCGAGTAATAACAGCACATTTTGGGCGAAAATTTCGCTAAAAATGAGTGAAAATAGGTTAAAAAGGCTTTATGGGGTGCGTGGATTGCAGTGTACCAACAGTTTGTCGATATGCGAGCAATCCATATCCACCACTTTAAAAGTGAAGTTGTGCCAGCGGATGTCATCGCCTTCAACCGGAATTTTGCGGGTATTTTCCAGAATCAGGCCTCCGATGGTGGCATAGTTGGCCGGTTCGTAAAGGTCGTCGCAGCCGAAGTAGTTGAGAAAATCGTATATGGGGCAGGCGGCATCCACCAGATAGCTTTTGCCGTCGTCGAGCGGCAATATATAGGGGCCCTCCTCGCGACATTCGCAGCTGCCCACAAGGCCGTCGAGAATATCGCTGAGTGTCACCACTCCCTGCATCATGCCGAATTCGTCGCAGACTATCAGGCAGTGTACGTGTTCGTTCTTGAGCCTCTCCAGGGCGTCGTATACGGTCATGCATTCCGGTACAAAGGAGCCCCGGGCCATGGTGCTGTCGAGGCAGAATGTCGGATTGTCGAGAGTGAAAATAAGGTTTTTAAGGCTTACGGTACCACGCACCGACTCGCGCCGAGTATCCAGCACCGGATAAGTATCGTGGAGTTCGGCCGATATAATCTCTTTGATGCGTTGCGGACTCATGTCAACAGTCAGGCTCACTACATCCTTGCGGTTTGTCATAATAGAGGCTACACGCTGGTCGCCAAGAACCAGAGCGCGGGTCATGATGTCGCGTTCCACGGCTTGTACCTCGCCAGAGGCGGCACCGTTCTCGATAATCTGTTTTACGTCGCCTTCGGTGATTTTGTTTCCATCGCTGCGCAGATGCAACAGCCGTACCACGGCCTTGGTCGACACCGACAGCAGCCATACCAGCGGCATTGCGAACTTCGACAGCAGGCTCATGGGCCGCGCCACCAGTTTGGCCACGGTATCGGCGCAAGTGAGGGCTATGCGCTTGGGTACCAGTTCGCCAATTACAATCGACAGATATGTTACAATCACCACGATAGTAACCTGTGCAATCTCATGCGAGTAAGCAGCCGGAACTCCATAACCCTGCAGTATGCCGGCAAAGGAGGCCGCGAACGAAGCTCCGGAGTAAAGTCCGGTGAGTATGCCGATAAGAGTAATGCCAATCTGTATTGTCGAGAGGAAGCTGTCAGGGTTCCCGGCAATTTCCAGAGCTGTCCGTGCGGCCTTGCTGCCGCGCTTGCTTTCCTGTTCCAGACGGGTCTTACGGGCACTGATAAGGGCTGTTTCCGACATTGAAAACAGGCCGTTGAGCAAAATCAGCAGTGCGATAATCAGCAGTTCTTTCATAATACATGTTTAACACACGAAGGCGGCCAAAAAGTTCACTGCTGCTCGAATTTGTCGAGAATTTCCGCCAGCTGCTGTTCGGTAAAAGTGAGTTTGGCGCGGCAAATATTCAGCAGTTCTGTGGCGCGGGCGGTGCGTTCGGCCAGAGTATCGATGTCGCAGTCATTGCCTCTTAGCGCCGCCACAATGGCTTCGAGTTCGGCCAGAGCGTTGTTGTAGCTGAGTTCTTCTTTCATTTCTTTTAAGAATGATATAGATTAATGTTCAACTTATTACAGATTCGGCTGTGCCGCCGGCAAATGTGGTGGTTATGACCCGGCCTTTGGCAAGTCCGTCGGGCGAAGTCAGGGCGCGCCCGTCGAGGCGCGTGATAGTGTATCCGCGGCGCAGTGTGGCCTCGGGCGAGAGAGCTTCGATAAGCTGGCCCAGGCTGTCGAGTTTCCGGCGGTGTTGTTGCAGTATGCCGTCGGAGATATCCGGCAGGAGTGAGCCGAGGTTGTCGAGTCGCTGGAGCTCGCGGGCCATGCGTCCTCGTACAAGCGGGGCGAGCTGCCCTTCGATATAGGCGAGCTGTCGTCGATTGCCTCCAAGGCGGTCGCTGATGTTGCGGAAGAGTTCGGCACCCAGTTGCTGCAGGCGCTGCAATTGGGTGTTGCCTTGCCCGATAAGCCATTCGGCTGCTGCAGTAGGTGTCTTTACGCGCATGTTTGCCACATAGTCGAGCACGGTGATGTCGCGCTCATGGCCAACACCCACTATTATCGGCAAAGGAAACTGTGCCACGTTGGCCGCCAGGTCGTAGTCGTCGAACGATGCCAAATCGCTGGTGGCTCCGCCGCCGCGTATTATCACCACACAATCGAAGTTGTCGATTCGCGGTGCTATGCGGTCAAGAGCTTCGATAATCGATGCCGGGGCCTTGGGGCCCTGGAGTATGGCAGAGAACAGCTCGGTGTGGAAGCGCAGTCGGCGGCTGTTGTGGTACAGCTGGTTTATGAAGTCACCGTATCCGGCGGCTCCGGCGGCCGATATTACAGCAATACGTTGCACCGGTACCGGCCATTCGAGCTGACGGTTCATGTCGGCAACCCCTTCTTCGGTAAGGCGCTGCAGAATCTCGCGTCTGCGCCGGAGCAGGTCGCCCATGGTGTAGTCTGGGTTGATGTCGTTTATCACCAGCGACAGGCCGTACACGGGGTGGTACGAGGCCGTCACGCGAGCCATGATTTTTATGTCCGATGCCAACGGCGTGCCTGTGGCCATGCGGAACTCAGTGTTCAGCGAGCCGAAACGCGAAGCCCAGATGGCGGCCCGCAGCCGGGCCACGGTGGCACCGCTCTGCGGGTCTTTCTGTATCAGCTCCATGTAGCAATGGCCGCCCGAACAGCGCAGGTCGCTTGTTTCGGCTGTGACCCATACGTCGCAGATGGCGGCCTCGCTGATTGCGGCGCCCAGGCGCCGGGCGAGTTCATGCAGGCTTATGGCATTGGCTGAGTCCATTACTTGGTCTGTACGAAAGTCTTGCCGTTGAAGCGGTACATAATCTGTGGTTTCAGGTAGCGGGCCACTTCGGAAGCGGTGCTGTCCTTGCCGGAATAATACTCGCCTATGGTGTTGGTAAACACCAGCTTGTTGTCGTTTTCGTCAAACTTGGCCGAAGCTGTTATGAATGGCACGGCCAGTTCGACACTTTCGATGTTGGCGCGGCCTTCGTCGGTGAGCCAGTCAGACGGGGCAGGCATTACCGAAGCCTGACGAGCCGCTTTCCAATCGGTGCCGAACAGACTGACCTTGCTGTCGGGCATGGGAGTGGGCAGAGTTTCGATAACCACCAGCAGGGAGTCGCATCCGCTTACGGCCAGACTGTATTCGAGTTCAACACCTTTGCCGACGTTCACAAGTAGCGAACGTTCGCTCTCGCTTACAATCGAAGCCGTTTCGCCGAACATGTTGGCGGTTTTCGACGGCAGATTGCTGCGGAAGTAGTCGAGCAAATCCATGCGCATGTTTGTGTCGATATACGGGGCTGCCTCATACATAGGGGCTTCCACGAAAAAATCAGCGATTCTGCGGGCCGTAGCCGATGCCACGGCCATGGCGACCATAAGTAAGGGCAGTATTCGTTTCATCTTACATAATTGATATGTGTGCCGGTCGGGGCGGGCGTATTGCTGTTTATTTTTTCTTTCGTTTCGAGGCTTTGGCGTAGTCTTTTTCCTTGTCGGCGATTTCGCTGAACAGACGTTTGCCGAAAAATTCAGTTCCGGTGATGGCTCCGGTCACACGGCGTGCGTCGCCTTTCTTTACGTCGAACAGGGTATATCCCGGCAGCAGGTCGATACGCCCCACATCCACTCGCTGTCCGTCGATATTCTTGTTGAGTAGCTCAATGAGGTTTCCGGCAAAGAACCCGTCGGCTTTTCCTGCGTTGACATAAATGCGGGCCATGCCGCGGTCGGCGGTTCGGCGGTCTTTCTCTTTGTCAGAGCGCGGAGCGCGGTCTTTCGCGCCTTTCTTTTCTTTGACGGGCTTTTCGTCGATAAAATCGATGGCCGGAGCGTCCTTGTAATAGTTGAGCAGACGGTTGAATTCGAGCGAAAGTACTCGTTTGATAAGGTCCTCGGTGGATAGCCATGCCAGTTTTTTGCTTATACCGGACATGTATTTGTTGATTTCTTCTTCGTTCACCTCCACTCGCTCGAGCCGGTCGGCGAGATTATAGAGCTGCTTCTCGATGATGTGTGCCGGAGTAGGCACTTCACGGCGCTCGAACTTCTTGCCTATGATACGCTCTATTTCGCGCAGTTTTCCTCTCTCGCGCGAGTGGATGATGGCAACGGATACACCGGTCTTTCCGGCGCGTCCGGTACGTCCCGAGCGGTGAGTGTACACCGCGGTATCGTCGGGCAGTCCGTAGTTTATCACGTGTGTCAGGTCGTCGACATCGAGTCCGCGCGCAGCCACGTCGGTGGCCACGAGCATGCTTACTACCCGGTCGCGGAACTTGCGCATTACAATGTCGCGTTGCTGCTGCGAGAGGTCGCCGTGAAGGGCCTCGGCGTTATAGCCGTCGGCAATCAGTTTGTCGGCCACCTCCTGTGTGTCGCGGCGTGTGCGGCAGAAAATAATGGCGTATATGCTTGGCGAGTTGTCGGCGATACGCTTCAGGGCCAGATATTTGTCGCGCGCGTTTACCATATAGTAAATGTGCTTTACGTTTTTGGCTCCTTCGTTGCGGTTGCCTATAACGATTTCCTCCGGGTCTTTCATAAATCGTTTTGCAATCCTGGCCACTTCGGCAGGCATAGTTGCCGAAAATAGCAGCATGCGCCGCTGCTGCGGCACATGGCTGAGGATGTCGTTGATAGAGTCGACAAATCCCATATTGAGCATTTCGTCGGCTTCGTCGAGCACCACTGTATGTATGCCGTGCAGCTGTACCACGCCGCGGTTTATAAGGTCGATAAGGCGTCCGGGGGTGGCCACTATAATCTGCACGCCCTTGCGCAGAGCGCGAATCTGGCTTTCGATACTTGAGCCGCCGTACACAGGCAGCACCTGTAGGTCGTCGATATATTTGGCGAAGTCGGCCAGGTCGCCTGCAATCTGGAGGCACAATTCGCGTGTAGGTGCAAGCACCAGGGCTTGGGGGTCATGTTCGTTCAGGTTTATACGCTGTATAAGCGGCAGCCCGAAGGCTGCGGTTTTACCGGTGCCGGTCTGGGCGAGTGCCACCAGGTCGTGTTCGCCGTGCAGCAGGCCGGGTATAACCTTTTCCTGCACGGGCATGGGTCGTTCGAAACCCATTTCTTCGATGGCGCGCCTCAGCGGCTCATTTACCCCTAATTCTTCAAATTCAGTCATGTAATATTTTTAGTTTCCACAAAGATACGAAAAAACAACAACATAGCTGCTATGAAGGTTCCGAAATTACGCTTCCTTTGTCGAAAAGACTGAACTGAAAATGATTATTTCTGCAGGCTGTCGAAATATTCGTGATAGATTGCCGGTACCGGCGCGCCGGAGTTGGTTTTGGGATCGAATCCAGCAAGAACAGTACGGCAGATTACCTTTACAGCTCCGGTGGCGCTGTTTATTATGCGCTGCTCGAGCTTTATCGAGCGTTCCGAAATCTTGAGTATGCCGGTGAGAATCTCCAGCGGCTCCTCAAGCCGGGTGGGTTCGAAGAAGTCGCAGTTCACGTTCACCACCAGCAGGCCTATGTTGGCGGGATTGAGATGGCCGCCGTGTATCTGCGCGTAGAATGATGCTTTGGCCATGTCCATAAGTTCGAGATACACGTTGTTGTTTACGTGGCCGAACATGTCGATGTCGCGGAATCGCAGTTGCACCGGTGTGCGGTGTATAAATTCTATGGTTGCTTCGGGTACTTGCATTAGAGTAATGTTATTTATTGGTCAATGCTTTTATGATTAATTCGGTAGTGCGGTCGGCGGCATGGTTGTTGCCCAGACGGGCGCGCATGTCGTCGTAGCCTTCAAGCTGAAGGCGGCGTGGTTCGCGATCGGGCAGAATAGCTGCCAGTTTCTCGCCCACTGCATCGGGTGTACACATATGCAGCAGCTGTTCGGGTATTATTTCGCGTCCGGCAATAAGGTTTGGCAGCGACACATAGTTTACCTTAAGCAGCCGCTTCATTATATTGTACGACAGTTTCGAACCGTTGGCGCGGTAGGTCACCACCTGAGGCACCCGTGCCAGTGCGGCCTCAAGGGTGGCAGTGCCTGAAGTCACCAAAGCGGCGTGGCTGTGGCGCAGCAGGCTGTAGGTCTGGCCGTGGAGCACCGGCAGGTTGGTAAGGCGGCGGTAGAATTCGTCTTCGATACCCGGAGCTCCGGCTATTACGCCCCGGTACTGCGGCATCATGTCCACGGCGCGGCACATCACTTGCAGATTGTTGCGGATTTCGCTGCGCCGGCTGCCGGGCAGCATAGCTATTATCTTGCGGTCGCGCAGGCGGTTGGCTTTCAAAAAATCTTCGCGCGGCGGAGCAGCCTCAAGGCGTGTTTCCAGTTCCTCCACCGAGGGGTTGCCCACATACTCCACCTGCATGCCGTGGCGTGCATAAAAGTCGGGCTCGAATGGAAAAATCGCGTACACGGCCGTTACCAGTTTCTTGATTTTTTTTACCCGCCATTCTTTCCATGCCCATATCTTGGGCGATATGTAATAAAACACCGGAATGCCCAGAGCCTTGGCTTTAGCGGCCAGTTTGAGGTTGAAACTCGGGTAGTCCACCAAAATCAGCGCATCGGGCTTTTCCTGCTCAAGGGTGCGCTTGGCAGTTCGCAGGTTGCGCCATACATCGGGCAGATGCCGCAGCACTTCGCTGAAACCCATAAAGGCCATTTCGCGTATATGAATCAGCGGCTGTGTGCCTGTGGCCTCCGTGCAGGCGTCGCCGCCCAGAAAGGAGAACTGCGCCTGAGGGTCGCGCCGTCGCAGGCATTTAATCAGTTCGGCGGCATGCAGGTCGCCCGAAGCCTCTCCGCAGCTTATATAATATTTCATTATTATCGTAGTTTCTTGAAAAAATCCTGCATCAGTTTCCGGCACTCGTCGGCCAGCACTCCTTTCACCACCGTTGCCTTGGGGTGGAAGGGACTGCGCGATGTAAATGTGGCATAGCCTCGCTTGGGGTCGTCGCAGCCGTAAACAATGCGGCCCACCTGACTCCAGGCAATGGCGCCGGCACACATCATACATGGCTCCACGGTCACATACAGCGAACATTCGCTCAGATACTTGCCGCCGAGAGCCTGTGCGGCGGCGCTTATAGCTATCATCTCGGCGTGTGCGGTCACATCGCTCAGGGCTTCGGTGTGGTTGTGTCCGCGGCCGAGAATGCGACCGCGCGGGCTCACCACCACGGCTCCTATGGGCACCTCGCCTTTACTGTAAGCCGCGCGTGCCTCGGTCAGGGCCATGCGCATATAGCGTTCGTCGGAGTTCAGGTCAATCATATCAGTTCCACTTTCAGGCCCTCCTTGGCCAGTATGGTGTCTGGAAATACTTCGCGTGCCTCGGTCAGCAGGAGCTCTTCGTCGCCGTTATATCGTTTGGAAAAGTGGCCCAGCATCAACTGTCCGGCTTCGGCCTGCCGGGCCAGCATTGCAGCTTGCCGTGCAGTGGAGTGACCTCGTTTTGCGGCGTTATTTTCGTCGATGTCGGAGTAGGTGGCCTCGTGGAACATCAGGCTCACCCCCCGCACTTTTTCGGCCAGCGCGGGGTTATAGGCGGTATCGCTGAGGTAGGCGTAGCTCATTGCCGGGTCCGGGTCGAAGGTGAGGCGGTGGTTGGCTATCACAGTGCCGTCGGGCATTGTGTAGTCCTCGCCGGCCTTAAGGGCGTTCATTTTGTATGTGGGCACGTTGTAGAAGCGTACCATTTCGCCGTTTATGTGTCGCGATTTGGTCTTTTCGCGGAATACAAAGCCCACGCAGGGTACCCGGTGGCTCAGTCGCACTGTTTCCACTGTCAGTGCGTCGGTGTCAATAATGGTGGCGTCGGTGTATTTTATAGGGTCGTAGACAATTTCGTAGCCGGGGTCGGGGCAAAATATGGCCATGGTCTTCCGCAGAACTTCCAGACCGGCTTCGAAGGCGTGGATGGTGACAGTGCCGCTTTTCTCATGCAGTGCCATGGTGGAAAGCAGTCCGGGGAGTCCGAAGAAGTGGTCGCCATGCAAATGCGAGATAAATATATGGCTCAGTCGTGAGAATTTCAGGCGCATCCGGCGCATCATGGCCTGTGCGCCCTCGCCGCAGTCTACCATCATGAGGTTGCCTCGGAAATCTATCACCTGCGAGCTGGGGTTGTGAAAGGCGGTGGGAGTGGCCGAACCACAACCCAGTATGTTTACCGAAAATTGACTCATGCTGCAAATTTACGAAATTTCAACCGTTTAATTGTGCAAAAAAGTATAAAAGACCGCCTTGGCTGCCAACTTTTGCCTATGGATTTCGTATTATAGATAAAACGACAGCAGTGAAGATTGAATTGAATTAGTTTTTTCATAGGATTAGATTAAAGGTAATTGAACGATAAAGAGCGACTGAGAAGCCGCTCTTTATTTTTTGTGATATTTTCACAAAAATTGTAACAACAATTTTCCTGAAAAATCGTTGTATTGTTGACGCATTAACGCTCTTTTTATTAAAATTCCTTTAAATATTACGGTACATGACTAAGATAAATCGCAAATTAGCACTTGATTACCACCAGTATCCGCAGCCCGGCAAGACTGAAATAGTGCCTACCAAACCATATAGATCGCCAGAAGACCTGTCGCTTGCCTATTCGCCGGGCGTGGCTTATCCTTGCGAGGAAATAAAAAAGAACCCCGATGCCTCATACCTGTACACCGGTCGCGGCAATCTTGTAGCCGTAATATCAAACGGCACCGCCGTACTTGGCCTGGGAAATATCGGACCCGTGGCATCGAAGCCTGTGATGGAAGGCAAGGCTCTGCTTTTCAAAGTGTTTGCTGGCCTGGATTGCTTCGATATCGAAGTGGACGAGAACGATCCCATAAAGTTTGTCGACCATGTGCGCGCTATATCCTGCAGTTTCGGCGGTATAAACCTCGAGGATATAAAGGCCCCCGAGTGTTTTGAAATCGAACGTCGGCTGAAAGAGCAGTGCGATATTCCGGTGATGCACGACGACCAGCACGGCACCGCCGTGGTGAGCGCCGCCGCGCTGATCAATTCCTTGCGGATACAAAACAAGAACTTCGACAGCGTGCGCCTGGTGGTGAATGGCGCGGGAGCCGCCGCCGTGGCTTGCACCCGACTGTACATGAGTCTGGGCGTCAGAAAAGAGAATATTGTGATGTGCGACAGCAAGGGTGTGATTTCTACCCGTCGCGATAATCTCAGTGACATAAAGCGCGAGTTTGCAACCGACCTCCCGTACGAAACACTGGCCGAGGCTCTCGTAGGGGCCGATGTATTCCTTGGTCTGTCGGTGGCAAATGTGCTTACGCCTGATATGATACGCAGCATGGCGCCGCGGCCTGTGGTGTTCGCTCTGGCCAATCCCGACCCGGAGATAGATTACGAAAGCGCCATGGCATCGCGCCGCGACCTTGTGTTTGCCACCGGGCGCAGCGATTATCCAAACCAGATAAACAACGTGCTGGGCTTCCCATATATCTTCCGTGCAGCCCTCGACTGCCGGGCAACCGAAATCAACGAGGCCATGAAACTGGCTGCCGCTCATGCCATAGCCGCACTTGCCCGTCAGCCGGTGCCCGATTCGCTGCGTCGCGCATATCACGACCACAGCCTTGCTTACGGCGCAGGATACGTTCTGCCTAAGCCTTTCGACAAACGTCTGCTCACCGAGGTGGCTCCGAGCATAGTCAAGGCAGCATGTGACAGCGGAGTGGCCCGCCAGCCTATTCTCGACCTGCACCAATATGCCCTGCATCTGAGTACGCTGATACAGAGCAACGACGCCTATATCACCGACCTGCTGAGGAATCTGGGCGCAGCGTAAAGTCAATCAGCTCCTTGACCGCATTTTCCGGGGTGAGGCGAAGCAAGTCTTCGTTTCGCCCCGGTCTTTTAAGCCATGTGAGCTGTTTTTTTGCGTACACACGTGTGTTCTTTGCCATCCGGGCCAGTGCTGTGTCGAGGTCCCATACGCCGTCGAAATAGGCGAACAGTTCTTTGTAGCCCACGGTGTTGAGCGAGTTCAGGTGGCGCTGCGGATACACCCGGCGTGTCTCGTCGAGGAGTCCTTGGTCCATCATCATTCCTACACGGCGGTTGATGCGGCTGAACAGCGTTTCGCGTTCCATGTCAATCATAGCCTTGACTACGCGGCATGGCAGTTGACGGCGTTGTCCGCTGCACAGCGACGAGTACGGCGCCCCGGCCTGGTAGCTTACCTCAAGGGCGTGGATAAGGCGCTTGTGGTTGGCCGGGTCGGCGGTTTCCATGTACTTGGGGTCGACAATCTGCAGAGCCGCGCGCAGGCCCTCGATGCCGCTGTGGCTGAATATGGCCGCTACATGTGCTCGGGTAGTGTCGCTGACGGCAGGCAGCGGGTCGAGGCCGTACAGCAGGGCATCGACATACATCATCGAGCCGCCGCATACCAGCGCATAGTCGCCTTGCTGCCATTGCTGCTCCATGAGCCGCAGGGCATCGTGTTCGAACTGCGAGGCGCTGTAGTAGGCGTCGAGCGGCAGAGTGCCCACCAGGTGATGTCGCACACGGGCTTGCTCGTCGGCGGTAGGGGCGGCGGTGCCTATGGGCAGGCCGGAATAAATCTGGCGGGAGTCGGCCGATATTATATCGCAGCCCAGCGCTTCAGCCACATCAAGGGCCACGGACGTCTTGCCCGACGCCGTGGCCCCTGTGATTACTATCAGTGTTTTCATTTCTCGCCTACCAAACGCGCTATCTGCACGATAACCTCCTTGGCTTTTTCCATCGAGGGTATGGGCACGAACTCATATCGGCCATGGAAGTTGAGCCCGCCGGCGAAAATATTGGGGCATGGCAGGCCCTTGAACGAGAGCTGCGCGCCGTCCGTGCCGCCGCGTATGGGCTGTACCTTTGGGGGGATGCCTGACTGGCGCATAGCTTCCTCGGCAATTTCCACCACGTGCATCACAGGCTCGATTTTCTCGCGCATGTTATAGTACTGGTCTTTAATTTCGATGCTGCAGCAGCCGGGGAACTCGTGGTTGATTTTGCGCACCAGGTGTTCGAGTTCTTTTTTACGGCGCTCGAAGCGGTCGCGGTCGTGATCGCGGATAATGTATGTGAGGGTGGTGTTTTCCACCGAGCCCTGCATGCCTACCAGGTGGTAAAAGCCCTCATAAGCCTCGGTATGCTCGGGAGTTTCCCAGCGTGGCAGCATGATTATGAACTGGTTGGCTATGCGCATGGAGTTTATCATCTTGTGCTTGGCATAGCCCGGGTGTACGTTGCGGCCCTTGAATGTTACGGTGGCTACGGCGGCGTTGAAGTTTTCGAATTCGAGTTCGCCGATTTCACCGCCATCCATGGTGTAAGCCCAGTTGGCGCCGAAGCGGGCCACATCGAATTTGTGCGCGCCTTGACCGATTTCTTCATCGGGGTTGAAGGCAACGCGAATGTCGCCGTGCTTGATTTCCGGGTGCTTGATCAGAAAGTCTACAGCCGATATGATTTCGGCCACGCCGGCTTTGTCGTCGGCGCCAAGCAGGGTGTTGCCGTCGGTTACAATCAGGTCCTGGCCCACGTAGTTGAGCAGTTCGGGGAACTCGTCGGGCGACAGCACAATATTGTCTGTGGCGTTGAGTACAATGTCGCCGCCGGGATAATTCTCGACTATGCGTGGTGATACGTGGCGGCCCGACATGTCGGGCGATGTGTCGAGGTGGGCTATGAAGCCTACAGTGGGCACTTTGCGGTCGGTGATATTGCCTGGCAGTGTGGCCATGAGATAGCCGTTTTCGTCGAGGCTTATGTCGGTCAGGCCAAGTTTATGCAGCTCTTTTTCGAGGTGCTGCGCAAATATCATCTGGCCGGGGGTCGAAGGGGTCATGTTGGTGAGTTCGTCGCTCTGGGTATCGAACTTCACGTATTCTAAAAAGCGGTCGGTTAAGGTCATATCTATGGGTTTGATGTCAAACATTCAACATTTAATATTCGACATTGGACTACAGGTCTTTGCCCCATTGCAGGCGAACGCTTGGAGCGGCTTTGCCGTCGGCGTACTTGTAGGTCAGACGAAGTTCCTTCACGCCCAGGTCTATCATCAGTGCGGTGATAGCCGGACGCAGGGCGCCGTATTTGGCGTAGTGAGCTTCGGCAGCATCGATAAACATGCCTTTCAGAGCCGGAGTGGCGTTGGTGACACCTTTTAGCGGCGAAGCGTTCACGTCGGGATAAGTCACGTTGATGATAATCTGGTTGGTGCTGTAGATGCACTCGAACTCGCTTGCGCCTTCGGTCTTGAATACCTTTTCGGCCCAGCTGCCGGTGAGTTTGGCTGCGTTGGCGGCAGCGCCGCTGCGGTTGAGGTTGGTAAGAGCCTCCTTGAAGAGGGTCTTCAGACGGGCCGGCTCAAGCTGCTGGTTGAACTTATAGTCGCCCTGTGTCAGGGTAATGGCCAGCGGAAGCTCGTTCTTGGCCATGTTGTTAATCATGTCGGCCACTTCGGCGTTGCGGTTTCCGTCGGGGTTGAGTACATGCAGATACGAAGCTATTGCGAATTCGGCCAGATTGGGGTCGAGCATCTTGAGGTCAAACAGATTCTGGGCCACTGAAGCGTCGAAAGTCACAGCCTGCTCGGTCAGATTCATCGAGAAGTCGCCGGCTGCCTCGGGGCTTTCCTTTACTACCGGAGCAATCCGCTCCGAAACCATGTTGACATCGGTGCGGAGATTCTCCAGATTGTTGCCTCCGCCACATGAGCTGAAGGTCAACGCAGTCACCGTCAGGAATATAGCCTGCAGTGAACCGAAGATAGATTTGCGCATATTTTTGGTTTGTTAGATTGTGAAAACTTTTATAGATACTATCGTTTTGCAAAAATACGCTTTTTGAATGAATTTGTGTCAATTTTGTAGCTACTTTTTTCTGGAAAATGCGTAAATTTGCACCTTAATTTAGAAAACTGAGTCTACGCATGGAACTTTCCACCCTTACCGCTATCTCGCCTGTCGACGGTCGTTACCGCGGAAAATGTCAGAAGTTAGAACTATATTTCTCGGAGTATGCCCTTATCCGCTACCGTGTGCGGGTCGAGGTAGAGTATTTTATCGCCTTGTGCGAGCTGCCTCTGCCCCAGCTTGCCGCCGTCAGTGCCGACTGCTTTGCCCGTCTGCGTGAAATCTATCAGAATTTCACTGAGTCCGACGCCCGGCGCATCAAGGATATCGAGAGTGTCACCAACCACGACGTCAAGGCCGTGGAATATTTTCTCAAAGAGAAGTTCGATGTCCTCGGACTGGCCGACTGCAAGGAATTCATACACTTCGGCCTGACATCGCAGGATATTAACAATACCGCAGTGCCCCTGTCGGTAAAGGAGGCCATTGCCGATGTGCTCCGTCCGGCTTTTGAACGTCTGCTTGCAACTCTGGAGGAATATGAGAAAGAATGGGCCGACATACCCATGCTGGCGCGTACCCACGGTCAGCCGGCGTCGCCTACACGCCTGGGCAAGGAAATAGGTGTGTATGTGTATCGTATACGCCAGCAGCTCAACGCCCTCGACGCCGCAGTGGTAAGCGGCAAATTCGGCGGCGCAACCGGAAACTTCAACGCTCACCTGACTGCATACCCCGATATCGACTGGCTTGCGTTCGCCAACGACTTCCTGGCCAACCGCCTCGGTATCGAGCGCGAACAGCTCACCACTCAGATTTCGAACTATGACAATCTGGCCGGTGTGTTCGACGTACTGCGCCGCATCAATACAATAGTGCTCGACCTCGACCGCGATATGTGGATGTACATATCCATGGAGTACTTCAAACAGAAAATCAAAGAAGGCGAGGTCGGTTCGTCGGCTATGCCCCACAAGGTCAATCCCATCGATTTTGAGAACTCCGAGGGCAACCTGGGTGTGGCCAATGCCATTTACGACCATCTGGCGCGCAAACTTCCGGTATCGCGTCTGCAGCGCGACCTTACCGACTCCACTGTGCTCCGCACCGTGGGCATGCCTATGGCACACAGCCTGATAGCACTTGAGTCTACGCTCAAGGGCCTTGGCAAGCTGCTGCTCAACCGCCAGGCTATCGACCGCGACCTCGACTCGATGTGGAGCGTGGTGGCCGAAGGAATCCAGACCATACTCCGTCGCGAGGGCTATCCCAAGCCCTACGAAACACTCAAGGCACTGACACGCACCAATGCGGCTGTCACCGCCGAGAGCATAGCCGAATTTATCGAAACACTTCAGGTAAGTGACGAAGTCAAGGCCGAACTCCACCGCCTCTCGCCCTCGACTTATACCGGATATTAATAGCTACTATGCCATATCAGGCACTGAAATGCTAACTACATATATAACACAGATATGAACGACGTTGCACAAATTCTTGCTGACAAACTACTCAAAATCAGCGCTATCAATCTTCAGCCCAACAATCCTTTTGTCTGGGCTTCGGGCTGGAACTCTCCCATCTATACCGACAACCGCAAGACGCTGAGCTATCCCGAAATCCGCAGTTTCATCAAGGTGGAACTCTGCCGCATGATTTTGGAAAACTTCCCCGAGGTAGATGCCGTGGCCGGCGTTGCCACAGGTGCAATCGCACAGGGCGCTCTGGTAGCCGACACTCTTTCGCTGCCATACGTTTATGTCCGCTCCACTCCCAAGGACCATGGTCTGGAGAACCTTATCGAAGGCAGCCTCATGCCCGGTACCCGCGTAGTGGTAATTGAAGACCTTATCAGCACCGGCGGCAGCTCGCTCAAAGCTGTCGAGGCTCTTCGTGCCGCAGGCTGTGAGGTAGTAGGCATGGCTGCATTGTTTACATACGGCTTCCCCGTGGCCGAAAAGGCATTCGAAAAGGCAAATGTAAAACTCATTACATTGAGCAACTACAATGCCATGCTCGAGGCTGCGCTCGCCACAAATTATATCCAGGAAAGCGACCTTGCCACCCTCCGCGAGTGGCGCAAGGACCCCGCCAGCTGGGTTCCCAATCCTCAGTCACTAACCGATTGATATGGCTACATATAAAAGCAAGCCCGTAACCGTACAGCAGTCCGCGGTTGCCATTAGCGACAAGTTTGCCGACCTCAGCACCCTTGAAGGAGCTTTGGGCGACCTGCCCGAAAGCGAGCGCGCCAAAATTGGCGAGGTAAAGTTTACCGCCGACTCGCTCAGCATCAAGACTGCACAGGTGGGCGAACTGAAATTCCAGGTTACAGAGCGCACTCCCGAGCGCGTGGTGTTCAACACCGTGAGCTCGCCTTTGCCTCTGAACATGGCAGTGAATCTGAAGCCTCTGACCGCCGACAGCACCGAACTCTACACTTCGATTGACGTGGAGATTCCGGCCATGCTGAAGCCTCTGTTGGGTGGCATGATGCAAAAAGCTGCCGACAGTTTCGGCGACCTGATGGTGAAAATCAATCGCAAGTGAACCGGCTGATACGCCTTGGCGCGGCCGTCGCTGTAGTGGCGGCTGCGGTTTCGTGTCATCATCTCGACGACGACAGAGTCCCGCCGGCTCCGGTGTTGATACAGTTCAACTCCGTGGCCGACTGGGATGTTTACGGCGTTTCCGGAGCAATGAGCTGGCGACGCTTTATAAAAAGCGAGCGCCTGCCCTCGAACTTTCCTTATACCGCCATGAGCGCTACCGGCTTCGGCGGCGTGCTGCTGTGTTGCGATGTAAACGGCAATCCGGTGGCATACGACCTCAGCTGTCCGGTTGAGTGCCGTTCCGACGTGCGCATATACATCGACGAAGACGCTCTGGTGGCCGAATGTCCCAAATGCCACAGCACCTACGACGTGTTCAGCCTCTGGGGGCATCCGCTGTCGGGCGAAGCCGCCGAGCGCGGCTACGGCCTGCGACGCTATACCGTGCGGCCCGGCGGCATGAACGAATACAGAGTTATCAGCTACTGATGAAAGCATCCTACAAAGGCACATGGTGGCTTTTGGCCACTGCATTCCTGCTGCTGTTCGCCGTATCGGCGGCCGACGGCAGGATTTCGCTCTTCGGCTACGAGCCGAAGGCATCGGATATGTATACACGCTTGCTTGGAAGCCGGCAGGAGCAGCCGGCATCCGGGCCCGAAACCGATGTGGTGCCTGCTGAACCCCGGGAGGAAAAGCGCCCCGAACCCGATTCTCTGCCCAAGACCATACTGCTTTTCGGCGACTCCATGCTCGAAGGCCTGTCGCCGCGCCTGGCTGCATACTGCAAGGCATCGGGGCATAGCCTGTACACAGTAATATGGTACAGCAGTACCTCGGAGCGATGGGGCAGCACCGACAGACTGCGCCACTACATCGACAAGCTGAACCCCGACTACATATTCGTGTCGCTCGGAGCCAACGAGCTGTTTGTGAGCAATATCATCGACAAGCGCACACGCTATGTCAAGAAGATACTCAGCGACATCGACACCATACCCTATGTGTGGATAGGGCCGCCCAACTGGAAAGAGGATACCGGTGTGAACCGCATGATCAGCGATAATGCCGCTCCGGGCTGCTTCTTCCTGTCCGACGGCATGCACTTCAACCGTAAAAAAGACGGAGCGCACCCCACGGCATCGTCGGCAAGCCTGTGGATGGACAGTGTGGTGCGCTGGATGCCTGAGCATTGCGCTCATCCTATACTGTTGCGTGTACCAACCGAACCGACCGCACGTCCGCAGCGTGTGTTTATCCATCAGCCAAACGAATAATGACCCTCCTGACCGATCTGGCGCATAATCTGGCTGAGATTCTCAGCTATACCCCCGGTAGCCCGATGCTGTTTTCAAGCGGACTCTTCTGGGGGCTATTTCTGCTGTTTCTGCCGCTGTACTCGTGGCTGCGCGACCGGCGGCGGCAGATGATAGTGTTTGTGGTGCTATTCAGTTTCTACTTCTATTACCGCTGCAGCGGCAGCTTTGTGCTGCTGTTGGGAGCCACGTCGCTACTCGACTGGTCGCTGTCGCGTCTTATGCTGCGCTGCCCGTCGTCGGCCGGGCGCAAAGCCTGTGTGGCAGCCTCGCTTGTGGCATCGCTCGGAGTGCTGTGCTACTTCAAATACGCCAACTTCTTTCTGTGGAACTGGGCCGCGCTGGTGGGGCATAACTTCGAGCCGCTCGAACTTATACTGCCGGTAGGCATTTCGTTCTACACCTTTCAGAGCATAAGCTATATAATAGATGTGTACAAGGGTAGGGTAGAGCCTACGCGCACATGGTTGGAATATGCCTTCTTTCTGAGCTTCTTCCCGGCGCTTGTGGCCGGCCCTATAGTACGCGCCGACTACTTCCTGCCTCAGATACACAACAGCGGCCATGCCGACCGCAGCGAGGTGTACACCGGCCTGTGGCTCATTATTCTCGGAGTGGTGAAAAAGGCAATTATAGCAGACTATCTGGCCCAGTACAACGACCTGATATTCAACTCGCCCGGAGCTTACAGCGGATTCGAAACCGTCATGGGCATGATAGGCTACACCATGCAGATTTACTGCGACTTCTCGGGCTACTCCGATATGGCCATAGGTCTGGCGCTGATTATGGGCTTCAGGCTGGCGCAGAACTTTAACTTCCCTTATAAGTCGCAGAACCTAACAGAATTCTGGCGCCGCTGGCACATATCGCTTTCCAGCTGGCTGCGCGACTATGTGTACATACCCCTTGGCGGCAACCGCCACGGCACCTTCCGGACCTATCTCAACAACTTTCTTACCATGCTTATAGGCGGCCTGTGGCACGGTGCCGGATGGAAGTTCATATTCTGGGGAGCGATGCACGGAGCCGGACTGGCCGTGCACAAGGCTTCGCGGCCTTGGCTCGGACGCCTTGGCGATTCATGGCCGGTAAAAGCAATTTCGTGGCTCATTACCATAACAGTGGTAATGCTGCTATGGGTGTTTTTCCGTGCCGACACATTTGGCGACGCCATAATACTTATAAGCCATGCAGCAACTGATTTCTCGCCAACCTACCTTGCGCCCTTTGCGGCGGCCCGCACACTGTGGCTGATAATGCTGCTGCTGATAATTGTGGCCCATGCGCTGCCGGTGAACTTCTGGAACCGCCTCGGCGATATGTTCGTGCGCAGTCCGTGGCCGGTGAAACTGCTGATATTCCTCGTTGTCGTGCAGTGCGTGGTGGAACTGCAGGAACAGGACGTAAGCCCGTTTATTTACTTTCAGTTCTGAATATTAAAACAGCCTTTACTCTTGCTTTACTTTTCTGCCTGAAAGAACTGTCAACACGCGAAGTCCCATCCGATTTTTTTGCTCTGCGGCTAATATAATTAAAATTTGCATAAGTGTGAAAATAGATGTATATTTGCATGCAGATAACTAAAAAACCATTTATGGAACCCAAACTGCTCACTCGTGCGGCCGACAATATCCGTGTCCTTGCTGCCGCAATGGTCGAACATGCCAAATCCGGCCACCCTGGTGGCGCCATGGGAGGCGCTGACTTTGTTAACGTTCTCTACTCAGGCTTTCTGGTAAGCGATCCAGACGACCCCACCTGGTTCGCCCGCGACCGATTCTTCCTCGACCCCGGTCACATGTCGCCCATGCTATATGCCGTTCTCGCCCTCAGCGGCAAGTACACTCTCGACGAACTGCGCCAGTTCCGCAGCTGGGGCAGCGTTACTCCCGGCCATCCCGAAGTTGACTTTGCCCGCGGTGTCGAAAACACCTCAGGTCCTCTCGGACAGGGTCACACCATGGCTGTAGGCGCCGCAATCGCCGAGCGCTTCCTGGTGGCCCGCTTCGGCGACACTATCGCCCACAAGACCTACGCTTTCATCAGCGACGGCGGCATACAGGAAGAAATTGCCCAGGGTGCCGGACGTATAGCCGGATTCCTCGGACTCAGCAACCTTATAATGTTCTACGATGCCAACGGTGTGCAGCTCAGTACCGATGTAGACGCTGTCGACACCGAGGACTATGCCGCAAAATACCGTGCATGGCACTGGCGCGTGATTGAAATCGACGGCACCGACCCCGTGGCAATTGCCGGAGCGCTCGAGCAGGCTCAGGCCGAAACCGAAAAACCGGTACTGATAATCGGACGCACCATAATGGGCAAGGGCGTCGTTACCGCCGAAGGCGAGAATTTCGAAGGCAAATGCTCTACCCACGGCCAGCCTCTTAGCAAATCGGGTGCCGATTACCGCCGCACCATCGAGAACCTCGGAGGTGACCCCGACAACGAATTCCGTTTCTTCCCCGAGGCGGAGGCTCTTTACGAGGCACGCCGCGCCGAACTCCGCGCCATCGTGGCCGAGCGCCGTGCCGCACATAAGGCATGGGCCGAGGCCAATCCGGCTAAAGCGGCCGAGCTGAGCGCATACATATCGGGCTTCGTACCTGCTATGGACTTCGAGCACATCGAACATAAAGCCAATGTGGCCACACGTACGGCATCGGCCAACATCCTCGGCGAACTCGCCCGCAAGTGCGGCAACATGATTGTGTCGAGCGCCGACCTTGCGAACTCCGACAAAACCGACGGCTTCCTCAAGCAGACCCACGCCCTGGCCCACGGCGACTTTACCGGCGCATTCCTTCATGCCGGTGTGAGCGAGCTGACCATGGCCTCGATAATGAACGGCATAGTGCTGCACGGAGGCATGATGGCCGGCTGCGGCACCTTCTTTGTGTTCTCCGACTACATGAAGCCCGCCGTGCGTCTGGCCGCTCTTATGGAGCTGCCTGTAAAATATATATGGAGCCACGACTCATTCCGCGTAGGCGAAGACGGCCCCACACACCAGCCGGTAGAGCAGGAGGCACAGATTCGCCTGCTCGAGGAGGTGCGTAACTTCGACGGCCGCCGCTCGATGCTGGTTCTTCGTCCGGCCGACAGCGCCGAAACCACTGTCGCTTATGAAATGGCAATGGAAGAGCAGCACCGTCCGACCGGTCTGATTCTGTCGCGCCAGGATCTTCACGACCTGCCCGTGGCCGAAGGCCAATCGCGCTACAAAGCCGCTCAAGGTCTGCGTCACGGCGCGTATACCGTGGTCAAGGCCGAAAACCCCGATGTAGTACTGGTTGCCAACGGTTCGGAAGTATCGCTGCTGTGCGAGGTAGCCGTGCTGCTCGAGGCCGAAGGCGTGAAAGCATCGGTGGTTTCCGCACCGTCGCCCGGCCTGTTCAACGACCAGCCCGAGGGCTACCGCCGCGAGGTGCTGCCCGCCGACGTGCCCCAGTTCGGTCTTACAGCCGGCCTTACCATCACCCTTCGTATGCTCGACGGCTTCAAAGGCCGCGTGTATGGTATGGAACACTTCGGGGCCTCGGCGCCGTTCAAGGTTCTTGACGAAAAATTCGGCTTCACCGCTCCGAATATATTATCTGAAATATTGCGTTATTTAGGCAAATAAACATAGGAAAGGTTAAAAAACTTGTCTTTTAGGCAAGTTTTTTTGCCTTTTTTAGGAAATTTAAAAAAAAAGGTGTAACTTAGCGCCTTGAATTTGCACAAAAACAATATCTGCACAGTTGGTGTTATATACATAAATTGTGTACTATTTGCATTTTTACGGAAAATAAAAATATTTATTAACGTTAATATTCGATTCTATGAAAAAAGCTACTCTTTTGGCTTGTGCCGCGCTGCTTGCCGGCCAGTCTATGATGGCTCAGAACAACTCCAACGAGGTGACCTATGTAGAGGACGCATCGCAGGGCCTGCTCATCAATAGCTTCAAGTCCAATTGGTTCATCACCGGTCAGGGTGGCGTGAGCTACTACTTCTCGCACGCCGATGTTCACCGCAAATGGAGCGACCGTTTCGCTCCCGCTGCCGGCCTTTATATCGGCAAATGGTTCACCCCTGTGTTCGGAGGCCGTTTGGGTGGCGAATACCTCGCTTGCAAAGGTCTTTCAGACTTCAATTCCGGTGTTGGTGTAATCCCCGACCAGATGGTTGACGGTTACTACAAGACCTATGTAAACGAATTCGGTGTTGCCTTCGACCTGATGGTAAACCTTACCAACTGGTGGTGCGGCTATAACCCCAACCGCGTTTACAACGCTACCTTCTATGTAGGTGCAGGCGGCTACTGGTCGGTTGACCGTACATACAACCTCCAGAGCGACGGTACTTACGAAAAAGGCGACTGGAACAACTGCAGCGACCGCGTCCTTACCGTACGCGCAGGCCTTATCAACTCGTTCCGCCTCAACAAGCACCTCAACCTCAATCTCGACCTCCGTTTCAGCGGTCTTGACGGCCACATTGACTGCATGGCCTCGAACAACCGTACCTACGGCTCGCTTCAGGCATATCTGGGTCTGACCTACAACTTCAACCCCACCGGCTGGTCGGCTCCCGTTGTACCCGTTTGCCCCGAACCCGAAAACTGCGACGAACTCCGCGCCCGTCTGTCTGCCGCCGATGCCCGCATCGCCGACCTCGAATCGCAGCTCCGCGACTGCCTCAACCGTCCGGTTGAAAAGGTTGAAGCCGAAAAGGCTCCCCTTGCCACCGTCTACTATCCCATTGGTGTAAGCCGCCTGACCCGCGAAGACCGCAACATTCTCGGCGCTATCTCCGAAGTGATGAAGTCGAACAGCAAGACCAACTATGTACTCACCGGTTGGGCCGACAACTACACCGGCTCCGAGCAGGTTAACATCCGTCTGCGCAAGGCCCGTGTCGATGGCGTTTACAAGCAGCTCGTGAAGAATGGCGTTCCCGCCTCGCAGCTCACCGCCACCACCAACAACGGCAGCCTCTGCGACCTTGGTGAAAAGTATGTGGCTCTCGACCGCGCAGTCACCATCGAAGAAGCTGAATAATTCATCTGCCGAAAATTTACAAAGCGCTGCGTCAACTTTTCGACGCAGCGCTTTGTTCATATTATACTATTTATACTATTTCAAGTAGCCTCTAAAATCGGGCGGATATGCCGCAACCTGCAGGGCAATTATTTATCTTTTTGCTGATATGGAACAGAATGTCGAATTTACCCATTGCTACTATCTCACAGCCGGCGAGGCCGGCGCACAGTCGTCAATGCCTCTGACTCTGCTGGTGCAGCGAGTTATCGAGGTCGCTACCGAGCACGCCAATGCCCTCGGTATAGGCTATGCCACACTTTCGGTGCATGGAATCGCCTGGGTGTTGTCGAAAATCAGTATCGAGATGCAACGTTACCCCGATATTAACGAGGATTACTGTCTTACCACCTGGATTGAAAGCTACAACCGCCGCTTTTGCGACCGCTGCTTTGCAGTCACCGGCGGCGACGGACAGCCGATAGGTTACATACGCACCATGTGGACAGCCATCGACGTTGAGCGGCGCTGTGTGGCCGACCTTACGGCATTCGAGCAGGACGCCTTTCCGGTGTCGTCCAGGTCGTGCCCTGTTGCCAAGCCGGTACGCTTACCAGCACTTCCGGCCGACGCCTCGGTGCAGGACTATACCTTCAAATACTGCGACATCGACTTCAACCGCCACGTGAACTCGGTGCGCTACCTGGCTCTGGTACTAAACCACTGGCCTCTGGACCATTTCGACCACAACACCATACGCCGTATCGACATCTGCTACCACCACGAGTGCCACTTCGGCCAGACCGTGCAGCTGCGTGTGGCATCGCAGGGACACGAAAGCGAATGTGAGATTGTGCACGACGGCGTGCGTGCCGTAGGCCTGCGCATCAGCTGGGCTCCACGGGCCGTTACAGCGCGGTAAAATGTTAATTAGTACAATCCCGGCCTTTAATAACTGAAATTTTCGTAACTTTGTGGGCTTAAATGAAATCACAACGTGCGAAAATCACCGTTATATATATTTTTATCCGTATTGCTGAGTGCTTTAGCTCCGGCCCTGGCTTCAGGTGCCGAAGCGCTCGGACTTATGGATGCGGCTGATACTGCGCGGGTTGATACCGTACCTATGCAGATGGCCGATACGACGGCTGCCGACAGCGCGGCTGCCGACACACAAGCTGTGGCTGCTGCAAAAAGCCGAATCGTGAACTCGCGCGTCGACCTCGATGCGGCTGTGAATTTCTCCTCGGCCGACTCCATGCTTATTGTGCGCCGCGACTCGACCTTTATGTACGGCAAAGGCTCGGTGAGCTACGGCGATATAAAGCTCGACGCCGAATGTATAGAAATGAGCCTCGAGGACAATACCGTCTATGCCACCGGACGTCCCGACTCCGTGGGCGAGCTGATAGGTAAGCCCGTGTTCAGCGAGGGAGGCACCGATTACGAAGCCTCGACCATGCGCTATAACTTCGAAACCGAGAAAGGCTATATACGCAATGTAGTCACACAGCAAGGCGAAGGATACCTCACAGGCGGCACCACCAAAAAGGATACATCAAATGTATTCTACATCAAGGACGGACGCTACACCACCTGCGAGGACCACGACTGTCCGCACTTCTATTTCAATCTCACCAAAGCCAAGGTTACACCCGGCAGCAACGTGGTGACCGGACCGGTGTATCTGGTACTCGCCGGCCTGCCGCTGCCTCTGGCAGCTCCGTTCGGCTACTTCCCCTTCAGCGAAAAATACTCGTCGGGCGTTATCGTGCCCTCCTTTGGCGACGACTACAACCGCGGCTTCTACCTGCGCGACGGCGGATATTATTTTGCACTATCCGACAATATGGACCTGGCACTTACAGGCGAGATATATACCAAAGGTTCGTGGGGCGTGAACGCACGCTCAAGCTATGTGAAGCGATACAAATACTCAGGCTCGTTCAACCTGGCTTACCTCAAGACCATTTACGGCGAGAAAGGCGACCCGGACTACTCGGCCCAGACCAACTTCCAGATTATCTGGAACCACACCCAGGATGCCAAGGCGAACCCCAACATGAACCTCTCGGCATCGGTCAACTTCACCACCTCCGGTTACACCCGCAACGACCTCAACTCCTACTACTCACCGTCGTTTACCGAAAACACCAAGAGCAGTACCGTTAACCTCACATACCGCATACCTAACTCCAAATGGTCGTTCTCGGCCAACATGAACGTGTCGCAGCGCACCCAGGACTCCACCCTGGCGGTGAGCTTCCCCAACCTTACCGTTACCATGAGCCAGATATACCCCTTCAAGCGCAAGCGTGCTGTAGGCGGCGAACGCTGGTACGAAAAAATACGAATGAGCTACAGCGGTCAGTTCCAGAACTCCCTGACAGCCAAGCAGAACGTATTCTTTAAAAAAAGCCTTATTAAAGACTGGCGCAACGGCTTCAAGCACTCGGTGCCCATCTCGGCCACCTTCAACATGTTCAACTACATCAACGTGACCCCGTCGGTGCAGCTCAACGACCGCATGTACACCTCGAAAGTGCGCCGCCAGTGGGACCCAAACGCCTCCGTCGAGGTCTGCGACACCAGCTACAGCTTATATAACGTATGGGACTTCAACGCCTCGGTTTCGCTCGACACCAAGGTATACGGCTTTTACCGTCCGCTGCCCTTCCTGGCCAAGAAAATAAAGATGATACGCCACGTCATGACCCCCTCGGTAAGCTTCAACGGCTCGCCCGACTTCGGCAGCAACTTCTTCGGCTATTACGGCAGCTATGACTATACCGACGCACAAGGGCGACAGCAGACACGCCGTTACAACTACTTTCCCAACGCACTCTTTGGCGTGCCGTCCGAGGGCAAGAATGGCTCGGTGACGTTCTCGCTGTCGAACAACCTGGAAATGAAAGTGAAATCCGACGCCGACTCCACCGGCGAAAAGAAAATATCGCTTATCGAGAACCTCAGCATCAGCGAAAGTTACAACTTTGCCGCCGACTCGCTCAACTGGTCGAACCTCAACACCTCGATACTGCTGCGCATCACCAAGGGCTTTAACCTCAACCTCTCCGCCACATGGGACGTGTACACCTACCAGCTCAACGAAGCCGGCAACCCTGTGCGTGTGAACATACCCCGCTGGAAGGCAGGCAAAGGCATCGGCAGGCTGTCGAGCACCGGCACATCGTTCAGCTACACTCTTAACAACGACACTTTCAAGCGCAAACCAAAAGACACCGACAAGGCCGACGACCAACAGAACACCGACCGGAGTCAGCCCCGGACCACCGGCGCCGACCGCGACCGGCAGGAAAACTCAGGAAATTCCGACATAGAGCTTACCGAGGAAGGATACGCCAAATGGACGGTGCCATGGAGCCTTACATTTAATTATAGTATAGGCTACGGCTACGGAACATTCAACAAGCAAAAGATGGAATACGATCCACGGATAACGCAGAACCTGAGCCTTTCGGGCAACATAAGGCCCACCAAGGACTGGAACTTCTCGTTCTCCGCCTCGTACAACTTCGACACTCACCGTTTGGCATACATGAACTGCAACATTTCGCGCGACCTCCACTGCTTTACCATGACAGCCAGTTTTGTGCCTGTCGGCCCCTACAAAAGCTATAACTTCCATATAGCGGTAAAATCGAGCATGCTCTCCGACCTCAAGTACGACAAACGCTCCAGCACTTCCAATGGCGTAAGCTGGTATTAGCAGTAAAGTAGTGACGGCGCGACGCCGTCACCCGCACACGTACTATACCCCTATTTGCAAAAGATACTACCCCTGCATACGAACCGACGGCGCGACGCCGGCGCAACACACATGCTTTACGGCAGGAGTATAGGATGCCGCTTATAGACCTAAAAAAAACTTTTTGACAACTATTGTGTTAAAAGCGTGTTTTTTTTGGTTCTCAATTTGGAATTTCACAAATTTTAATTACCTTTGCAATTGAATAGCATATCACTTTTTGGGCTATAATATCCAACTAATTGCTAAAAACGTTCTGACTCAATTATTTAATCATTTATGTCTAATAAAATTTAGTATGAAAAAGCTGTTTCTATTACTTCTGGCAGTACTGTCGGTCAGCTTGTGTGTGTCGGCTCAGACACGTACACTGCGCGGTACGGTCGTGGATGCTACCAATGACGACCCCGTCATCGGAGCTTCCGTTCAGCCGGCTGGCAGCACTGAGGGTGTGACTACCGATATCGACGGTAAGTTCGTTCTCGTCTGCCCGGCGTCAGTAAAAGAGATTACTGTGTCGTATGTAGGCATGCAAACCAAAACTGTTGCTGCCGAAGCGGGCGAAATGTTTATCGCCCTCGATCCTTCGACCGAAGTTCTTGAACAACTTGTAGTTACCGGTTACGGTACTGCTAAGAAAATCGGTTCGGTTGTAGGTTCTGTCGCCGTAGTCGGCGAGGCTACATTCGAGAATGTGCCTACCCCGACTTTCGTCGATGCTCTTCAGGGTCAGGTGGCCGGTCTGAATATTTATTCTAACTCCGGTGACCCCTCCTCAGTAAATGCCAGTATCCAGATTCGCGGTACAAACTCGCTCAACGCCTCCAATACCCCGCTGTTTATCCTCGACGGCGCTCCCGTGTCGCCGAGCGTCTTCACCACGCTCAATCCTCAGGATATCGCAAGCATAACCGTACTTAAGGACGCCGCTTCGGTTGCCATCTACGGTTCGCGTGCTGCCAACGGTGTTATCGTTATCACTTCCAAAAAAGGCCGTTTCGGCGAGCAGGCTCAGCTTTCTATCCGTGCCAGCTACGGTTGGTCGCAGATGGCAGGCGACAACATGGACATGATGAACGCCGACGAATATATCAAGTTCAGCCAGATGATTGGCAACAAGGTTCCCGATGAGGCATACGAACTTGTATATAAATATGGTGTAGATACTAACTGGCTCGATGAGTTCTTCGAATCGGCCGCTCCTACCTACAGCCTTGAGGCTGCTCTGCAGGGCGGTGGCGAAAAAGCCAGCTACTATGTATCGCTCGGTCACCTCGACCAGCAGGGTATTATTACCAAATCGGGTATGCGCCGTACCACTCTCCGTGCTACCGTCGACAGCAAAGTAAACGACTGGTTCCGCCTCGGTGCTCAGGTTAACCTCGGTTACACCAAGAACGAAACCAACGTATACTCGAACCTCATTTATAACGGTGAAGGTGTGAACCTCAACAACCCCATTGTTATGGCTCGTATGGCCCGCCCCTACGACTCGGCCAGATACTGGACCCGCGCAGCCGACGGCTCAATTCAGTTCGGCGAACGTGCCGACCGTCTGCTCTATACCGCTCTGTGGCGCCCCGACTTCAGCGAACAGTGGCGTGATTCGTACACCGACCGCGTTACCGCCAACGTAACCCTCAGCGAAACCATCACTCCGCTGGCCGGCCTCACTATCCGCGCACAGCAGAACGTTGACGCTTACGAAGCTCAGATTCACAACCGTATCCATCCCCACGCCGCCTCAATCGAAACTCCCTTCGGCAGCTTCCCCTGGGGTACTGCCATGGACGACGGACTCACCGCCGGTTTCAACCAAAAGCAGACCTCACGCTACTATACCTTCACCTATACTAACACTGCAGAGTACCGTCATACATTCGCCGATATCCATGACTTTACATTCCTTGTAGGTGAAGAATCAATCATTACCCGTTCAAACGGTTTCGGCGCTTCGACCTTAGGTCAGTACAACGACCACTTTATGCTTCTCAGCAATGGTACAGAAATTACCATGTCGAACGTCGTTAACTCGATATCTGACGAAGTGTTCAACTCGTACTTCTTCAACCTCGGCTATTCGTACAACGACCTCTACTTCATCGACGCCAACCTCCGTCGCGACGGTTCGTCGAAGTTCGCTCCCGGCAACCGCTGGTCGACTTTCTGGTCGCTCGGTGCAATGTGGAACATGAAGAACGAAAAATTCCTTCAGGATGTTAAATGGCTCGATCAGGCCCGCCTCCGTCTTAGCTACGGTACCACCGGTAACGCCGGTATCGGCAACTATGCCTACATGGGCCTCGTAAAACCTTACACTGTTACTTATAACGGCAAGCCCGGCTGGGGACTTTCTTCGGTTGATAATCCCAAACTTCAGTGGGAAACCGTAAAGGCATGGGACCTCGGTCTGAACTTCCGTGTATTCAATCACCTCACTGCCGATATCGACTTCTATCGCAAGGAAACCTGCGACATGCTTGTGAATGTGCCCGTTTCGTACACTACAGGTTGGAGTTCAATCCTCCACAATATCGGTAACATGACCAACACCGGTGTCGACATCGACCTTCAGGCCGACATTATCCAGACTAAAGACTGGTATTTCGGTCTGCGCGCAAACTTCAACTACAACGCCAACCGCATTACCTCGCTTTTCGACGGCATGGACCAGCAGGCATTCCCCAGCAGACTTTTAGCCTACACCGTAGGCCATGATGCTTCGGAATTCTACATGGTGAAATATGCAGGTGTTGACCCCGAAACCGGCGAACCCCAGTGGTACGATAAGGATGGCAACATCACCAAGGAATACAATGTAGAACGCGATAGCCAGCTCCTCGGCAAGAGCTGCACTGCTCCTATCACCGGTGGTTTCGGCGCCGACGTGCGCTGGAAGGGCTTTGCTCTGCGTGCCGACTTTGCATGGGCCGCCAAGAAGTACATGGTCAACAACGACCGCTTCTTCCTCGAAAGCCCCTCGAGTGACAACGCCGCAAGCTACAACCAGATGACTACCATGTTCAACATCTGGACACATCCCGGCCAGATTACCGACATACCTAAGTTCGGTTCGACTATCCAGTTCGACGACCACCTGCTCGAAGATGCGTCGTTCCTGCGTCTGAAGAACCTTACCCTTATGTATAACTGCCCCAAATCGTTCACCGACAAACTTTCGCTCAAGGGTCTGAACTTCCACTTCACCGGCCGTAACCTGCTTACTTTCACCGGCTTCACCGGTTTTGACCCCGAACCCGGCAGCAACATCGTTACATTCTTCTATCCGAACACCCGTCAGTACGAACTCGGTCTGGAAGTAACTTTCTAATTTCTAATCTTAACTAAGAGCTCTCAATATGAAAAAGATATTTCTTTTCGCTGCGGTAGCTGTCTCGGCACTGTTAAGTTCGTGCGAGATGGAGCTGCTTCCGGAAGGTGCCATCAAGCAGGAGGAAGCTATTGTGAATCCTGTAAACGCACGCTACTTCCGTAACGGCCTCTACAATTCATTCCGCGGTCTGTGCATGGGCGCCCTGAACAACTACACCGAAGTTCAGATGGACAACTTCCAGGCGCTTGCTCCTGTTTATGGCAACAATCTCGGCAATATTTTCAAAGGTGACTTCACCTCGGCTACCGAAGATTTTGCCGGTGCATTTTCGCTGTTCTACAGCAATATTGCCGGTGTGAACTTCTACCTTCCCCGTCTGCAGGAACTCATCGAAAGCGACGAGTGGACTGAGCAGGATCACATGAAGATGATTCGCTATCGTGGTGAAGCTTACTTCTTCCGTGCATACAACTACTTTATGCTCACCCAGTTCTTCTGCCAGGACTACAGCGAGGCCAACAAGGATGTACCCGCCATGGGTGTGCCCCTGGTTACCGAGTACAATCCTACCACTGACCGCAGTACTTATCCCGGACGCAGCACTTTGGGTGAAACATACAAGCTGATTCTCGAGGACCTCACCAATGCCAAAAACGACCTTGAAGCCGCTGAGGCCAGCATGAGTAACCGCGACAATGACTATCTCGAAATGATGCACTCCGGTTCGCCTTATGTCAACTCATGGGTTGTGGAGGCGCTCAACGCCCGTATCGCTCTTGCCATGGGTAAGAAAGACGAAGCTGCAACTCACGCCCAGAACGTAATCGGCAGCTCTCTCTATAAGCTTTCTACTCCCCAGGAGTTCGTAAACATGTGGACAGTTTCGCCCGGCTCGTTCGGAGACCCCGATACCCGTAACTCTGAAATCATTATGATGGCCATGGTTACCGGTACCGAAGCTCAGTCGCTTGGCCAGACCAACTCGCTCTGGTGGTCGTACAACATCAACAACTCCATGTATGTGCCCGCAAACAGCACACTCAATATGTACACCAGCAGCGACTACCGCAAGCAGATTTGGTTCCAGGAGCAATTCCTTGAACTCAATGGTACTTACCTTTCGGTGAACATCTTCTCTAAGTTTATAGGTCTTAACACTTTTGCAGGTACAAGTTCATCTCGCGGCTGTGTGATTATGTACCCGTTCCGTCTGGCGGAAATGTACCTGATTCTTGCCGAGTGCGGCAGCTCGAACACCGTCCGCAACGACGCACTCCGTGCTTTGCGCGAGGCCCGCGGCATCTCTTCACGTACTTACCCCGATGATCGTCTGGATGTTCAGGTACGTCTGGAGCGTAACCGCGAACTCATCGGCGAAGGTTTCCGTCTGAACGACCTCCGTCGTTATGGCGAAGGCTTTACCCGCGACAACTCGGTGGCTGTTCCCAACTTCCCCTTGGACAACTTCAATACCCTTTATTTCGTACAGGGAGCTTCGGACCTGAGCTACACCCCCGATGACTGTCGTTTCGTATGGCCCATCCCCTCCACCGAAATTCAGGTAAATCCCCAGATTGTTGGCCAGCAGAATCCCGGCTATTAATCTTAAAAGTTCAACTTAAAAGATTTTAAAGAAATGAAACTTCTCAAATATATGTCTTTCGCTCTGTTGGCTGCTGCGGCAACCGGCTGTAGTAGCGATGAGGGACTCGACCCCAACGATGTCGATCCGGGTTCGTTCTTCCCCTCGTATGGCGACGTGGCTTTCCAGAAGTGCGCTCCCAACCCCGATCAGGGTGTGTACGACAACACATTCAAAGTGCAGATTTGCCGCACTTCAAACACAATCGGCGAAAAAGTGCGTCTTGATTATAGCGTTAAGGTGTACGATGCTGTGTCCGACTCTTATGTCGACGGCTCAAAGGACCTCTTCGTAGTTCCTGAAGAGTTTGTTTACACTACCAATGAGCCCATGGGTTATATCCCTGTAGTGGCACACAACGAACTCATGGAGATTGGCGAGCCCATCATGCTCACTCTCACAATTCTCGACGACACCGGTTACGGTGCAAACACCATCGAGGTTCAGTACACCCGTGTATATCCCGAGGAAAGCTGGACTCCCGTCGGTACCTGCAACGTAATCGACGGCTGGATTTTCCCCATTTTCGGTATCAACGGCAATGACTATTCGTTCGACTGCTCGTTCGAAGTAAACGACGCCGACGAACAGCTTTTCCGTCTGGTAAGCCCCTTCCAGTCGAATCAGTACTATGCGCCTCTGGCTGCTTTCAACATCGCACCCAAGAACGGTCGCTACTACTGGCATGTTGACCTCAACGACTTCCGTGTTCCGGCAGTGCTTCAGAGCGTAGCGGGCTGGGAGTTCGTTCCCGGTACATTCAATGTTGAATTCGGTATGCTGTCGCTGTGCAGTCTTGAGGGCCAGTATATGGCCGAAGGCTATACCGCTGACGAGATTTACGAAGGCATGGATCCCGCAGATCGTTCGACTTTCGTAGACAATGTCCTCAATATCGGTCGCTGCGTACTTTATGCTCCCCACTATCAGAACACTGTAGTCCGTAATGACACCCCCGGACGTATCACCTTCCCGCCGCACGTAAGCATCTATGAAGACGGTGCTGAGGGTCAGCAGAAGATTCAGGCCGAGCCTGCAAATGTAACCAACCGCAAACTTGCAAAACAGTACTTCGGTCAGCAGCTCAGCATTAAATTATAAGTAGCCATACTTAAATAAAGCTAATATACAGAGTGCGCCCCTGCAGGGCGCACTCTTTTTTTTGTTTATAGTTCGGCAACTCGCAAATTTTTCGTAAATTTGCAGCCGAAATACAAAAGGCCTCAAATAAGGTTTCCGGCTTTACTATGCAACTTTCAACTAACTTAAGTTATTAAAATATGAAAATCGAAAAAATTATCGGTCGTGAGGTGCTCGACTCCCGTGGCAACCCCACCGTAGAAGTTGACGTACTGCTCGAATCAGGCGCTTTCGGTCGCGCCAGCGTGCCCTCCGGTGCATCTACCGGCGAAAACGAAGCTCTCGAGCTCCGCGACGGCGACAAGAGCCGCTACATGGGCAAGGGTGTGCTCAAGGCTGTAGCCAACGTTAACGGCCCCATAGCCGAAGCTCTCAAGGGCATGAATGCCCTCGACCAGATTGCCATCGACGAAGCAATGCTCGCTCTCGACGGTACCGAAACCAAGTCGAACCTCGGCGCTAACGCCATCCTCGGTGTATCGCTTGCCGTTGCCAAGGCCGCTGCCGACTACCTCGGCCTGCCCCTCTACAAATACATCGGCGGCTGCAACACCTACGTGCTGCCCGTGCCCATGATGAACATCATCAACGGTGGCGCTCACTCCGACGCTCCCATCTGCTTCCAGGAATTCATGATTCGTCCTATCGGCGCTACTTCGTTCCACGAAGGCATCCGCATGGGTACCGAAGTATTCCACAACCTCAAGAAAGTGCTCCACGAACGCAACCTCAGCACCGCTGTGGGTGACGAAGGCGGTTTCGCTCCCGCTCTCGACGGCACTGAAGACGCCCTCAACGTAATCATCAAGGCTATCGAGCTTGCAGGCTACGTACCCGGCAAGGACGTTACCATCGGCCTCGACTGCGCTTCGTCGGAATTCTACAAGGACGGCGTTTACGACTACACCTGGAAGCAGGGTGCCGACGCTCCCAAGCTCACTTCGCAGCAGCAGGCTGAATTCCTGAAGGAACTCGTTGAAAAATACCCCATCGACTCTATCGAAGACGGTATGGACCAGAACGACTGGGAAGGCTGGAAGATTCTTACCGAACTTATCGGCGACCGCTGCCAGCTCGTAGGCGACGATCTCTTCGTTACCAATGTGAAGTACCTCAAGAAGGGCATCGAGCAGGGCTGCGCCAACTCAATCCTCGTTAAGGTTAACCAGATTGGCTCGCTCACCGAAACCCTCCGCGCCGTAGAACTCGCTCAGCGCAACGGCTACACCGCCGTTATCTCGCACCGCTCCGGCGAAACCGAGGACGCTACCATCGCCGACATAGCCGTTGCTACCAACGCCGGCCAGATCAAGACCGGTTCGGCAAGCCGCAGCGACCGTATGGCCAAGTACAACCAGCTCCTCCGCATTGAAGAGCAGCTTGGTGCCGCCGCCGCTTACGGTTACGGCAAGAAGACCAAACGTCCTGAATAATTCAGACTTTTACGACACAAAAAAGCGAAATCTGCTACAGCGGATTTCGCTTTTTTTCGTAATTTTGCACCATGAAACACGTATATCTGCTTGCAGTAATCATAATATGCTTCTGTGCCTCCGCAGGCCTGGCCACTCCTACACCCACACGCTTCCATAACGAGGAAGCCGACACAGCGAGAATAAACAAAATCCTCGTTGAGAGCATCGCTTCCGGTTTCAAGTCCGCGGGCGAGCGTACCGCCGACATTGCCATGCGCTTTGTCGGCACTCCATACGTGGCGCACACCCTCGAAGGCCGGCCCGAAGTGCTGACTGTGAATCTCGACGAACTCGACTGCACCACATTCGTCGAAACCGTCATGGCGCTGTCGTACACCGTAGGCGAAGGCCGAAGCACCTGGCGCGACTTCCTGTACAACCTGCAGCGTCTGCGATACCGCCGTGGCGAAGTCAACGGATATGCCTCGCGACTGCATTACATCAGCGACTGGGTAATCGACAACACACACCGCGGCAACTTCAGAGAAGTCACCGCCAATTTCCCCGCCGTGGCATATCAGGTGCGCACCATCGACTTTATGAGCGCCAACCGCAGTAAATATCCGGCCCTGGCCGACGATAGCGAATTCGAACGCATGCGCTCGGTTGAAATCGGATACCGCAATCACCGCTTCCCCTACATAAAAAACTCCGACCTGGCCAAAAAAACTACCATGGCCGAACTGCGCAGCGGCGACATAGTGGCCCTGGTGACAAAAATGAAAAACCTCGATGTCACACACATGGGCATCATCATCAAGCAGGAGGGTGTGCCATATCTGCTGCATGCCTCCAGCACCAACGGCAAGGTCGAACTCACATCGGTGCCACTGGCCGACTTCATGAAGAGAAATCCGTCGCTGATAGGCATTCGCGTGTTCAGGCTGGAGTAGGGCATAGCAGCAGGCGCTTGCATATATGCGTAATTATGCGTATATTTGCGCATTAATTTGTATATATGACACACAAGCGACACATTGCCGAGTTCCTGCGCCGTCTTATGCCGCCGTATTCGCGGCTGTGGCGTGCGGTGCTGTCGGCCACAGTGGCGCTGGCTCTAATACTGGGCGACTATCTGCTCGACAACTATCCCTATCCGGTGCTCGACGATGTCGATTCGCTGGCATTCATCGAACTGATGTCGGAGCGTGTGGCCCACCGGACCAATGACTCCATACTCTATCTCAATGTGGCATACGATAAACAGCTGGTGCCGCTGACCGACGATTTCGGCGACACTATGGGCTCGGCCGTGGTTACCGACCGCGCCGTGCTGCTGCATCTGCTCGAAGCCGCCGAGAATGCCGATTACCGCTTTCTGGTACTCGATGTCCGTTTTGACCAAGGCATGCACACCGACTCCGACTCGGCACTCTGGGCCGTGATGGCGCGCCTGCCGCGATTTGCCTACAGCGCGCACTCAGAGGGTGAAAATGCCGCCGACAGCTCGATACTGCATATCGCCTCGATTTCGGACTACGGAGCTACACTTTCCACAGGCTTTACACGCTGGCAATTCCTGCAGGAGGCGGGCGAGTCGATGCCTATGACAATGTACCGCAGCATTGATGGCGGAGAAATACGGCGCCATGGCTGCTTCTATACCGACCGCGGACGCTTGTGCCGCAATACGCTGTTCATACCCCTGCCATCAGACATACTTCTGCCCGAACGGCCCGACGGGCAGGTACGCTACCCCCTGCTAAGCTCGCAGGTGATGCGCTGGAACGACGACAGCGAACTGGCCGGCATGATGCGCGACCGCATAGTGCTGGTGGGCGATTTCGACGGCGACACCCACGACACCTATATAGGCTCCGTACCCGGTCCGGTGCTGATAAGCTGCGCTTACGGTCAGCTGCGGCAGGGCGCGCATCTGGTCAACTGGTGGTTCATGCTGTTTATATTTGCTATATACGGTCTTATATGCTACCGTGTGCTCTCAGCCTCGTCGCTGTGGGAGCGCTTCGGCTGGGTGCGCCGCCATCCGGCTATGGTCACACTGCTGTCGTTTTTCGGCTGGGAATTCCTTCTCACGCTGCTGAGTGTGGCCATGTATCTGATAATGGCCGAAAGTTTCATAACCTTTCTGCCGGCAGTAACATTCACAGCCCTGGGCTGGCTGAACAGCCATTTGTCGAAAAAATAATAGATATATAATCCAATACTTATGTTACAACTAAAACATGCAATCATCCTGGCAGTGGTATTTATAATGCCGCTGGCAGCAGTCTGCGCCGATAAACTTACAATCACACGTCTTACCGGAAGCAAGGTGTTGATAGGAG
>CAJTRC010000010.1 GCA_910578365.1 uncultured Muribaculaceae bacterium
CAACTCCGTTAATATCGCCGGGCATCTCGTAGCTGTATGTGCGTGTAAAGTATTCGCCGGCTGCCTTTTCGCTTAGCACCTCGCCGAATTCATCGCCGGCAAGTCTGTCGCGCAGCATATGGCGGTGCAGATATTCCTCGCCCATGCCGCCTCCGCTCTGCGGGCCCTTAATCTCGCTCTGGAGCAGCCATACATTCAGGCGCGGGTCCGACATACCGGCAGTATAGTAGCCTTCGACCTCGACGGTCAGTATATTAGTGTCGGGGTTAAAGCTGCAGCTCGACCACAGGTTCACCGGCGACTCTTCTTTCAGCACCTGGCGGCAGGCAGCGCCCCAGCTGGAACGACCGCTGATATAATCGCCATTGTACTTCATGCGGTTAACTACACCGCACGGATACGACGATACGCCGAAATAGTCATGGACTGCTTCGCCGGTTTCGGTTACAAAGTTCGGCTGACTTGGGCGCGGAATCGAAAAGTAGCCCGCATGTATGGCCACCGAATATACTTCTTCGGGGTGCAGAACCGACAATGCGGCGGCAACCCGGTGACCGTCGGGACAGTTCGGACATTGGATTCCGGTGAACTCCTCTATCAGGGCGTTCTTGCCGGTAGGTTCGGTGCCTACATTCCACGCAGAAGCGGTGACGGCACCAAAAAGGAACGATACGAGTAGATACTGCTTCATAAGCTTTTTTTGTTGGTACGTTCGCAAAATTAGCCGAATTAGCATTTTGTCGCAAATTTAACCGATAGAATTAACTACCGCAAAAATATATTTTACACCAAATCGCTACTGCATTACTTTTTACTCGGCTTATTTATTGTATTTTAACAGCTATAGGCGCGATTCAATCCCATACTGACAATCAAGAAATCTGTTAGCACTTTGGCTACATCTATCTTTTTTAGTACCTTTGCATAAACTCAAATCATACTCCCGGAACTAACATGAACCGATATATACCCGCCCGGGGCGGACTCGCTATATGTGCCATACTTCTGCTTTTGACTGCCGCCTGCAGCAATTCGCCGGGTTTCGACAACGCACGTGCCGTGAAAATTGCGGTGCTCGACGATACCCGCGCCGACACCGCAGCCTACATTCGCCGGCACCGGGCCGCGATAGACTCCATGCCGCTGCACTCCGACAGCGACTGTCGCGCGCTCTACAAGGCCTTGAACCGCCTGACTTTCGACTTGCACTTAAATGGCGATGACTCGCGTGCGATTACTTTGCTGCACCGCACGCTCAACATACTGCAGAACGCGCCCAAACGCAGTATCGGCGATACCCACCAGCTGCTCAACACTCATGTACGCATGGGCGCCACATTCGCCGATATGGGCATGCCCGCCTTGAGCGTCGACTACTACCAGCGCGGACTCGAATACTGCAACGATACCATATATAATAACTTCAGAGCCATGCTGTACAACAACCTGGGCATTATATATGGACAAAGAAACATGCTTGACCGTGCCGAGCAGTATTTCAGCAAGTCCCTGGCTATAGACCTGCACCAGAAAGAACACGAAGGCGCCAGCCTCAGTCTGGGCAATCTCGCTGAAGTGTATACCCTTAAAGGGCAGACCGAAAAGGCTCTGGAAACTTTGCAACGCAGCCTGGACTACACCGACCAGCGCAAGCACCCCGAGCACCTGGCCCGCATGAGAATCCAGCAGGGCAGCCTCTATGCCGAACTGGGGCAGCCCGACCTGGCATTGCAGCGCTACAAGATCGCACTGAAACAGTACACCGAATTGGACAACCGACCCGGAATGGTCGACGCCCTGCTGCATATAGGCGACTTCTGGCTCGGAGCAGGACAAGCCGACTCGGCCATGAAATACACTCACCGGGCTCTTGAAATATGCCGGCAACACGAACGCGACGACGACATGGTGTCGACCCTGCGCTCTCTTTCGGATATACACCGAGCCAAAGGCGATTACCTGCAGGCACTGGACCTGATGACCAACATGACCGAACTGAGCGACTCGCTGCGTGAGGCCGAAAGCCGGCTGAGGCTGACCAACTGGTCGGAATCGACCACTGAACAACGGCCGGCCGACGAGCGTCTGCCACTGCTGTGGCTGGTAGCATTGCTGCTTGTCAGCGGCACTCTGTTGCTGACTCTGGTATATCTGTACCGGCAGCGGCGCGAAAACCGCGACCGACTGCAATCGCTCGACCTTGAAAACAAAGAACTTACCATGCAGACCGAGTGCATGCAGCGCGAAATGACCTCACTGTCGCTCGAAAAACTCAAACTGCACGAAGGCCTGAACGACATAAGCGAGTGCCTGCGCACTGTGCTGACCGAACTGAGTCCGCGCGAAAGTGAAAAACGCGATACCCTGCGCCGCCTGCTTGCACGAGTCAACAACATGGCGGACTTCGATGCCAACGAAGAGTTCAAGCTGTTCTTCGGGCGCGTGCATCCGAATTTCTACAACACCCTCTCGGAGCGCTTCCCCGACCTCACCCCACGCGACATACGCCTTTGCGCCTTCCTTTATCTTGGCATGACGACCAAAGAGATTGCCGTGCTTACATACCGCGAAATCCGCAGCGTGGACTCAGCACGCAACCGCCTGCGCAAAAAACTCGGCCTCGAATTAAACGACGACCTTACGGCATATATGCGCTCAATCTGATTCCGGACAGCCAGCACCTTAAAAACAACTATGCCGCATCACCCCGATGCGGCATAGCCTTGTATATAAAACCAACTAAATTTATTTTCCACCACAAAATTATCGCAATAAAGCGCACGCTCCAAATTTCAAGCGCCACAGAACTACCGCAAGCATAAAAAAAGTGCGAAAAAACCACGGCACATAGCAGCATTTTGCAATATATAAGCCATTTATAATGTCATTAATTACAAGAAAAATTCACCAAAAATTTGTAAATCAAATTTTAATTCTTATCTTTGCGACCTAACAAAACATTATGTCGAAGTCCGGATTACATACCTGCCTGCTGCTTACAGCCATGATAATAGCCCTGCTGGCATGCGCCTGCCGACACCACACCGGCGTCGAAAACGCTTGCGCCGTCAAAGCCTCGGTTCTGGAAAACCTGCGCGCAGACACCACCGCCGATGCCCGGAGATTCTACGCCCGCATCGACTCCTGTCCGCTCAGAAGCGCCCACGACTGCGAGGCATTCTACTCGATAGTCAGCGACGCAACCGAATATATGGGCATACATGGAAACAGTCTTGAGGCCTCCATTATAATGCGCAACATCCTCGACATTCTGCTCGAATCCGACAACCGCACACCGCAGGACACCCACCAGATGCTTACCTTGTACGTGCATCTGGGCTCGCTGTTCACCGATATGGGCATGCCCAACATAGGCATCGACTACTACATGACAGGTCTGAAATACTGCCGCGACTCGACATACGACGATTTCAAGGCAATGCTGTGCAACAACATGGGTATTCTGTATGCACAGCGCTCGCAGGTGGAACGTGCCGAAGAATACTTCCTGAAAGCTCTTGCCATAAACCAGGACAGAAACAACCATCACGCCACATTTATAAACTACGGCAACCTTACAGAGCTTTATGCCCTGCAGGGCGAAACGCAGAAAGCCCTCGAAACATCGCAGCGAAGCCTCGATTATCTCGACCAAAACAACCACCCCGACCACCTGGCAAGCATGCGCATACAGCAGGGTGTGCTATACACCCGACTGAAGCAGTACGACATGGCCCTGATGCGCTTTAACAGTGGCGTGGAGCAATACCGGCAGCTTGCCAACGCGCGTGGCGTAATCAACGGCTATCTGCTCATAGCCGAAAACTTTCTGCATTGGGGCTACCCCGACTCGGCAATGGTATATGCGGCGGAAGCTCGCAGACTATGCCAGCGACATGTGCGCGACGACGACATGATTAGCGCGCTCAAGACCCTCGCCGAGGTATATCAGGCAAAAAAAATGCACGAAAACGCGCTGCTGCTGATGAACGAGATGACCGCTCTGAGCGACTCCATACGAAGCACCGAAAACGCGCTGCGCATGGCTAACTGGGAAAACATCAGTTCCGCCATGCTGCCCGAGTCGGCCCACAGCCACTCGGCCTCCGGCAGCCGGACGACTGTAGCCATGGCCATTGCCGCCGCAATACTCCTTATCATGGCCGTGTCGTACCTTAAACTGAAGCACAGATACAAACGGCAAATATCCGACGCGGCACACAGCGAGTATGAATATTCGCGAACCCTCAACAAACTCAACCGCGAGCTCACCACTCTGTCGCTGGAAAAACTGAAACTGCACGAGGGGCTGTCGGAAATCTGCACCGGACTGCGCAGCGTGTTGCTGGAGCTGAACCCGCGCGAAAGCGTCAAACGCGAGAATATACGCACTCAGCTCAACCGGCTGAACGCCCTGACAGACTACGATGCCGACGGCGAATTCAAGCTATACTTCGAGCGGGTACACCCGGACTTCTATCGCAACTTGACTGCGCTCGACACAGAACTTACGGGCCGCGACATGCGTCTGTGCGCCCTGCTATATCTGGGACTCAACACCAAGGAGATAGCCACACTCACCTATCGCGAGATACGCAGTGTGGAAAGCGCCCGCAACCGCCTGCGCAAAAAGCTCGGGCTGAAACTGACCGACGACCTCACGGCCTATCTGCACTCGCTTGGCTGATTTTCGTCCGGCCATCCGGGCCGCAACTCGCGCAAAGGCCGCATCACGAACTCACGCTCAAGCATGCGCGGATGCGGCAGCACAAGACGGGCGCTAACCATGCGGAGCGAATCGATAAGTATTATATCTATATCAATCTCGCGGTCGCGGTAGCTGCCGTCGGCATTACGGTGCGGCATCGACGATATACTGCGCTCAATGGCCTGCAGAGCGTCCAGAAGGGCCTCAGGAGCCATTTGAGGCAGCTGCAGGTCCATTCCTATATTCATAAACGGAAACGGCGAGGAGAAGCCCCACGGAGGCGTTTCTACAGGACTGCTCACACGCCACTCCGCCGGCTGCAGAATATCGACAATCAAGGCGACCGCCCGCTCAATAAGAGCGCGGCGGTCGCCTTGATTACTTCCTATATTCAGATGTACGAGCATCTTTATTACATATTTAAGGCATATCAGCCTTCACTGCACATCAGAGGCTACGGCTTACCTCTACTTCCTCGAAGCCCTCGATAAAGTCGCCTACCTTGATGTCGTTGTAGCCCTGGATGCTCAGACCGCAGTCGTAGCCCGAAGCCACTTCCTTGACATCGTCCTTGAAGCGCTTGAGCGAGCCAAGTTCGCCGGTGTAGCGTACAATACCCTCGCGGATAAGGCGTACCTTGCTGCCTCGCTTGATTTTGCCCTCGCGCACCATACAGCCGGCGATAGTTCCGACCTTGCTGATGTGATAGGTTTCGAGAATCTCGGCAGTACCGGTGACTTCCTCCTTGATTTCGGGGGCGAGCATGCCTGCCATTGCATCCTTGACTTCCTCGATTGCCTGGTAGATAACCGAATAGAGGCGGATTTCAACGCCGTCGCGCTCAGCGGCACGGCGTGCGGCCAGCGACGGACGCACCTGGAAACCTATGATGATGGCATCGGATGCGGCAGCCAGAGTAACATCGCTCTCCGAAATCTCGCCCACAGCCTTGTGGAGCACGTTGACCTGGATTTCCTCGGTAGAGAGCTTTATGAGCGAATCGCTCAGAGCCTCGATTGAGCCGTCCACGTCGCCCTTGACAATGATATTAAGCTCCTGGAAGTTGCCGATAGCGCGACGGCGACCGATATCTTCCAGAGTGAGAATCTTGGTGGTGCGCAGTCCCTGCTCGCGCTGCAGCTGCATGCGCTTGTTGGCTATTTCGCGGGCTTCCTGCTCAGAGTCGAGCACATTGAATGTGTCGCCTGCGGTAGGTGCGCCGTTCAGGCCCAGAATCAGCGCCGGAGTGGCCGGACCGGCCTCCTTGATACGCTGGTCACGCTCGTTGAACATTGCCTTAACCTTGCCGAAGTGATTGCCGGCCAGTACTATGTCGCCTACACGCAGGGTTCCGTTTTGTACCAGTACATTTGCCACATAACCGCGACCCTTGTCGAGGGTCGACTCAATGATGGCTCCGGTGGCGTTGCGGTTCGGATTAGCCTTGAGTTCGAGCATTTCCGCCTCAAGAAGCACCTTCTCCATAAGTTCCTCAACACCAATACCCTTCTTGGCCGAAATATCCTGGCTTTGGTACTTGCCGCCCCACTCTTCCACCAGATAGTTCATAGCGGCGAGTTCCTCCTTGATTTTATCGGGGTTGGCATGCGGCTTATCGATTTTGTTGATTGCAAACACAATAGGCACACCGGCAGCCGAAGCGTGGTTGATGGCCTCGACGGTCTGCGGCATCACGGAGTCGTCGGCTGCCACAATGATGATACATATATCGGTTACCTTGGCACCGCGGGCACGCATGGCGGTAAATGCCTCATGGCCCGGAGTGTCGAGGAAGGTTATGTGGCGTCCGTCGGCCAGCTGCACACTGTACGAACCTATGTGCTGGGTTATACCGCCTGCCTCGCCGGCGATTACGTTGGCGTGGCGGATATAGTCGAGCAGCGAAGTCTTGCCGTGGTCGACGTGACCCATTACGGTCACAACCGGCGGACGGCTGACCAGATCTGACTCGTCGTCGGCCTCCTGTGCTATGGCATCGGCCACTTCGGCGCTGACGTACTCGGTCTTGAAGCCGAATTCTTCGGCCACGATGTTGATGGTTTCAGCGTCAAGGCGCTGGTTGATCGACACCATCACGCCGATGTTCATACATGTGGCAATAACGTTGTTGACAGGTACATCCATCATCACAGCCAAGTCGTTGGCGGTAACGAATTCGGTAAGTTTCAGCACCTTGCTTTCCGCCTGTTCGGCGCGTGCGGCTTCGCGTTCGCGGTTGGCGTTGGCTTCTCGCTTCTCCTTGCGCCATTTGGCGCCCTTCTTCAACGCCTTGTCCTTGGAAGTAAGGCGGGCAAGAGTTTCCTTTACCTGCTTCTGTACGTCTTCCTCGCTTACCTCTACATGCTGCGGAGCGGGTTTTCGCGAAGCGTTTCGGTCTTTGCGGGCATTGCGTCCGCCACCGTTCTGACTCTGAGCGCCGCCATTGCGGCCCTGGCCGTTCTGAGCGCCGCCGTTGCCGCCGTTATTACGTCCGCCACGGCTGTCGGTTCCTTCGCGACCGGCTTTTTCGACGTCGACTTTCTCCTTTCCGCCAATACGACGGCGTTTGCGACGGTCGCCGGCCGCCTGAGCGCCTTGTCCGGCAGCGGTACCGTTCTGGGCACCACGTCCTCCGCCGCGGCGGTCGTTGGATTTCTTTTTGGGGCGAGTCGACTGATTGAGGGCGTCAAGGTCGATTTTGCCTACAATGTTAAGACTGGGACCTGCAACTGTGCGCTCGGGCACAAATACTTCGGGGTCCTTGGCAGGCTGCTGCGCAGGCGTCTGAGGCTGCTGTTCGGCAGTCGCGTTCTGCTTTTCGGGTTTTACTTCCAAATTGGATTGATTAGTTGAAGTAGTAGATTTAGTATCGCTGTCCTGAACCGGAGTCTGCCGGGCAGGCTTTGGTTCTTCGGGCTTGGGTGTTTCCTTTACTGGTTGCGGTGCAGGGGCATGTGCCGGTGCCGAAGTTTCGGCACACCGGGCTTTTGGAGCTTCCTGAGTTTCGGTTTTAGGCTCGCTCTGCGCCGCAGCTGCAGCGGGTTTGTCGTCGGCCTTCAGCTCGGGCTTAGCCACAGGTTCGGCTTTGACCTCGGCTTTCGGGGCTTCGGACACAACTGGCTTGCGCACAGGCATGCCGTTTTTGTCGAGCTCGATTTTACCTAAAATACGCGGCTTATTGGCTTCTGATTTGAGTCTAACAGGCTCGGCTGCAGCGGGGTCGGTTGTGGTCTGCGCTTTGGCACGCTGCTCGCCGCGACGCTCGATAGCGCTGGCGGAGCGTTTCTTTATGTCTTTGTCCTGACTGAACTCCTTGGTCAGCAAAGCCACCACGGAGTCGTCGACACGTGTGTTCGGACTTACATTGTCGTCGATTTGTATATTTTTTTTGTGCAGGAAGTCAATCACCGTGGTCAGAGCCACGTTGAGGTCCTTTGCTACAGTGCTTATCTTTGTTTTCGCCATATAAGTCGGTGGAGCTTCGTTAATGAATTGTTAAAGGTTAAAAGTTTAACGGGCCCGGCGAGCCGTGTGCCGGCTCATGCCGTCCGGAGAATATTGCGGAGGCCCGTACAGCCTCCGCTCCGGGAGTGGAGATTAATCCTCGAACTCGGCCTTGAGCACCTCGATTACGTGGTCGACGGTGTCTTCCTCAAGGTCGGCCTTCTCAATGAGGTCCTCGCGTTTGGCGTTGAGTACGCCTTTGGCGGTGACACAGCCGATGTTCTTGAGCGCGTCGATTACCCACTCGTCGATTTCGTCCTTGAACTCGTCGAGGTAGATGTCTTCATCGAAGCTTTCCTCGCTGTCGCGGTATACGTCGATGGTGTATCCGGTAAGCATCGAGGCGAGTTTGATATTGAGGCCGTTCTTGCCGATAGCCAGCGACACCTCTTCGGGGCGCAGGAATACTTCGGCTTTCTTTTCCTCCTCGTCGAGGCGGATTGACGATACACGTGCGGGCGAGAGGGCACGTTGTATGAACAGCGATGGATTTGAAGTGAAGTTGATTACGTCGATGTTCTCGTTGCGGAGTTCACGCACTATGCCATGGATACGCGAGCCTTTCACACCCACACAGGCACCTACCGGGTCGATACGGTCGTCGTACGATTCTACGGCAATCTTGGCACGCTCGCCCGGTATGCGGGCCACGGCGCGAATGTTGATGAGGCCGTCGTGGATTTCGGGTACTTCGAGCTCGAACAGGCGGCGCAGGAACTGCTCGTTGGTACGGCTTACGGTAATCTTGGGGTTGTTGTTCTTGTTGTCGACATTGGCAATTACAGCGCGTACGGTTTCGCCTTTGCGGAAGAAATCGCCGGGAATTGATTCGCTCTTGGGCAGGAGCAGTTCGTTGTTGTCGGAGTCGACCAGCAGGGTTTCTTTCGACCAGGTCTGGTATACTTCGCCGCTTACAAGCTCGCCCTCGAGTTCTTTAAACTTGGCATACATGGCTTCTTTCTGGAGGTCGAGAATCTTCGACTGCAGGGTCTGGCGCAGGGTGAGGATAGCGCGTCGGCCGAACTTCTCGAAGAAAATTTCCTTAGTGTGTTCCTCGCCCACCTCAGCGTCGGGGTCGTCGTCTTCACGGGCGTCGGAGAGCGAAATCTCGAGATTGGGGTTCTCCACTTCGCCGTCGGGCACTACGGTGAGGTTTTGGAAAATCTGCACGTCGCCCTTGTCGGGGTTGAGAATCACGTCGAGATTTTCGTCTGTGCCGAACATCTTGGCAAGCACGTTGCGGAACGATTCTTCAAGCACGCTGATCATTGTGGTCTTGTCGATGTTTTTGAGTTCTTTGAACTCGGCAAACTGCTCGACCATGTTCGGGGTAGCTTCTTTCTTGGCCATATATTGTCAGATTTTATAATTATCAGAATGATATTAGATATTTAACTGATTTGCAGTCGGTGAAAGCGAATGTTTCGGGCTGCATCTCCACTGTCGGACGCTTGGCTCCCGGTGTCTTGACCTTTACGGGCACTTCAATAGTGAAGGCGTCGTCGCTGTCGCTCACCTGCACCAGGGTGCCGCGCAGCTTGCGGCCGTCGCGGGTGAGTACTTCGACTTCGTTGCCGATATTCTTCACATACTGGCCCTTGACTTTGAATGGAGCTGTGAGCCCGGCACTGCCTACCTCGAGGGTGTAGTCTTCGATATCGCGGTCGAAAGCCGACTCGATTTTGCGCGTGATTGCCGCGCAGGTATCTATGTCGATACCCGATGTAGAGTCAAGCTCCACAACGATATCGTTCGTAGCCGACACTTTTATTTCTACCACAAACATGTCGGTGCCTTCGATTGCAGCCTCTACGGTGGATTTCAGTAATTCCTTGTCAATCATTTTCAATATTTATATACAAAGCGGAGGGGGCACTGTTGCCCCCTCCGGTTCGAGTACTGCAAAATTAATAATAATTTGCCGAATATGCAAGTATTATCCGGCCCGTGGTAGCTTAGAACCGTAAAGCCGTACAATATTTAAATTTATTTAATTTCTTTTATATAAAGTTAGCAGCTCGGCCACTGTACGCGCCAGCAAAAACACTGTCGCCATGCTCAGTACTATCAGCGCCGAGCAAGGCACATCAATCAGTGTGCCGGCCATTAGACCGGCCACCGAGGTCAGCAAGGATATAACCATGCTCCAGAGCATCATCGGACCGAAGCGGCGGCACCATATCTCGGCGGTCATCATAGGCAGCGACAGCATGCTCATAAGCAGCATTACGCCCACCAGGCGTATTGTCAGCACTATGCACACGGCCACAAGCACCGTCATGGTGTAGGTGATGTAGCGTACGGGCAGGCCGCTGACTCGGGCAAAGTCGCGGTCGAAGGCGCAGGCCACTATCATTTTGTAACGCCTCAGGAAAAAGAGGCCTAACACGGCGGTGTAGAGCGCAAACACCAGCAGGTCGGACGAATTGATTGTGAGGATGTTGCCGAACAGAAACGAGTTCAGTTCCGGCACGTATCCCGGAGTGAGGAACACAAACAGCACACCTACGGCCATGCCCAGGGCCCATATCACGGCTATGGCCGAGTCCTCGCGAATACGGAAGCGGCTCGATGCCCACTCTACCCCCAACGACGATACCACCGCCACTGCTGCCGCCATGGCCACCGGACTGACTCCGAGAAAGTAGCCCAGACCAAGACCGCCGAAGCAGGCATGCGTAACTCCACCGCTTATAGCCACCAGACGGCGCGATATTATATAGGTGCCGATGGCTGCGGCGCATATGCTGATAAGTATTACGCCCGCTATGGCGTAGCGGAAGAAGTCGTATTGCAGGTATGTAGTTATTTCGCTCATTTCTTTGTATATATGAAACTCTGCCGTGGCTGCTATCGCGAGCGCCTGTGCTCGTCGATAAGCATTATGAATTCGTCGCGGACGTCGTCGGGCAGGTTTATGCCACGTAGCTGTATGCTGCGGCCCCAGCCGGCAAGGTCGTCGGGCAGCAGGGTCTGAAGTATGTCGCGGAACTCGTCTTTTTCGTCCTCGGTGTATTCATGGGCTTTACGGCCCGCGAAGCGGTCGAGTTCTTCGTCTTCGTAATATTCAATGCCCTCGGAGAGCGCAGTCAGCAGCGAGTCGCGCTCACAACTGTAGTGCTGTCCGCAGCACTCCTCGTCGCTGTCAGCGACAGTGCTGTCAGAGTCGGCCACAGGTTCTGTAACATCGCTCTGTTCAGGTGTCTGCCTGCGGTCGAGCAACCACAGCAGGCCTCCCACCACAACCAGTGCGGCTAATATGATGGCGGCAACCTGCATCAGGCTTCTTCCACGGGTTCAACGGTGAATCCGGCTTCGCGGAGCTGATTCCAGAAGTCGGGATACGATTTTTCCACCACCTCGGCGTCGCGTATAATCATGCCCGGGGCGAATGCCGCCAGCGGAGCAAAGGCCATAGCCATGCGGTGGTCGCCGCAGGGATCGATTTCGGGCAACTGCATCACAGGCACGCGCTGCCCCTCCCACATCAATGTATCAGCTCCCTCAATTTCGGCTACAACGCCTATTTTAAGCAGTTCGCGGCGTAAGGCTTCAAGCCGGTCGCATTCTTTAATACGCAGATTCTGCAGACCGCTCAGGCGGAAGGGGACAGCCAGGGCGGCTGCCGTCACGGCAAATGCAGGCGTCAGGTCGGGATTCTGGCTTAGGTCGAGTTCGAGGCGCCCCCACAAGTCGGGAGTGGCGCTGAGTTCGAGATTGCCGTCAAATTCGCTCAGCACGCCCAGACGAGGCATGAGTGCACACAGGCAACGGTCGCCCTGAAGGTCGTCGGCTCCAAGCCCCGGCAGAGTGACCCATCCGGCGGTTATAGCCGCAATTTCATACCAGTAGGACGCCGCAGTCCAGTCGAGTTCCACGGGGCGGTCATCGACAACTGTATATCGGCCAGGTGCAAGATTGATGTCGTACCGTTCGATATCGGCGCTTACGCCCCGGCGACGCATCATCTCGGCGGTCATTTTTATATATGGCATGCTTACGGCCTCGCCTTCAAGGCGCAGGCACAGCTCCGATTCAAGCATAGGAGCTATCAACATCAGCGCCGTGATGAACTGCGACGACACCGTAGGGTCGATGGCCAAGGAGCCGCCCGAAAGGCGTTTTCCGCTTATTTTCAGCGGAGCATAGCCATCTTCGCCCAGATAGTTAATTTCGGCGCCAAGCTGTCGGAGAGCGTCGACAAGTATGCCCATCGGACGGCGTCGCAGCGATGCGTTGCCGTCGAGCACCACTTCGCTGCCGGGGATGGCGGCGAAGTAGGCTGTCAGCAGGCGCAGGGCGGTGCCGCCTGCATGGAGGTCGATTTCGCCCTTGCCGCATGCGAGTGCGGCGGCAAGGACCTTGATGTCGTCGCAAGGCTGCTCCGGATTACACGGCTCAGCACCTGCGATGGCATCGATTATCATCTTGCGGGCCAAGTACGACTTGCTCTGCGGCAGTTTTACAGTGGCCTCGAGTATTTCTTCGGGTGCGGATATGCGGTAGTTCATGCTTCGACTTACAGCTTGTTTAATAACTTATGTTAATACGCTCAAATGATGCAAAACCAAAGCTGACTTTAACATTATTATGAAACATTATACTTTATGAGTTTAAAACATTCAATAAATTACCGCCGGCCCGACCACTCTTCGGCGCTTTTGCGACTGACGCTCCGGCAGAGTGGCTGCAGCCACGCACTCTTCTCAATCCAAAAACGGCTCAACGATTGGCCGCTTTCGCATTAACATCAGTTGTTAGACAAGCGCTTATAACGGCGTCGCGGATTTTAGCAAGAGCATCGGCGAGCACACAGCGCGGTGTGCCAATGTTCAGGCGCGCGAAACCTTCGCCCTGACGTCCGAACATGGTACCGTCGTTGAGGGCTATGTGGGCATGGTCGAGCAGCAGGCTCATAAGCTGTTCCTGGCTCAGACCCAGGCCACGGAAGTCGACCCACAGCAGGAACGAGGCCTGCGGCTCTACGATGGTCACGCCGGGCACCTCGCGGGCCAGGAAGTCGCGGGTAAAGTCGATATTGGCCTGCACGTATTCAAGCATCTGGTCGAGCCACTCCTCGCCGTTGCGGTAGGCGGCTTCGGCACCGATGGTCGAAATCATGGGAGGGGCGCTGAATTCGTTCACTTCCAGCCAGCGGTAGAAGCCCTGACGGAGTTCGGGATTTTTTACAATCATCCACGAGCTTACAAGACCGGGGATGTTGAAAGTCTTTGAGGGGGCGCCCAAAGTCACCGACACTGCAGCTGCGGCCTCGCTGACCGATGCGAAGGGGATGTGCGGACGGTTGCCCAGCATAAGGTCACCGTGGATTTCGTCGCTCACCACCACCATGCCGTTCTCGCGGGCTATGCGCGCTACGGTCTGCAATGTGTGGGTATCCCACTGTATGCCTATTGGGTTGTGGGGGTTGCACAGTATCATCATCTTGGGCTTGTGCAGGCGCACCTGCTCTTCGAGGCCCTCAAGGTCCATGCGATATTCGCCGTTTTCGGCTATAAGCGGATTTTCGATTACGTTGCGGTGGTTGCCTTCGATTACAATTCTGAAGGGGTGGTATACCGGCGGCTGGATGAGAATGCCGTCACCTTCGCGTGTGAAGTAATTAACAGCCAGGCCTATGCCCTTGACCACGCCGGGCACAAAAGCGAGTTCGTCGCGTTTTACCTGGAAGTGATGGCGGTGGCGCTGCCAGTCGATAATCGAATTCCAGTACGATTCGGGGCAGTACGAATAGCCCAGCACCGGATGCCGCAGGCGCTGTATCAGGGCGTTAGTAATTTCGGGGCATACAGCGAAATCAAGGTCGGCAATCCACAGCGGGGTCACGTCGTGGCGTCCGAATATGATGTCGAGCTGTTCGAGCTTGGTAGCTCCTGTGCCCTGACGATCGATAACACAATCGAAATCGTAGATTCTCTTTTCCATTTTCAGTGTATAGGTGGTTCAGATTTAAGGATGTATCTAATATTTTCGCGTGATGATGAAGTCGAACAAGTCGCCTAACAGCTGTCGGGCGCGGCAGTCGGCAAATGTGCCGAGTAGTATCATGGCTTCGTCGCGCAGACGGTGCATCTGCTCGTAGCAGTAGTCGATGCCACCGTTGTCGCGGGCGTATCTCATCAGTGTTTCTATTTCATGTTCATCGAGCTGCTCCTTGCGCGATAAGGCCACCATGGCATCGTGGTCGGGAGCGTCGGGTCGCAGCAGCACACTCAGCAGAGGCAGAGTAATCTTGCCTTCGCGCAGGTCGTTGCCTGTGGGTTTGCCCACAAGTGCGGAGTCGTAGTAGTCGAATATGTCGTCGCGCATCTGAAAGCAGAGGCCCAGCAGTTCGGTAAAGCGCGAGAGGCGTTCCAGACGTTCGCCGTCGACCCCGGAGGCATAGCAGCCCATCCGGGCGCATGCCACAAACAGCGAGGCGGTTTTGTAGTTGATAATCTGGAAATAGGCCTCCTCGGTGAGGGTGTGGTAGCGGGCGTTGAAAATCTGGTCGATTTCGCCCAGCGACAGCAGTTTGCCCAGATGGCATAGCGAGTCGATGATGCGTATATCTTTGGTAGCTATGGCCTGCTGCATTGCCGACGACACAAAGAAGTCGCCCACAAGCACTGCTATATGATTATCCCACACCGAGTTGATGGTGGGGCGGTTACGGCGGGTCTTGGCCTCATCCACCACGTCGTCGTGGATAAGCGAGGCGTTGTGAAGCAGCTCCACAGCCGCTGCTGCCGAAAGTACGGTGTCGGAAACAGGCCCGAACAGCTTGGCACTGAGCATCACTATGATGGGGCGGATGAGCTTGCCCTTGCTCTGCAGATAGTTCTCGATTACCTGGTTCATCAGTTCGTTCGATGAACTAAGCTGGTCGGATATCAGCCGATTCAGACGCTTTAGCTCAGGGGCTATTTCTTGTTGTATGACTTCGAGTGTGGACATATTCGTTTTTGATAGCACAAAATTAGTAATTTCCCTCGAAAAATCCACTCTAAATAGAGTCGAAACGTGAGATTATTTGTAATTTTGGACAAAATTTACTCAAATGACCGACCGACGACTATTCCTGCTCGACGCATATGCGTTGATTTATCGTGCATATTATGCCCTGATGCGCTCGCCCCGAAACAGCGCTCTCGGATTCAATACTGCAGCCATTTTCGGCTTCTGCAATACTCTCGACGAGATTCTGCGCAAAGAGAATCCCGACTATATCGCTGTGTGTTTCGACCCGCCGGGAGGCAAGACTTTCCGCCATGAGGAATATCCGGAATACAAAGCCGGACGCGACAAACAGCCCGAGGACATTACCATGAGTGTGCCCTGGATCAAGCGCCTGCTGCAGGCTTACCGCATTCCGGCCATAGAGATGGAACGCTACGAGGCCGACGATGTAATTGGCACTCTCGCCCGGAAAGCCGCCGCCGAAGGATTCACAACCTACATGATGACACCCGACAAGGACTACGGTCAGCTGGTCGACGACAACACTTTCATGTATCGCCCGCCCACAGGCGGCAAGGGATTTGAAATCCGGGGGCCCAAAGAGGTATGCGAACGATATGGCATAGAATCGCCCCGGCAGGTAATCGACATGCTCGCACTGGAAGGCGATGCCGCCGACAATATCCCCGGCTGTCCGGGAGTGGGCGAGAAGACTGCCGCAAAGCTTATAGCCGAATGGGGCTCGGTGGAGAACATGCTCGAGCATGCCGCCGAAATAAAGGGGGCGACAGGCCGGAAGGTGGCCGAAAACGCCGAAATGATTCTTTTCTCCAAGCGACTGGCCACCATATGCACCGATGTATCGGTGGATGTGAGTCTTGACGAACTGAAACGCCGCGAACCCGACGTAAAGGCATTGCTGGAACTCTTCGGGCAACTCGATTTCCGTACTCTGGCCAGCCGGTTGCGCAATACCGAGCCAGACCGGAGCGCCGATGATAACAGACAGGCCGCCGACAGTTCGGCCGATATGGGTCTGTTTGGACTTGACTATGACGGCGAGGCTACGGCAGCTTCAGAGGCCCCGTCAGATTTCGAACTGCTTACCGACTGCGAGGCCGTAAGCAGCGCCATAGCGGAGGCTCTGGCACAGCCCTATGCCGCAGCTCTGCTGCTGTGCAGCGGCGCCGACGAAGCCATGACTGCCCAATGGCATGGCGTGGCTCTGAGTTTCGGCAAGCGCACCGCCTACATAGCCCTGCCGCAGTTCGACAGCCGCAGCGAAATGCTGACCCTGCTCGAACCGCTGTGGAACAATTCCGTCACCACCATTATCAGCGACAATGTAAAGCGCGACTATGTGGTGCTTCACCGCCACGGCATTGCTTTCACAGCAAGCTATTTCGACACTTCGCTGGCCCACTACCTGATTGCCCCCGAAAGCCGCCACGACCTGCCGGAACTCTCGCACAGCTACCTCAATACCGACACCGTGGAGTACGGCCTAACCGCCAACGAACGCCAGAAACTTTATGCCGCTCCATCCGACCAGGCCATAAAGGCCCGCTGCCAGGCCGCGGCCGCGGCTCTGAATCTGCGTGAGCCTCTGCTGGCCGACATCGACAAGGACAGACTGCGCAATCTGCTCTACGACATCGAACTGCCCTTCGCCATGGTTCTGGCTAAGATGGAACTGGCCGGAGTGCGCATCGACTCGCAGATGCTCGCCTCTATGTCGCGCTCGCTTACCGCCCGGCTGGCCGACATCGAACAGGAAGTTTTCCGACTGGCCGGCCATGCGTTCAACATCGGTTCACCCTCGCAGGTAGGCGAGGTCCTGTTCGGCGAGCTGCAAATCGACCCCAAGGCCAAACGCACCAAACGCGGCGCATGGAGCACCACCGAGGATATTCTGGAGAAGTACAGCAAGCAGAACCCTATAGTGCAGCTGATACTGGACTACCGCGGTGTAAAAAAGCTCCTGGCTACTTATATCGACGCCCTGCCCAAATTGGAGAATCCGGCTACAGGCAAGATACACACTACATTCAACCAGACCGGTACAGCCACAGGCCGTATATCGTCGAATAATCCCAATCTGCAAAATATACCTGTACGCACTGATGCCGGACGTGAAATCCGCCGTGCCTTTGTGCCCGACCGCGGACACCTGATGATGGCCGCCGACTACTCGCAGATTGAACTAAGGCTGATGGCCCACATAAGTGGTGACGAAGCCATGATTGACGCTTTCCTCAGCGGCGAAGACTTTCACCGCGCCACTGCGGCCAAGATTTATCATCTGCCGCTGCCGGATGTCACCGACAGCCAACGAAGGGCCGCCAAAACAGCCAATTTCGGCATTATCTACGGTATCTCGGCCTTTGGACTTAGCGAACGCCTGGGCATACCGCGCGGCGAGGCCAAGGAGCTTATCGAGGGATATCTGCGCACCTATCCGGGAGTGAAGCAGTATATGGACGATGCAATCGAAAAGGCGCGGCACGACGAGGCTGTAAGCACCGTGATGGGACGCCGCCGCATGTTGCCTGACATCAATTCGCGAAACGCCGTGGTTCGCGGATATGCTGAGCGAAACGCCATCAACGCACCGCTGCAAGGCTCGGCGGCCGACATAATCAAAAAGGCCATGATTGCCATAGCGCACCGCCTGGAAAGCGAACACTTCGAATCAAAAATGATTCTGCAAGTGCACGACGAACTGGTATTCGATGTAGTGCCGTCGGAACTGGAGCGCCTCAAAGCCATGGTGGTCGAAGAGATGCAGGGTGCCTTCAGCGGTCGTGTTCCGCTCACAGTGGGCGTAGGTATCGCCGACAACTGGCTCGACGCGCATTGACGGCATAGTGCGGCTGTAGCCTAACTAACTAAACCAAAACGCGGGCGCTCCGGTTGGAGCGCCCGCGCTGTATTATAGACGGGATTATACTATTTACAGGATTACCTTGGTGATTTTTGAGCCCTGACGGCGGATGTAGAGGCCGTTTGCGGGGTTCTCTACTCGTATGCCCTGAAGGTTGAAGTATTCAACGGGAGCATTGTCGTCGGCGGCCTCAATGTCGGCTACACCCGAAAGAATCTTGGCGCAGCTTACGCTGATGGCCTTGATGTAGGTATTGGTGCCCTTGGAGGGAACTTCAAAAGTAACAGTGCTTGCGTTGTCGTCGGCAGCGGCAGTCCACTCCTTCGATTCGAATGTTCCGGTCTGACCTTCGGCAAGATTAAGACCCCAGCTGGTGGAAGCGGGCTCGGTAAAGGCTATATTGGTTACATAGTAGCCTGCAGGCGCGGTGAGTGTGAGGGTCGAACCTTTGTATACTCGCAGGGTGGTGCCGGGAGCCTTAGTACTGGTGCTGTTAAATATCTTTACACCGTTCTGACTATTGGTGGTTGTAAAGCTCAGAACTACACCGTTGGAATCGAGGGTATAATTTTCGATGCGGATGTCTTTGCCGGCTTCGGGCTCTTCAACAGGCTCAGTAGTCGAGAAGTTAAGAGAACTGAAGTCGGAGAAGTCGAATGTGGCGTCGGCGGTTACGGGCAGGTCGGAGGGGTCGACAACAGTGAGGGTGAGGTCGGCGGAGCCGGCAGTGTATTCATCAGACTCGGCTACCGACAGGGTGATTACGGTGGTGCCGGGACCTACGACAGTCAGCCAGGGATCATCTGTGATATCAACTGTCGCTACCTCAGAATTACTTGAAGACACTTCGGGAGTGGTAAAACAACCGTTCATTTTGGGCATATCGTCGATTGTGGTTTCTCCAATAACCCATGTAAATTCAGTCACAGGCTCGTCGTCGGCATTCACCCATGCTAATTCGGGGTCAGCCTTTACGATAGTATATGTTGCCGAAACAATATCGCTCCTTACTCCGTTCTTTTCGGCATATGCCTCCACGGTAAAGGTGCTGCCGGGCTGGCCGTTTACTGCCAAGCCGTCGGTATAGAGTACAAATTCGTCGGATTCTGAGGTCTTGCAGAATATTTCAGCGCCTTCTTCGGCTGTGATTACGATAGGAGTCCGGTTGGCGACATTTGCGCCGTCAGCAGGCGAGATTACGGGTGCTGCTACAACTTCAGCACCGATTTCGATAAGCACGGGCTGAAATTGTACTTTGCCCTTGAAAACGCTTACAAAACCGGTAATAGTGCAGTTTTCAGCATTTTCAAAGCCTTCGGTAATCTTGAATTGGTTGCGCAGAGCCACGGAATTGCCGGCGGCATCGCTTACAGTTGCATCCATACCGCTTACACCTGAGATAGTCAGGCCACTGATTTTGAAGTAACTGTAGGTGGTATTCTCGGCTACTTGTGACAGCTGGGCCTCGATAGGCTCTACGGCGGTTCCGGCTGTGACTTCACCGAAAACCGGATTGGTCAGCTGAGTTGTCTTGCCATATTCGCCAACAGTAGCCTGGAGGGTGTTGAAGGTATCGCCGTTGTTGAACGGGTTGTTCTCATTGACGTAGTAAACGAGCATATTGTGCTTGCCGGCATCCTGTACATAGAGGTACTGGTTCTTGTCGCCGCCCTGCCAGATAACTGTCATGGGGCAGTTTATCTCTGCAGTTTCGCCAACGAAGGCAAGTCCGTCGGGCGCATATAAGGCCGAGAAACCGTCGAGGAACAGAGGCATCTCTACATTGTACGAGGCAACGTTGCTATATTCGCCGTTTTTGGCGGCGATTGCCTTTACGGTGCAACTCTGATATACATCGAACGGAGCCTGATAGTGTGCCGACTCCTCGGTAGGAACAGTGCCGTCGATGGTATAGTACACTTCAGCGCCTTCCTCGGCTGTGATAGTGACTTTGCTCACCTTATCAACCAGTTCGCTTGTGATAGCAGGAGCGGCTAAGGCAGGAGCTTCTCCAACAGTATAAGAGAATGTAATTTTATCCATATCAAATACACCATTTTTAGATATATTGTTGGTGTAATTGAAATTGATTTTATAGTACTTGTTGGGTTCCGGATTATCAACATTGGCAATCAACTCACCGGCAGCAGTCAGGTTTCCGGTAAAAACGACCGATTTCGGATTCGTAAATTTGTTATCATCTGCTATAAAGAGTGTGACATTATTTATTTCTCCACGAATAAAATTTACCACATTCACTGATACAGCATCTACAGCATATTCAATTGGTGAAGTGCTGTAGATATAGGCATCGGCGCCATTTGCTTGGTTTTTGGCTCCTACACGGACGTAATCCCATCCTTGACTGTTGTTTGACATGCCCTTGTAGGACCATTGCGATCCGCCGAATTCATCGGTTGAAGTGTGAACATCTGTGTAGGAACTTGTTTTTGGCCATCCGGCGTTCTTATTGGTAAACGTTACTTCAAAAGTTTCAGCACTACTACTGAAAACCGAAGCAACCGCGACGGTAAGTGATAGTAAAAGTTTCTTCATACTTAATTTATTATGATTGATTTAAGAGAGCTTGATATACTTCTGCCACCGGAGCAAGCAGGGTCACACAGCCTCTGCGTACCGGCATCGGCAAAGTTAACGATAATTATTGGATTTACAATGAAATAATTGTGAAATTTATGGCCGACTCTATTTCGTATCATGCAGTGTGGGTGCGCAGCCACCAGTTTACCAGCGACGGGAATCCGGCTGCCTGCATACACTCCAATATTATGTCCGACTCCATTCCGGCATAGGATTCCAGCACACACATTATGCCATAGCGCTTGCTGTTTAGCAAGTTATTGTTTAAGTCGAACACTTCGATTGTTTTATCAACCTTCGCTTTAATCAATGGGTCAAGATTGTATTCAGGCATCATCTCGCCATGGGGACCGAACTGAATATATTGGCTCATATCGTCGTGTACGGGGTCGAATATATCGGCATAGTTGAAACTGCCGTTTACAACCTTGTCTTTATGCGATGAACCGTATGGCGTGTGATGGTAATCGACTACAAAATTTTCATACTCAAAAGTCAGACGAGGGTATATTCCTTTCTTGCGATAATGGTCGATATGCGGCTGCAGTTTCGGATTGTCAAGTGGTTCTTCGGTATATCCGCTTATGCCATATTGTTCGTTGAATAATACATGGCTACGCACTTGATGGTATGCGTTTGAACCGGTGAACTGGTCCCAGTTGGTAAATCCCTGTTGCGAGGCCCAGCTGTTGAAGGCATCGGTATGGGCCGGATTCTTTACTATCCGCTTCATTGCCGGTTTTCCTTACGTATTTTGGCAATCTGCATGCGTATGCGGGCAAATTCAATGTTTCCGGGCGACAGATATTGCCGGAGTTTCTCAATGGCATTGCGTAGCCCGTCGGAGTCGGCATCGCCGTTTGCCAGCCGCCCCCAGATATCATCGAGTGTATTTTGTACCGGAGCAGGCAAAAGAGTTTTCATGTTAAATACCCGGTAATACAACTGCTCAATTGATTCGCCGTAGGATGCAGACACAGGCAGCAGCTTGCCGTTCTCGAGTACGCTTAATGTGTCATTGCCTTCAAGCTGCAGATTCTGAACTATATGCGGCGAATGGGTGGAAATAAAGAACTGGCAGTTGGGAAACACCCGGCGAAATATATCTATAGCCCCCGATTGCCAGGCCGGGTGCAGATGTAGTTCGAGTTCGTCAATCAGTACAACTCCTTCTCCCTCCAATGGATTTTCGAGCACCGGATTGCAGACTGCCAGCCTCCGGGCGATGTCGCCTATAAGGGTGAGATAACATTTTTCGCCGTCGGACAGCTGATTGACACGAAAGCTGTATCCGTCTTTTTTGAGTTCGAATCCTGCCGGTTTCCTGCGTCGTACATGCAGGTCGGTATAACCGGGCATAGCAATGGCTATGGCATTGCGAACAGCCCGAAGTTGCGAATCTTCCAGATTCAGGTCGCGGTTCTCGTTTTTGATTTCGTTTTCTATATCCTCACGTTCGCGGAACCACTCATAAAATGCCCGCAATCTCATTCCTCCGTCGATATCGGCGGCATACAATGCCGGGGCATCGAGCTCATGTTTTTTCTGAACTCTTGCCGGTACGTCGACCAATGAGCGGTTGACGGAATATGTCACAATCATGGGCAGATTGGTACGGCCTCCGCTTTCATAATATCGCTCCATCAGACCTGCGGCATATTTGCCCAGTATGCCGAGTTCGCTTTTGACCTCGGATTTACGAGCAGGCGCCACTCTGGCTATCTGCCAGCAGACTTCATCGGCTACGGTTGTTACTGATGATGAAACAGCCCCATGCCGTATATCACTGAAATCTATCATCATGCCGCGGGCCGAAGTGCCGCGCATCCTGGCTTTCAGCCATGAGAGATTAATCAGTATGGCATGTAGCACAGTGGATTTACCTGCGCCGTTGACACCGGCAAATACATTTATGCCGCGTCCGCATTCAATCATAAGATTCTCGATTGAGCGGAAATTATTGATGATGATTCTATTGAGGAGCACGTGTGGAGTTTTTATTAAAAGGCCGCAAAGGGCGCAGACAACAAGGATTCTGCGGTCTTTGCGGCCTTTATGCGTGAATATTGGGTTATGTTATTCTTCTTCCTTCATGTTGTGGAATACGTTCTGGACGTCTTCGTCTTCTTCGAGCTTGTCGAGGAGTTTGTTGAGGGTTTCGCGCTGTTCGGGAGTCACTTCCTTTACATCGTTGGGAATGCGCTCGAATTCTGCGCTTACAAGTTCGAATCCGTTGTCTTCGAGGTACTTCTGGATGTTGTTAAATTCTTCGAATGCACCGTAGAGTACAATTACGCCTTCTTCTTCGTCGTGTTCGAGTTCGTCGACACCGTAGTCAATGAGTTCGAGTTCAAGGTCTTCGAGGCTTACACCGTCGTTGGCTTTGATTTTAAACACGCATTTGTGGTCGAAAAGGAAGGTGAGGCTGCCCTGTGTGCCGAGGTTACCGCCGTGCTTGTTGAAGTATGAGCGTACGTTGGCTACAGTACGGGTGTTATTGTCGGTGGCTGCTTCGACGAAGATGGCGATACCGAAGGGGCCGTATCCTTCGTAAGTGATTTCCTTGTAGTCGCTGGCGTCTTTGTCGGTGGCTTTTTTGATGGCACGCTCAACGGTGTCTTTGGGCATGTTGGCTGCCTTGGCGTTCTGCATGAGCACGCGCAGACGGGGGTTACAGTCGGGATCGGGGCCACCTGCTTTGGCGGCTATGGTGATTTCTTTGCCTATGCGGGTAAAGGTTCGCGACATGTTGCCCCAGCGTTTGAGCTTGCGGGCTTTACGGTATTCAAATGCTCTTCCCATTGCTGGTTGTTATAATTAGTTTTTGAGTTTTTAGTTTCTATCGGAGTTCGGCGCCGAGTTTGGCTTTGAGGTTGTTGATAATCTTGTTCATCACCTGATCGATGTGTTTGTCCTGGAGGGTCTTTTCATCATCCTGCAGCAGTATGGTGATGGCATATGATTTCTTTCCCTGTGGCAGGTTCTTGCCTTCGTATACGTCGAAGAGGCTTACGCTGCGCAGGAGCCGGCGCTCGCTTTCGGCTACCACGCGCTCTACATCGGCCATGGTCACGGTGGTGTCGAGCAGCAGCGAGAGGTCGCGCTTCACGGGGTGTGTCTTGGCCAACGCTGTGTAGCTTACTTTGGTGCGAAGCGAGAGCTGCACCAGTGTGTCCCAGTCGAATTCGGCGTACATCACGGGCTGCTTGATTTCGCAGCGGCGGCACAGGTCGTCGCGCACTATGCCCAGATGGCCGAGCAGCTTGCCGCCTTTGCGGGTGCTTACGGCGAGAGCTGCGCCGAAGATGTCGGAGAATTCAACCGAGGGGGTGAACTGCAGTGCCGAGGCCTGGAGGCCGAGGCGGGCAAGGAGGTTGTCGACTGCGGCACGAAGGTCGTAGAAGGTGGCTTCTTCGGCTGTGCGGCCCCAGTTGCCCTGACGTGAATTGCCGCTGAGCCACAGTGCCACCCGCGAGCTCTGGCTGTAGGGGGCCAGGGGTGCGTCGGCGGTCGACTCACGGTCGGGTGCGTAACGGTATACGTTGCCGAATTCATAGAGTGCAAGGTCGGGCAGACGGCGGTTGATGTTATGCGCCAGCGATTCGAGGCCGCCGAATAGCAGTGTCTGGCGCATTACGTTCAGTTCCTGGCTCAGGGGGTTGAGCAGGCGCACGCAGTTGGCGGCGGGGTATGTGGTGAGCTCGCTGTAGTAGTTTTCGGCTGTGAGCGAGTTGTTGAGTATTTCGTTGTATCCGGCTGCGGTGAGCTGGTCGGCTATGAGGCGTCGCAGGTCGTCGGCGGCGTCGGTGGCTGTCTTGAACGAGAGCGATGAGTGCAGAGCCTGTGGTGTGGCTATGCTGTTGTAGCCGTAGATGCGCAGGAGGTCTTCGATTACGTCGCAGGGGCGCTGCACGTCGACGCGGTAGGTGGGCACACGCAGGTCCATACGGCCGTCGGAGTCTTCGGAGGCGATTTCGATTTCAAGCGACGCCAGTATGGAGCGTACGGTATCGGCCGGTATTTCCTGACCCAGCAGCTCGGTGATGCCGCGGTGCGAGAGTTCGACCTTGAAGGGTTCTGCCACTCGGGGATAGATGTCGACTACCGGACCGGCGCAGATACCTCCGGCTATGTGCTGTATGAGCAGTGCGGCGAACTTCATGGCGTAGATGCAGCCGTTGGGGTCTACGCCGCGTTCGTAGCGGAAAGATGCGTCGGTGTTGAGGCCGTGACGGCGGGCTGTCTTGCGCACCGAGGTGGCATTGAAACAGGCCGACTCCAGGAAGAGGTCGGTAGTGGTTTCGGTCACGCCTGAGTCGAGGCCGCCGAATACACCGGCTATGCAGCGGGGAACTCCGCCGGAGCATATCATCAGGTCAGCGCCGTCGAGTTTGCGGGTTACGCCGTCGAGGGTCACGAATTCGGTGCCGGGGGCTACGGTCTGCACTTCAATCGAGTCGCCGCTGAGCTTGGCCAGGTCGAAGGCGTGAAGGGGATGGCCGAATGCGTGTAGCACGTAGTTGGTCACGTCGACCACGTTGTTGATTGGGCGCTGGCCTATGGTGGTGAGTGCGTCTTTGAGCCACTGGGGCGATTCGGCCACTTTTACACCGCGTATGGTTACGCCGGCATAGCGTATGCAGCGGTCGGCGTCGACGAATTTCACGTCGGCCGCGGGCAGTGTATCGTCGGTGCAGAAGCTGTCCACATCGGGGCGGTGTACCGAGCCTTCGCCTTTATGGCATTTGAGCCATGCGGCCAGGTCGCGTGCCACACCGTAATGCGATGCGGCGTCGATACGGTTTGGGGTGAGATCTACTTCGAGCACGTAGTCGTCGCGCAGCTCAAAGTATTCGGCGGCGGGTGTACCGGCGGCCACGTTGTCGGGCAGCACCATTATGCCGTCGTGGCTCTTGCCTACACCTATTTCGTCTTCGGCACAAATCATGCCGAACGATTCCACACCGCGTATTTTGGATTTCTTGATTTTGAATGATTCGTCACCTTCGCCGTAGAGGGTGGTTCCGACGGTGGCAACCACTACGGTCTGACCGGCGGCTACGTTGGGGGCGCCGCATACAATTTGGGTGGGCTGGCCGTCGCCAAGGTCCACGGTGGTTATGTGCAGGTGGTCGCTGTCGGGGTGTTCGATACATGTGAGCACTTTGCCGACCACAATACCCTGGAGGCCTCCGCGGATTGATTCAACCTTCTCTATTGCGCCGGTTTCGAGGCCTATTGATGTAAGGGCTTCGGCAACTTCGTCGGGGGTGAGGTTGAAGTCGACGTATTGCTTTAGCCAGTTGTAAGAAATATTCATTGGTGTTCAGTACTGATTTAAGCCGCAAATTTACGATTTTTTTTTGAAAACATCAAGCGGCTTTGTCCTTATGACTCAGAAAACCGGGAATGTGGCCGTATTGAGTACAAATTTACTGCGAAACTGCTGATTCGTCATAGAGGTCAGCATAAGTATACCCTGAATAAGTGGTATGATTTCCCAGACGCCGCAGGTGCAGAGTGTGAATATAATCGACAGAATTCCGGCGGTAGTTTTACCTACATAAAAGTACTGCACCCCGAGGCCACCCAGAAATATGGCCAGCAGAGCGCACACACCGCGGCTCTTGCCTTCGGGACCGCAGCTGTCGAACGGATTGTTTGCATCGTAGTTCTGAAAGTTCCGGCTGTATTCGTGAGCGTCCAACGGAGCACCGCAGTTCTGGCAGAAAGCGGCGGAATTATTGGTTGGAGCGCCACAACGGTTACATTGTTTCATTGTCTTTATTTTTGTTTTTGAAATATTCCGTCAGAATGGCGGCTTTGGCCTGTCCGACTACGGCGGCAAGGTCGGCCGGCGAGGCCTCACGGATGCGTTTCACACTCTTAAAGTGCTGCAACAGAGCGGTCGAGGTTTTTTCGCCTATACCTTTTATATTATCCAATTCGCTGATTAGCTGCCCTTTGCTGCGGCGGTCGCGATGGTGGGTTATGCCAAAGCGGTGGGCCTCGTCGCGCAGATGCTGCACTACGCGCAGCGATTCGCTGTTTTTGTCGATATACAGCGGCACGGAGTCGCCGGGAAAGTATATTTCTTCGAGTCGCTTGGCTATGCCTACAACGGCAATGACGCCTCGGAGGCCCATTTCATCGAGCGCTTCGACGGCACTGCTCAGCTGGCCTTTGCCGCCGTCGACGACTATCAGCTGCGGCAGTCCCTGTCCTTCCTGCACCAGCCGGGTGTAGCGGCGCGTGAGCACTTCTTTCATCGAGGCGAAGTCGTCGGGTCCTTCCACGGTCTTGATGTTGAAATGGCGGTAGTCGCGCTTGCATGGCTTGGCGTCGCGGAACACCACGCAGCTTGCCACAGGGTTTGTGCCTTGTATGTTCGAGTTGTCGAAACACTCTATGTGGCGCGGCAGCTCGCGGAGGCGGAAGTCGGCCTGCATGCGCATCAGTGTACGTTCCACGCGGGTTTCGGGATTGAGGCGCTCCTGGTGTTTGAGGTCGTCGATTTTCACCTGACGGGCATTGCGTGCCGATACATCCAGCAGCTTAGCCTTGTCGCCGCGCTGCGGTATGGTAAAGCTCACGCCGGGCATATCCACCTCGGGTATCAGGGGTACCACGACTTCGTCGAACACCACACCCAGCGAAGCGGCTATTTCGGTCATGGCGTATGCCAGCATCTGGGCCTGCGATTCGTCGAGGCGGCGTTTGTAGCGCAGTGTGGCGCTGCGCACCACGGCTCCGCGGCGCACGTGCATATAGTTCACGTACACGTCGGCTCCGTCATCGTCAATGCCGAATACGTCGATGTCGCCAATGGTCTGACTCACGATTACGCTCTTGCTGCGGTACTGCTCGATGAGCTTATACGACTCTTTCAGCAGCTGTGCTTCTTCGAAGCGAAGTTCCATGCTCAGGCGCTCCATTTCGCCGCGCAGATAGTCGAGCAGTTCTTGTGTGTCACCCCGCAATATCTGTTTTATGGCGGCTATGAAGCTGCCGTATTCCTCGGGCGAAATCAGCCCGGTGCAGCAGCCTTTGCAGCGTTTGATGTGGTACTGCAGACACAGTCGGCCCTTGCCGGCACGCAGATATTCGGGTGTAATCGGCAGTCGGCAGGTTCGCACCGGATATAGCCGGTTGATAAGGTCGAGAACGGTTCGGGCCACGGCGGTGTTGGTGTACGGGCCGTAGTATTTCGAGCCGTCTTTTATGTGGGTGCGTGTGAGAAATACCCGCGGGTATAGTTCGTTGGTGACCACAATCCAGGGATAGGTCTTATCGTCCTTCAGCAGTACATTGTATTTGGGCTTGTACTCCTTTATCATGGAGTTCTCCAGATTGAGGGCATCCTGCTCGGTAGGCACCACAATGTACGTCATGTCGGCGATATTACGCACGAGCAGATTGGTGCGCAGATTGTCGTGAGTGCGGTTGAAGTACGATGACACCCTGCGCTTTAGGTTCTTTGCCTTGCCTACATAAATCACCTTACCCTCGGCGTCGTAGTAAGTATAGACGCCGGGGGTATCAGGCAATATTGCGATTTTCTCGCGTAGCTTATCGTTTTTGAGGTGTTTCAAATTCGGTCAACTCCGATTAATATGTAATCAGTGATGAAACGTCGGCGTCTGCCGGAAGGTTCGCTCTGCCGTTAAGAGCCGAAATTTCCACAATAAAGTTGATATAGATTTTCTTCGGGTTAAGGCTCTTCACCAGTTTGTAGGCAGCGGCCATGGTTCCGCCGGTGGCGAGTACATCGTCGTGTATAACCACAATATCGTCGGGAGTGATGGCATCGCGGTGAATCTCTATCACATCGGTACCGTACTCCTTGGCGTACTCTTGGCGGATGGTGTCGGCGGGCAGTTTGCCGGGTTTGCGACAGGGCACAAAACCTGCGCCCAGTTCAAAAGCCAGAATAGAGCCGCCGATAAAGCCGCGGCTTTCGATGCCTACAACTTTGGTCACGCCTTTGTCGCGGTACAGCTGCGAAAGGTCCCAGCCGATGATGTGCAGGGCACGGGGGTCTTTGAACGCAGTGGTAAGATCGCGGAAAAGAACGCCCTTGCTGGGGAAGTCATACACATCGCGAATCTTTGATTTGATGTATTCCATAAATCTTTGATAATATGTTGTTTGAATTAACTATTGTTTCACGTGGAACATTGTTTTGTTTGTGTGTGTCACGTTTCACGCACAATGCTGTCAGTTTCGGATAAGCACCAGCAGTATGTTGACGTCGCTTGGCGATATGCCCGGAATGCGCGATGCCTGCCCTATGGTAACGGGGCGTATGCGGTCGAGCTTCTGACGGGCTTCGGTGCTGAGGCCCGCCACACTCAAAAAGTCGTAATTATCGGGGATGCGCACATCTTCGAGTCGGCGAAGTTTGTCGGCTATCATTTGCTCGCGCTCTATATAGCCCTGGTATTTCATCAGAACTTCCGCAGCCTCTACAGTTTCGGCACGCAGGTCGGCGGGTATTGATTCCACTTTCTTGGCGAGCCATGGCAGCGCCTCGGTGAGCAGCTGCATATTGAGCTGCGGGCGCAGCACCAGACTGTGCAGCGGCAAGGACTGGGAAAGTTTGCTCGACCCTACCCGTTCGAGCAGCGGGTCAATCTCGGCGGCTGTCACTGTGGTGCGCTTGCAGAAGTCTATCAGGTCATCGCGATGGCGACGTTTGGTTTCTGTAATTTCATAACGGTGGTCGTCGGCCAGGCCTATTGCATGCGCCAATGGGGTAAGACGCATGTCGGCATCGTCCTGACGGAGCAGTATGCGGTATTCGGCCCGCGAGGTAAACATGCGGTATGGCTCGTCGACGCCTTTTGTCACAAGGTCGTCGATAAGCACACCTATGTATGCCTGGTCGCGGCCAAGGGTAAACTCGTCTTTGCCGAGTGCCCGCAAGGCGGCGTTAGCGCCCGCTACCAGGCCCTGGCCGGCGGCCTCTTCATAGCCTGTGGTACCGCATATCTGACCGGCGAAATACAGGCCGGGCACATGGCGTGTTTCGAGGGTATGACGCAGCTGCGTGGGGTCGAAATAGTCGTATTCTATGGCATAACCGGGCCGGTAAATCTGCACTTCGCTGAATGCCGGAACTGTTTCGAGCGCCTCTATCTGAATATTCATCGGCAGCGAGCTGCTAAAGCCGTTGAGATAGTATTCCCGGGTGTCTTCGCCCTCGGGCTCGAGAAACAGCTGATGCTGTGTCTTGTCGGCGAAGGTCACTATCTTGGTTTCGATGCTGGGGCAATAGCGAGGGCCTATGCTCTGAATCTGGCCATTGTAAAGCGGCGAGTCGGGCAAGCCTTCGCGTAGTATCTCGTGAGTGCGCTCGTTGGTGTACACTATATGGCAGGGCAGCTGCCTGAGTTCGCGCTGCACTTCGGGCAGATAGCTGAAGTGGTGAAAGTCGTTGTCGCCTTCCTGCACGGTGGTGAGTTCCCATTTTACACTGCGTCCGTCGATACGCACCGGAGTACCGGTTTTCATGCGTCCGGCCGTAAAGCCCAGACTGCGCAACTGCTCGGTAATACCATAGCTGGCGGGCTCACTGATTCGTCCGCCGGCCATTTTCACACGGCCTATATGCATGATTCCGTCGAGGAATGTTCCGTTGGTAAGGACCACATTGGCGGCCTTGAATTCTGCTCCCTGCAGAGTGCGCACTCCTTGCAGCGCGCCCGAGGAGTCAAAAAGAAGCGATATCACCGAATCCTGCCACAGCTGCAGGTTGTCCATGTTCTCGAGGTAGTGGCGCCAGAGAGCCGAGAATTTATTACGGTCGGACTGGGCGCGCGGGCTCCACATGGCCGGCCCCTTGGAGCGGTTAAGCATCCTGAACTGTATGGCCGTACGGTCGGTGACAATACCCATCAGACCGCCGAGCGCATCTATTTCACGTACTATCTGCCCCTTGGCAATACCGCCCACAGCCGGATTGCAACTCATCTGCGCAATCTTGTTCAAGTCCATCGTTATCAGCAGTGTATCGGCTCCAAGACGAGCCGAGGCGGCAGCGGCCTCGCAGCCGGCATGACCGGCTCCGACTACAATTACATCGTATTCGAATTTCATAATTTCAGCAGGCTGAGTGCCTGATTTTCATTAGCTTCCATAATTTCACGTTCGCCGGGCCCCTTATCGTTGATGCCGCACAGATGCAGCACGCCATGCACTATCACACGGTGCAACTCGGTACTATAGTCGGCCCCGACAAGCTCCGCGTTTGTACGAACGGTATCGAGCGATATAAACATATCGCCGGATATTCTGCGCCCGCGTGTATAGTCGAAGGTAATAATATCGGTATAGTAGTCGTGCTGCAGAAACTGCCGGTTAACTTCTATAATTTTATCGTCGTTACAGAAAATATAAGTCAGAGGGCCAAGTATGCGGCCATGCAGTCCGGCAACCTCAGCAATCCAGGCCTCCAGACGGCCCCGGTCAATGTCGGGGAATTGCACCCCGTCGGCAATCCATTGAAATTCCATAGTTAACTAAAAACGAACTACAAAGATAATGAAAAATTGGAAATTGTGGAAATTTTTATTTTCAGGCCGCCTGAAGCCCAATGCGGCGCGCCAATAAATTTTTCTGCATAAAAATTATGCACAACACAAAACCCACCATTACAAACTATCTATCAACGCATTACCCCCTAAAAACAGCCGATTTAAGCCCCTGAGAATTTAATAATCCGGCAAAATCCGCACAACGTTAAGGCTCAGCTGTGAAAAATCGTTAAAATCAAAGCCACCCTTTACTCTCTGCAGAAGCATCCACCCTTCCACTCCGACAGCTGCACTGCAAGCATTGGTTTTGACAATCAAAGAAAAATTAGTAAATTTGCAACATGGACAGAATATCAGCTACCATAATCACTAAAAACGCGGCAGACACCATCGAACGCTGCCTGTGTTCGTTAGTGGGTATAGCCGACGAAATAATTATAGTCGACTCATATTCAACCGACTCCACCCTCGACATCTGCCGCCGCTACGGCTGCAAAATCACACAGCGCGAGTTCAGCGGCTTCGGCTCGCAGCGTCAGTATGCAGTAGGCCTCGCCACTTATAATTATATACTGAGTATCGACGCCGACGAGGTTCTAACCGAAGAGGCACGCCAAAGCATCATGGAGGTAAAAGCCAACGGCTTCCCCAGCAAAATATACTCGCTGCGAGTTGTAAGCTACTTCTGCGGTAAAGCAATGAAACACAGCGGGTGGGCCCCGACTCAAGAGGTTCGTTTCTTCAACCGCCGCTATGCCCACTGGGACTTGCTCGACATTGACGAGGGCGTTACCTACCCCGACTCACGCATTGCACATCCACTGGCGGGTGAGATTCAGCACTACCGCTGCGCGAGCGTGGAGGAATTCGACCACAAAGAGCAGCGTCGCGCCGCCATAATGGCACGGGTGATTGCCGCCCGCAACCGTCGGCCCTTCTCCCCTACCCTACTTGCATGCTGGCACTACCTCCATTGCCACATACGTCAGGGCGCATGGCTCGATGGCAAACCGGGCAACATAATTGCATTGCGACGCTTCAGCACCATACGCAAAGCCTACACGAAAGCTCGCAACGAGAGCAAAGCCATATGAATATAATACATATAATATCGAACAAGGCCTGGGGCGGCGGCGAACGCTATGCCCTCGACCTTTGCACGGCCCTGCGCTCGCAAGGCAACAACGTAGCCATTGTCTGCCGCAATATAGCCGAGGTTCTCGGCCCTATAAAAGAGGCCGGATTCGAGCCGGCTGTGATGCGGCTCGGAGGCGCCTTCGATATATTCTCACCGATACACATAGCACGCATGGCACGCCGCTTCCCCGGCAACAGCCCGGTGAACATACACGTCCATAACTTCAAAGAAGCCGCCATTGCCGTAAAAGTACGGCAGCTATGCCACGGCCAACGCCGCATCAACATAGTGTGTACACGCCACCTGGTTAAGGCCGGCAAAGCAAAGCAGCTGGCGCTATACCGCGCCATCGACTCTCTGGTGTTTGTATCCGAACGGGCCAAGTCGGAATTCATCAAAGGCGTAGTCGACCTCCGCGACATTAACCTCGACGTTATACACAACGCGCTGCCCGCCGCACCCGAACTGGCGCAAGCCCGGACCCTCGGACAGCCCCCGCTGATATTATACATCGGACGGCTCTCGCCGGAGAAAGGAGCCCACATACTGGTGCAGGCTCTGGCCAAACTTACCGACCTCGAATGGAGCGCACGCATCTGCGGCCAGGGCGAAGGCAAATATGTAATGCCCCTGCTGAGGCTATGCCGCACTCTGGGCATCGACAAGCGGGTGGAGTGGCCCGGCCTTATCAGCGACGTAAGCGAGGAAATCGCCGCGGCACAAATCGGCGTCGTACCCACCACAGCCCCCGAAGCCTTCGGGCTGTCGATTATCGAAATGATGCGCCAGAGCCTACCTGTGGTGACCACCGACAACGGTGCCCAGCCCGAAATAATCACCCACAGTACCGACGGCCTGATGGTAGCCCCGTCCGACCCCGATGCGCTCGCCGAAGCGCTTAGGCGACTCATCACCGACCCTCAGTTACGCCACAGCATAGGCATGGCCGGACAGCAGCGCTTCGCCGACAATTTCACCTATAATAATTTCTATAATAAAATAACAGAAAAATATCTGTAGTGCGTGCGGCCTACCCCAACAACCTCACCAACGGCACCAACCGATAATGCTACAAACAATACAAACCAACACTAACGACGCATGGCTACTCGACCTTTGCAGCCAACTCGCCTATCACGGTCTGCCGGCCGATATCCGCGAGGTATACCGCGGACGAAATCTGGTGGCAGCCTACAAACCGCAAACACTCGACTGCGAGGTTAACATCAAATCTTTCCGTCGGCCCGGCTTCATCAAGAGCGCTATCTACGGATGGCTGAGGCCAAGCAAGGCACGCCGCTCGTATGAATACTCGCTGCGCCTGCTTGAACTCGGTGTTGCCACTCCGCAGCCATACGCATTCATCGAGGACCTTTCGGTCATACACACACTCCGCCGCAGCTACTATATAAGCATGCAGCTCGACAGCCAGTGGCACGAGATACGCTACATGGAGGAACGTACCGACTATCCGGCCATGGTCGAGGCTTTGGGAAAGTGGGTTGCCGAAGTTCACTCGAAAGGAGTATTAGTCAAGGACCTCTCGCCCGGAAATATTCTGTTCAGGCCCACCGCACAGGGGGGCTACGACTTCTGTCTGGTCGATGTCAACCGCATGGGCTTCAACTGTCATAACCTCCGCAGGCAGCTTTACCGCGCCGGCTGGCTGATGAACAGCGAGGCTTCAAGCGCCGATTTCGCCCGACATTACGCCCGTGCGGCAGGCATCGACGCTGCTCAGGCCGAACAGATAGTTCTCGACTCTTACCGCCGCCTCCAACGCCGCGCCGCGCGCAAAAAACGAAAATCGCTTTTCAGACCATAGAACCATAGAGTTAATTTAAGACTATAGAACTAAAGAACTATAGAGTTTTAGGCCTTATAACTATATTTTAAGAATAGCATTCAATCTCAGACAACATAAAATTAATCAAATGAATGATGAGGAATTAATCAATATAATTAACAAGGCAGCCTTTGAAGTACGCAAAAATCTGACATACGGATACCTCGAATCCGTATATCAAAATGCACTACTTATAGAACTACGCAACGCCGGTCTGAAAGCGGAAACAGAAGTACCTCTTAATGTAATCTACAAAAACAACGTCATTGGCTCTTTCAAGGCCGACATAATTGTAGAAAACAGAATCATCATCGAACTGAAAGCGGTTAATACACTACTGCCAATACACGAAGTCCAACTTGTAAACTACCTGCAAACCACCGGATTTGAAAAGGGAATATTAATAAACTATGGCAGTCCGACATTCGCCTTCAGAATAAAAAGAAAAGACTACACTCTCGAACATAAAAATAAATAGCTCAATCCCAATAGTCCTTTAGTTCTTTGGTTCTTCAGTCTAAAAAACTATAGGTCTTTAGTTCCATATTCTTAAATTAACTCTATAGTTCTTTAGTTCTATAGTCTTAAAATTAACCCTATAGTTCTTTAGTTCTATAGTCTTAAAATTAACCCTATGGTTCTATGGTCGAAAAAAAGCAAGATATGATTACAGCGATTGTACATACATATAACGCCGAGAAACACCTCCGGAATGTGCTCGAGGCTCTCAAAGACTTCAACGAAGTGCTCGTAATAGACAACGAAAGCACCGACTCCACACGCAGCATAGCCGAGAGTTTCTCGTTCGTGCGCTTTATTACCAAACCTCGCAACGGATTCCGCTACGTCGAGCCTCACCGCCAGTTCGGTATTGAACAGGCATCAAACCCATGGATACTCGAAGTCGACGCCGACGAAATTGTACCTCCCGCCCTGCGCAACTATCTCTACGAACACATAAGGCAGCATCCCGAACCCCACGGACTGCTCATACCTATCAAAAACTACTTCATGGGCCGCTGGATGCGCTGCTACTATCCCGACTATATTCTGCGCCTCTTTCCTAAAGAAGGCACCGTGTGGCCTCCCACCGTACACTCGCGGCCTCAACACCGGGGCCCGCTTATGAAAATTCCGCGCCGACGCAGCGACCTGGCCTTTATCCACCTGGCCAACGAAACCGTAGGACAGACCTTAGCCAAGATGAACACCTACACCGACATCGAAGTCGAGCGCCGCGCCCCGCGATATCGCCGCTGGCAACTCTTTCTGTCGCCACCATTCCGCTTCTTTAAAACCTACGTGCTGAAAGGCGGATGGCGCGAAGGCATGCCGGGATTCATACATGCCGTGCACGATGCCATATACCGCTTTGCCATAATGGCCAAAATCGAAGAAAAGCGGCGTGGCAACACCGATATTTTTTACTAACTTTGCAATATGAAAGAAAGCGCTAAGAAAAATTCGTGGCTTCGCACGCTGCTCAAGTACGTAGTGCCGCTGGTAATCACAGTCGGACTGTGTTATCTTATGTTCACAGGCATCGACTTCAAGGAGATGATAGCGATAATCAGGCGCGACTGCAACTTCAGCTGGATAGCTCTGGCACTGTGCATAAGCATACTGTCGCATGTATTCCGGGCCATGCGCTGGCGCATACAGCTGCGCGCGCTGGGCATCGAATCCCCGCTGTTCGCGCTTGTACTGAGTATATTCGGCACCTATGCAGTGAACCTGGTATTTCCTCGCTTGGGCGAGATATGGCGCACCGGATACATAGCCCAGCGGCAGCAGGCACAGTTCACCACCGTGTTCGGCTCCATGGTGGCAGACCGCCTGGCCGACACTGTCACCGTTGGCCTGCTCACTCTGGTCACCTTCATGCTGGCCTCGAAAGCCCTGATTACATACTTTGCCGACAACGCCGATACCGTCGACCGCCTCACAGGCTTCGCCACATCGCCCTGGCTGTGGCTGGCGATAGCCTCCCTGGCAGCCCTTGTATGGTGGTTCCTGACACATAAGTCCACAAACAGCAAAGTACAGAAAATCCGGCAGCAGGTGCATGAACTCTGGCAAGGCTTCGCAGTAATAGCCACAATGCCTGGCAAGGGTAGGTGGCTGCTGCTCACCGCAGGACTCTGGGGCTGCTACTTTGTGCAGCTCTATGTGGCGTTCTATGCCTTCCCTTTCACCCGCGAAGTGCTGGCACAGCACGGCATCCTGGCCGCGCTGGTAGCCTTTGTGTTGTCGAGCATATCCATGGGAGTGCCGTCGAACGGCGGCATCGGCCCCTGGCAGTGGGCCATAATATTCGCACTGGGCATATACGGCCTGGGGCAGGCACAGGCGGCGGCATTCGCCAATCTGGTACTGGGCACCCAGACCATGCTGCTTATACTCCTGGGCTTGTTCACCTTCGGGTGCATAGCTCTCGACAAACGCCGGCACAAGTAATGCCACGGGCTGCGACTCAACATCTAACATCAAACATTTAATTATAAGGAAGAAGAAAAAAATGTCGAAAGTTCTTATTATCGGTGCGGGCGGTGTAGGTACCGTCGTGGCACACAAATGCGCTCAGAACCGTCAGGTCTTCAACGAAATCGTAATAGCATCGCGCACAAAATCTAAGTGCGACGCCATTGTCAAGGCCATCGGCGCCGACGACATACTCACCGACTCGGTCGACGCCGACAGCGTACCCCAGCTGGTAGAGCTCCTCAACCGCCATAAACCCGACATGGTAATCAACGTAGCCCTGCCCTACCAGGACCTCACCATAATGGAAGCCTGCCTTCAGTGCGGCGTAAACTACCTCGATACCGCCAACTACGAGCCTAAAGACGAGGCCCACTTCGAATACTCGTGGCAGTGGGCCTACCGCGAGCGCTTCGAAAAAGCCGGTCTTACAGCGATTTTAGGCTGCGGATTCGACCCGGGTGTGTCCGGCGTATTTACTGCCTACGCCGTGAAACACTACTTCAGCAAGCCCGAGTACCTTGACATCGTCGACTGCAACGCCGGCGACCACGGCAAAGCCTTCGCCACCAACTTCAACCCCGAAATAAACATCCGTGAAATCACCCAGAACGGACGCTACTGGCAAGACGGCAAATGGGTTACCACCGGCCCTCTGGAAATACATCTGCCTCTGACCTACCCCAACATAGGCCAGCGCGAATCGTACCTCCTCTACCACGAAGAACTCGAATCGCTGGTACTGAACTACCCCACAATCAAACGCGCACGCTTCTGGATGACATTCGGGCAGGAATACCTCACCCACCTGCGCGTAATCCAGAATATTGGCATGGCCCGCATCGACGAGGTTGAATACAACGGCACCAAAATAGTACCCCTGCAGTTCCTCAAGGCCGTACTGCCAAACCCCCAGGACCTGGGCGAGAACTACCACGGCGAAACCTCAATCGGCTGCCGCATAGCCGGCCTCGACAAGGAAGGCAAACCTATCACATACTATATCTACAACAACTGCTCACACGAAGCCGCCTACAAAGAAACCGGCATGCAGGCCGTAAGCTACACCACCGGCGTACCGGCCATGACCGGAGCCATGATGTTCCTCACCGGCAAGTGGGTGAAACCGGGCGTACACAACGTTGAGGAATTCGACCCCGATCCGTTCCTGGAAGAAGTAGCACGCCAGGGCCTGCCTTGGCACGAAGTATTCCAGGGCGACCTCGAAGTAGACAAAATCTGATTTCACACCATACACACTCCGGCAAAGGCCCGCGGCAGATATACATCGTGCCGCGGGCCTTTACAACTTCTTTTGCTTTATACTGCAAAAAAATTCGCATATTTGTACTATAGTTTTGCCATATAAATGCAAAAATCGTAAATTTGCAATGTGAAGCAACTACTACTCATAATCATCACTTGCATGCTCGCTCTCACAGCTCCGCAGGCAACGCGAGCACAGATTATCTCCGTCGACGGCGAAAAGCTCGACGCCGACAGCATACGCAAAGACTTCGACGACCGCCCTTACTTCGGGCTGTACAAAGACAACTACTTCATCTTCGGACCAGCCATAGGTCCCAAGATGACAAAGGAGAACACCAACATCAAATTCCAGATTTCCATCGCTCAGAAACTGACACGCTCTACACTGCCATGGGGCACATACCTGTATCTGTTCTACTCGCAGAAATGCTTCTGGAACGTACTGCAGAACTCCATGCCAATGACCGACCTCAACTTCAACCCGGGTATCGGCATCACCAAACCGCTGTTTGTCAAAAACAAATACATAGGCAAAGCCACCTTGATGCTGGAGCATGAAAGCAACGGACGCGACGGCCTGGAATCACGCAGCTGGAACAAAGTGTCGCTGGCCGCAAACATAATCATCGACAACAACCTGATGGTGCACGGCAAAATATGGGCGCCCATCATCGACGGCATGAACAACAAGGATATACTAAAATACTGCGGCATATACCAGGTAGGCATGCAGGTGATGAGCAACAACCAGCGCTTTACCGGCGCCGTAATCCTCACCAAACGCCAAGGCTGGAACTTCAACTACAACACCGTGGTGGAACTGGGCTGGCGCGTGTTCAAGCGCGACAACCAGTACCTGTTCCTGCAATACTACAACGGCTATGGAGAAGGCCTGCTGGCATACAAGGAATTCCACTCGCAGCTGCGCCTGGGCATCTGTATAAAGCCCAAATTGTTCAGCGAATACTAAGAACGATTTAACCGTTTCAGTCGTTTTATTTATATAATATAAAACGAATTGACTATGAAACGGAACAAGATAACAACCGCCATGGCGGTGGCAGCCCTGGCAATTTTGCTGGGTTCATGTGCCGACATGATATGGGGGGTAGACACCGAAGCAGGAGTAGGCGTTTCCGACTATTCACCCTACTACGGATACTACAACAACGGAATCTGGGACAACGCACTGAACGGTTTCTACGGCCCGATGTGGTCAGCGCCCCCGGTGTACCGACCGCCATACCGCCCCGGCTGGAACGGCTGGAACGGAGGAAATCCCGGTCCGGTCATACCACCCTCAAACCGACCTTCGGCCGCACCATCGCGACCCCAAGGAAACCCCGAAGGCGTAAGCGGAAAGCCGTCGGCTCCCGCCACAAACCCCTCCGGCGGAATACGACCCGGAAACAACGGACGACCGCAAAAATAATATATGCAGAAGAAAAAAATCACCGAAATGGGCCGCCTGAGCGTGGCCGAATTCAAACAGGCAAAAAAATTACCCCTTACAGTAGTGCTCGACAACGTGCGCTCCCTCAATAACATAGGCTCAATATTCCGGACCTGCGACGCATTCGGTGTCGAGCGCCTGATGCTATGCGGCATATGCGCCACCCCGCCCGGCGCCGAAATACACAAAACCGCCCTCGGAGCCGAAGACTCCGTCAGCTGGGAATACTTCGAAACCACCGCCCTGGCAATCGACCGCCTCGAGGCCGAAGGCTACACCGTGTGCTGCCTGGAGCAGGTACACGAAAGCATAAGCCTCGAAAACTTCGAGCCCGACTTCAGCCAAGGCGGCTACGCACTGGTGTCAGGTCACGAAGTAGACGGCGTCGACCCCATAATAGTCGACCGATGCCGCCACTGTCTGGAAATACCTCAGGTAGGCACCAAACACTCGCTCAACGTGTCGGTAAGCACCGGAATCGCCATCTGGCACTTCTTCGAGAAATACAAGCGGTTCGCCTCCAAATAAGCCCTTTAGAGGCTATAAAAATGTATTTTTAGTTAAAGAGTGCTAAAAATACATACAAATACAAGCATATTTTTTTTTATATCAAAAATAGTACCTATATTTGCACTCGCTTTCAGGCACGGCCCATTCGTCTATCGGCTAGGACGCAAGATTTTCATTCTTGAAAGAGGAGTTCGATTCTCCTATGGGCTACTAAATCAAACAACAAAAAGCAACAACAAAACCAAAAAATGGCAAACCATAAGTCATCAATCAAACGCATCCGTCAGACCGAAAGCCGTCGTCTTCGCAACCGCTACTATGCCAAGACTGCCCGCAATGCTGTCCGCAATCTTCGCAAGATGACCGACAAAGCCGCCGCTGAAGCCAAGCTTCGCGAAGTAAGCGCTATGCTCGACCGTCTCGCTTCAAAGAAAGCTATCTCAAAGAACAAAGCCGCCAACCTCAAGAGCAAGCTGGCTCACCACATTGCCAAGCTCGCTGCTTAAGTGGCATTGACATAAGCCTTCGGGCGCAAGGATGGCCCATTCGTCTATCGGCTAGGACGCAAGATTTTCATTCTTGAAAGAGGAGTTCGATTCTCCTATGGGCTACCAAAAAAAGAGTTGTGATTTGCACAACTCTTTTTTTTTGCTTAACTTCGCATTATGATACAAGCTCGCGGCATACAAAAACACTTTGGCCCGCTCCAAGTGCTGAAAGGCATCGACCTGGACATCGTACCCGGTCATGTAACCGCCATTGTCGGACCCAGCGGCGCCGGCAAAACCACCCTGCTGCAGATTCTTGGCACACTCAGTGTCCCCGACTCGGGCACAGTAACTTACGACAGCGACAACCCATTTACACTCAGCGACCGACGACTGTCGGAATTCCGCAATCGCCGCATAGGCTTCGTATTCCAGCAACATAGACTCCTGCCCGAATTCAACCTGCTCGAAAATGTGGCCATGCCCGCCCTCATAAGCGGCAACAGCCGCCGCGAAGCCTTTGAAAAAGCCCGAACGCTCATAAAACGGCTGGGGCTCGGACATCGGCTGGAACACCGCCCCGCCGAACTCTCCGGCGGCGAATGCCAGCGAGCATCGGTAGCCAGGGCTCTGATCAACTCACCCCAGGTTATCCTGGCCGACGAACCGTCAGGAAGCCTCGACTCACAGAACAAAAACGAACTTCACAGACTTTTTTTTGAACTGAGAGATGAAATTGGCGCGACTTTTGTTATAGTAACTCACGACGAGACACTCGCCTCGGACTGCAACCATGTGATACACATGCTCGACGGCCGAATAGACCGCGTCTCGCACAATTCATAACCCCAAAACGCACAAAAAATGGAACAGAAAAAAAACGAACTCAAAATCGAACTTACCCCCGAAGTAGCATCAGGCCACTATAGCAACCTCGCTGTAATCTCGCACAGCGGCAACGAATTCTACCTCGACTTCATCAGCGTGGCACCCAACATGCCCCAGGCTAAAGTACAGAGCCGCATAATCATGACTCCCGAAAACGCCAAAAACCTCCTCTTCGCCCTCCGCGACAACATCACCAAGTACGAAGAAAACTTCGGCGAAATCACCCGCAAAATGCCCAAAAACGCCGGCAACGCCAAGGGTGGCAACGACATACCCAACCCCTTCATGGCCTAAGTCGTGAGAAACCACAACCTGACGATATACAACTCGCTCAGCCGCGAGAAGGAAACCTTCACACCTCTGCATCCCGAACGTGTCGGGATGTACGTGTGCGGCCCCACCGTGTACGGCGACGGCCATCTGGGCCACGCACGTCCGGCCATAACCTTCGACATCGTGTACCGCTACCTCACCCACCTGGGATACAAAGTTCGCTACGTACGCAACATCACCGATGTGGGCCATCTGGAACACGACGCCGACGAAGGAGAGGACAAAATCGCCAAAAAAGCGCGCCTGGAGCAGCTGGAACCCATGGAAGTGGTTCAGTTCTACCTCAACCGGTACCACCATGCCATGGAAGCACTCAACGTGCTGCCGCCCTCAATAGAACCGCACGCATCGGGTCACATTATCGAGCAAATCGAATACATCAAAAAAATTCTCGACAGCGGCTTCGCTTACGTCAGCGAAGGCTCGGTTTACTTCGACGTACCCAAATTCAACGCCGAACGCGGCTACGGACGCCTCAGCGGACGCAACATCGACGAACTCCTGGCCACAACCCGCGCACTGGACGGACAGCACGAGAAACACAACCCCTCCGACTTCGCCCTGTGGAAGAAAGCCGCGCCCGAGCATATCATGCACTGGCCCTCGCCCTGGAGCGAAGGCTTCCCCGGATGGCATCTGGAGTGCTCAACCATGAGCGAGAAATACCTTGGCGAAAAATTCGACATTCACGGCGGCGGAATGGACCTTAAGTTCCCACACCACGAATGTGAAATTGCCCAGTCAGTGGCTCACAACGGCCACGACACAGTGCACTACTGGATGCACAACAACATGATTACCATCAACGGCAAGAAGATGGGCAAATCGCTCGGCAATTTCATAACCCTTGACGAATTTTTCACGGGCAATCACCCCCTGCTCGAGCAGGCCTACTCGCCCATGACCATACGATTCTTCATTCTCCAGGCTCACTACCGCGGCACAGTCGACTTCAGCAACGAAGCCCTGCAAGGCGCCCAGAAAGCCCTCGAACGCATGCTCGACGGCTATCGCCGCCTGCAACAGCTCAAGCCATCGGCCGAATCCACTGTCGATGTAAGCAAACTCGAGGAGCGCTGCTACGCCGCTCTCGACGACGACTTCAACACCCCGGTACTCATAGCCGAACTGTTCGAGGCCTGCCGTATCATCAACCTGATAAACGACGGCAACGCAAAAGCATCGCAGGCCGATATCGACACCCTCAGGCACATAATGGACACCTTCCTGGTGGAAATCCTGGGCATAGTGCCCGAAGGAGCCGCCGGAGCCAATCTCAAGCCTTACGAAGAGGCCATGGACCTGCTGCTGGAGATTCGAAACAACGCCAAAAAGAACAAAGACTGGGCCACAAGCGACCAGATTCGCGACCGCCTCAAAGAAATCGGCTTCGATGTCAAAGACACCAAAGACGGTTTTGAGTGGAGTCTGAAATAAACACCTATGGACAGCACCGAGTTCGCAGCAAGCGTACTGCTCAACCTGCCTTTCAAAGCCAATGAGCAGCAGGTAGCCGTGGTAGCAGCCATGGCACGCTTCTGCGCACCCGGCGCACGCCAGGACGCCGTATTCATACTCAACGGCTACGCCGGCACCGGCAAAACATCAATTACAGGAGCCCTGGTGCGCTCACTCAAGGCCGTGGGCCTCAAAGCGGTGCTGCTCGCACCCACCGGACGCGCAGCCAAGGTATTCGCATCATTCGCCGCTTACCCCGCCGCCACCATACACCGCCGCATTTACCGCCACAGCTCCAACGGCATCAATACCCCGGGAGCCTCCGTGCAGGCCACCAACAACGCCAGCGACACTGTGTTCATAGTTGACGAAGCCTCGATGATAGGCGGCCCGGACTCAAACGGCGAATCGCTGCTGCACGACCTCATACAATACGTTTACGCCGGTACAAACTGCCGGCTTATTTTATTGGGCGACACTGCCCAGCTGCCACCCGTAGGCTCAGAGAAATCGCCCGCCATGAACCCCGATGTACTGCGATCATTCGGCCTCAAGGTGACACGCGCCACAATGACCGAACCGGCGCGCCAGGGACGCCTCAGCGGCATTCTGTACAACGCCACCATGCTCAGACGCATGATGCTGCGGCCCGAAGGCCTGGGACTGCCCCAACTGCGCCTGGCCGACGACGTAATTGCCGTGACTCCCGAAGACCTGCCCGAATACATCGACCGCGCATACAGCACAGACGGCAAAGAACAAACCGTGGTGATAACCCGCAGCAACCGCACCGCATCGGACTTCAACCACGGCATACGCGGACAAGTGCTGTATTACGAAGAGGAACTCAGGCCCGACGAACTGCTCGTGGTGGCCAAAAACAACTACTACTGGACTAAGAAAATAAGCGGCCTCGACTTTGTAGCCAACGGCGATACCCTTACAGTACGACGTGTAATAGGCACCGAACAGCGCTATGGCTTCCGCTTTGCCGACGTAGTGCTGACCCTGATGGACTCCGATATAGAATTCGAGGCAAAACTCCTGCTCGAAACCCTGCACGGCGACAGTGCCGCCCTACCCCGCGCACGCACCGAAGAGCTTTACTACGCTCTGATGCAGGACCACTCGCAATGGCCCGAGGGCTGCCCGATGGAACAGCGTCTGAAGCTACTCAAAGACAACCCCTACTGGTGCGCTCTTCAGGTAAAATACGCATACGCCGTTACCTGCCACAAAGCTCAGGGAGGCCAGTGGCAGCACGTATTCATCGACATGAGCTACCTGCCTGCCGACGCTGCCACCGTGGAACTATACCGCTGGCTCTACACCGCCGTGACTCGCGCACGCAAGTGCCTGTATATAATCGGCTCCCAATCCGAATGAAAACTCGGACTAAGCCGAAAGGAAGGCTTCGACGATTATCTGCCATTTGAGCGCCTTAGAATTCCTGAGCTGCCCTTGTCGCGCTATGCCCTCAGCCTCCATCAAGGCATGAAAGCCACCACTCATATGAACTATGATCTGGCAGAGAAGTATTTAACGTGAGTTCGATATAAGCAATTATTATTTATTGGGAATGGAGTTTAGTGCAGTATTCGCCACTCGCGCGGGTAGAGATTGTTGCTGCGGTTGCCCAGATTTTTAACAAAACCCAGCGGCAGACCGCCAAACATAAGCAATACAATACCCTTGGGCGTGCCCTCGGGCATGGCAAGCGCCTCTCGACGCAGATACCGCAGTGCAGTGTCAGTGTCGAGTTCCACTTGTGTAAATGCTTCACTTTTCAAGTCGACGGCCATCGCCAGTGCCTGCGACGGAACCACGTCCCTACCCTTCACTGTGCCACATTCCACACCTGCGGCCAGCACATCGAGCGCAGACAGCATCGGACGCACCACGGCAGCCATGTCGGCAGGCATAGCCCGCAGCACATCGCCGTCGGCCGACAGCACGAAACCGTCGGGCAATGCGGCTTGCAGCCACGCCGGTATCTGCGGTGTCTTGGCATCCTTATTCTTTCTGCGGCCCTCCGGAGCGTTTTTAAGCCCCTCTGACGGCTTTTGCAGCACCGCAAGACACAAACCCTCGCCGCGCACCCGCGAAGGCAGGAAACGGCAAATATGAGCGTCGGCTGTCACTCCGGGCATCTGTTCCACCGGAGTAGCTATCCTCTCAGCCCCATATTCCTCTTCGAGCCAGCTTACGATATGGTCGTTCTCCTCGTCGTTGAATGTACATGTACTGTATATGAGATAGCCGCCGGGGCGCAATGCGGGCCAAAGATTCGCGAGTATCTCGCGCTGGCGCCGGGCACATTCGCGCACCAGGGCCGGCGACCACTGTGAGGCTGCGGTGGCATCCTTGCGTATCATGCCTTCGCCGCTGCAGGGGGCATCCACGGCTATGATGTCGAAGCACTGCTTAAGGGCGCTGTAGCGGCCTGTATCGCCGCGGGTCACCACCGTACGGGCCGAACCCCATTTGGCCGCATTTTCCACCAGAATCGAGGCGCGACGATAGTCGAACTCATTGGCAAAGACTATGGCCGACGGCGGCAGGGCATCGACAGCGCCTGTGGTTTTGCCTCCGGGAGCCGCACAGGCGTCGAGATACACTATAGGCCTGTCCTGAGGCAACCGGCCGGCCAGATACCCGGCCACAGCGCCCACGGCCATCGACGATGCGTCCTGCACATAATACACGCCCTGATGCATGCGGGGGTCGAGGGTGAACGCAGGGCGCTCGTCGAGATAGCGTCCGCAGTCGCACCAGGGTACTACGTCGGCCCGGGGCAAATCGCCGCATTTGCCCCGGTTATAACGCACCGACACAGAAGGCTCGCTCTGCATGGCCGCCGCCATTCCGGGCCAGCGGCTTTCTACGTAAGAGAGGAATTCGTTCAGCATATTCAAAAAAAAATGCGGCCCGGGGCCGCATTAATTTCAGTATGTTTATCAGGGAATGAGATTGTGCTTGCGGAACACTTTCTGGATTTTCTCAAGAGCAGTTTTAACCTGCTCCTTGGTGTGTGTGGCCATGAGGCTGAAACGAATCAGCGTGTCGTGGGGGGCAACAGCCGGCGACACCACCGGGTTTACGAATATACCCTCATCAAGAAGGTCACGAGTGATTGCGAATGTCTTGAAATTGTCGCGGACATAGAGCGGAATAATCGGTGTGGATGTATTGCCGATTTCGCAGCCCATGTTGCGGAAACCTTCCAGGGCATAATTGGTAAGCTCCCACAGATGCTCGCGGCGCTCGGGTTCCTCAATCATAAGGTCGATGGCCTTCAGAGCCGCGGCAGTCGATGCCGGAGTAATCGAGGCGGTGAATATATACGAGCGCGAGTGATGGCGCAGATAGTTGGTGATTTCCTTGTCAGTGGCGATAAATCCGCCCAGCGAAGCGAACGACTTGGAGAAAGTACCCATAATAAGGTCAACGTCGTCGACGCAGCCGAAATGGTTGCAGATACCGCGGCCTCCTTCGCCGAACACACCAATCGAGTGGGCTTCGTCGACCATCACGCAGGCATCGTACTGCTTGGCCAGGCGCACAATCTCGGGCACATTGGCCACGTCGCCTTCCATGGAGAAAACACCGTCGGTAACAATCAGCTTGACCTTGTCGGGGTTACATTTCTTGAGCTGCGCTTCGAGCGACTCCATGTCGTTGTGCTTGTACTTAAGCGACTGGCTGAAGCTCAAGCGGCGGCCTTCGATAATCGACGCATGATCCTGCTCATCCCAGAGGATATAATCCTCGCGTCCGGTAAGACAGCTTACTACACCCAGGTTTACCTCGAAACCGCTGGAGTAAATCATTACATCTTCCTTGCCTATATATTCTGCGATACGGGCCTCGAGCTGTTTGTGCAGGTCGAGAGTACCGTTGAGAAAAGGCGAACCGGCGCAACCGGTGCCATACTTACGGGTAGCCTCGATAGCGGCTTCCTTGATACGTGGGTCGTTAACCAGACCGGTATAGCAGTTAGAGCCGAACATCAGCACTTTCTGGCCGTTCATAACAACTTCGGGGTCCTGCTCTGAAGAGATGGCACGGAAGTAAGGATAAATACCTGCCGCCATAGCTTCCTGCGGGGCGGTGTACTTCGATAATTTAGCTTGTAAGAGCTTCATAACTGTATGATTATTTGACAGATACGTTGTATCCGCGCTTAAGTTTACGACAATTCAGGCTACAAAGTTACAAAAAAAACGCCTAAGATTATCAAAAATCTCTAAAAAATTGGCAAACAATGTCGAAATAGCGTTATTTTATTACTCACGATTCAGAAATTTTTAGTAATTTTGTGTCGCGAAATAAAACGTGTTTCCAAGAGAATAACAATAAAATTACGTAATACACTAATACACAACCAATAAAGTATTAACAAAATGACAAAAATCGGTATCAACGGCTTCGGCCGTATCGGTCGCTTCGTATTCCGCGCTTCGACCAAACGTAACGACATCGAAGTAGTAGCTATCAACGACCTTCTTCCCGTAGATTACATGGCTTACATGCTCAAGTATGACACCATGCACGGCCAGTTCGACGGCACTGTAGACTACGATCTCGAAAAGAGCCTCCTGATTGTAAACGGCAAGGAAATCCGCGTAACCGCTTGCCGCGACCCGAAAGAAATCAACTGGGGCGGTGTTGGCGCTGAATACGTAGTTGAATCTACCGGTCTGTTCCTCACCAAAGAAAAAGCTCAGGCTCACATCGAAGCCGGTGCCAAGTATGTTGTTATGTCGGCACCCTCTAAGGACGATACCCCCATGTTCGTTTGCGGCGTAAACGCCGACACCTATGTTAAGGGCACTCAGTTCGTTTCGAACGCAAGCTGCACCACCAACTGTCTTGCTCCCATCGCCAAGGTTCTGAACGACAAGTTCGGCATCGTTAACGGCCTGATGACCACCGTTCACTCTACTACCGCTACCCAGAAGACCGTTGACGGTCCCTCGATGAAGGACTGGCGCGGTGGCCGTGCTGCTGCCGGCAACATCATCCCCTCCAGCACCGGCGCTGCCAAGGCTGTAGGCAAAGTAATTCCCGAACTCAACGGTAAGCTCACCGGTATCTCGATGCGTGTTCCCACCCTCGACGTATCTGTAGTTGACCTCACCGTAAACCTGGCCAAGCCCGCTACCAAGGAAGCCATCTGCGCTGCCATGAAGGAAGCTGCCGAAGGCGAACTCAAGGGTGTACTCGGCTACACTGAAGATGCTGTTGTAAGCAGCGACTTCCTCGGCGACACTCGCACCTCGATTTTCGACGCCAACGCTGGTGTTTACCTGACCGAAAACTTCGTGAAGGTTGTTTCGTGGTACGACAACGAAATCGGCTACTCGAACAAGGTTCTCGACCTGATTGCCACCATGGTAAAAATCAACGGTTAATAAACCTGCGAGCCATAACACAAAAAGAGCCTGCACATTACGTGCAGGCTCTTTTTTTATTACGCTAATGCCCATTTCTATCAAGAAAAAATAGAAAAAGTATCGGTATTTGCGTATTTTTTTGTAATTTTGCAAAATAACGAACGATATACGCTAAGCTAATAGAATATGGAAAAGACTATAGACAATCTCGACCGAAAAATCCTCGAAATCGTAATGCGCAACGCTCGCATACCATCAAAAGACATCGCACTGGTCTGCGGCGTGAGCCGTGCCGCCGTGCACCAGCGCATACAGCGGATGATTGATATTAAGGTCATTACCGGTTCCGGCTACAATGTCGACCCCAAAGTTCTCGGATATACCACCTGCACTTACGTGGGCGTAAACCTCGAACGCGGAGCTCTGTACCGCGACGTTGTACCTGAGCTTGAAAAAATACCCGAAATTGTGGAATGTAACTACACCACAGGTCCATACACAATGCTCATCAAAGTTTACGCACGCGACAACGAACACCTCATGGACCTCCTCAACAACCGCATACAGATGATTCCGGGCGTAACCGGCACCGAAACCCTTATATCGCTCGACAACAGCATCAACAGGGTAATTCCTGTACATTACGACGAAAAATAATTCCCCTACGGAAAATTTCATAATAACAGACGCCGGGCCGCATTCGGGGCGCGGCGTCTGTTATTAGAGGGCGTTTAATAATAAATGTTAAATTCCCGGTGGCGTATCTTTTAGCTAAATTGCTATAAATGAAGAAGGAGCGTAGCGAGCTACGTGACTGATGAATTTTAGCAATTCAGCAAAAGAGACGCCAAGGCGGGGGTAACTTTAAAA